>CP097899.1:3920841-4257788 GCA_023639215.1 Candidatus Pristimantibacillus lignocellulolyticus
TGATGCTGCAACACTACCTGCACTTTCAGTAGGTGCTTACGGTATTATAAGCGTTTCTGCTCATATCGTTGGACAAGAAATGAAATCAATGATTCAATCCTATGTAGCTGGCGACGTAACAAAAGCAGCTAAGCTTCATGGTCAATTACTGCCATTCTTTAAAGGTATGTTTGCTTGCCCTCATCCTATGTCTAATCCAGTTCCAGTGAAATATGCACTAGAAGTAATGGGAATCCCTGTTGGTTCAGTTCGTTTACCGTTGGCACCAATTACGGAATCAGAAGCTGAGTTTGTACGTAATTTACTTCAAATTAAAAATGAAATTTCTAAATAGAAATCCTTAAAAAGCCGGTGCTGAGAGGCATCGGCTTTTGTCGTTATTACATATATTTTGAAATCAGAACGAAAATGTTGCCTTTGACTTGTGTAATCGCTTTTTAATCATGTATAATGGAATTAAGTGAATGGGTGCGGCAATTAAATATTGAATTTGAACATTCCGTCAGAGCGGCATCTGACGTTTTTTGTTAATAGATAATTTTAGTACAACAAATTAAAGAAGGTATAACCTTTAGGAGGTATAGATTCACTTGTCAAAAAAGAATAACCAAGATAAGTTACTTGTCTTTGCACTAGGCGGAGTCGGCGAAATCGGTAAAAATATGTACGTCGTTCAATATAACGATGACATTGTAGTAGTAGATGCAGGATTGAAATTCCCTGAGGAGGACATGCTCGGTATTGATATCGTAATTCCAGATGTTGGATACTTAGTAGAACATCAGGATAAAGTACGCGGTATCATTATTACTCACGGACATGAAGACCACATCGGTGGTTTGTCATATGTATTGAAAAGCTTAAATGTTCCTGTGTATGCAACAAAATTAACACTAGGATTAATCGAAGTGAAATTAAAAGAAGCTGGAATACTAGGAGATACAAAACGTATTCTTATTAGTGCAGATAGTGAAATCCAACTTGGAACGATCACTGCAAGCTTCTTCAAAACGAATCACAGTATTCCTGATTCAGTCGGAGTATGTTTAGATACACCAGAAGGTACGATTGTACATACAGGTGATTTCAAATTTGATCACACACCTGTTAATGATCAATTTGCAGATTTGCAGCGTATTGCAGCGATCGGTAGCAAAGGCGTATTAGCTCTACTATCTGATTCTACAAATGCTGAACGTCCAGGATATACACCTTCTGAAAGCAATGTAGGTAATGAACTAGAAGATATATTCCGTAAATCAACGCAACGTGTTGTTGTAGCTACGTTTGCTTCAAATGTACATCGCATTCAGCAAGTAATTAATGCTTCGATTGCAACACGCCGCAAAATTGCAGTCGTAGGTCGTAGTATGGTAAATGTCGTTACGATTGCTAGTGAGCTAGGCTACTTGAATATTCCTGAAGGAATGATTATTGAGCCTGAAGAAGTAAATCGTATGGCAGCTGATCGTGTTGTAATCTTGTGTACTGGTAGTCAAGGCGAACCAATGTCTGCGCTTACTCGTATGGCACGTTCAACACATCGCAAAGTAGATATTTTACCTGGAGATACGGTGATCATTGCCGCGACGCCTATCCCTGGTAATGAACGTTATGTAGGTAGAACGGTAGATGAATTGTTCCGTCTTGGAGCACATGTTATCTACGGACCGGGATCTGTATCAGGTGTTCACGTATCTGGTCACGGTAGTCAAGAAGAATTAAAACTAATGCTTAATCTTGTTAAGCCTAAATACTTTATTCCTGTTCACGGTGAATATCGTATGCTTCGTCTTCATGCTGATCTTGGTGAAGAAGTTGGAATCCCTCCAGAAAACATTTTCGTATTAGATAATGGTGAAACTGTTGAGTTCCAAGGTGGCCAAGCTGCACGTGGACCTAAAGTTCAAGCAGGTCGTGTACTTATCGACGGATTAGGTGTAGGTGACGTAGGTAATATCGTATTACGTGACCGTAAACTACTATCTCAAGATGGTATTCTAGTCGTTGTTGTAACACTAAGCAAAGCAGATGGAACAATTCTATCTGGTCCAGATATTATTTCACGTGGTTTTGTTTACGTTCGTGAGTCCGAAGGACTTCTTGACGAGGCAAACCGTATCGTAACTTCTACACTTACTAAATTAATGAACGATAAAGTTAATGAGTGGGCTTCATTAAAAACAAACGTAAAAGATTCTCTAGGTAGATTCCTATATGAGCAAACACGTCGTCGCCCGATGATTTTACCAATTATTATGGAAGTATAATTTTATATTCCATTCACCTAAATTTACTAGCTAATATTACTCATTACTGAGTAGACATTAGCTAGTTTTTTTATGTCTTACGACCTATTTGTTGGAAATTCAATTGAATAACTGCTTGTATTGCATATAATAGAATAATAATCAGGTATTATTATCCAAATGTTAGTTTATTAACTCAAAATTATAACAAACGAGGTGGAGACAATGAGAGGAAATAAACTGCTTATAATTATCGCAGTAATTGTTTTTTTGAGTGGTGTCATTCCAATAAGTACACAACATGTCAATGCTGCAATGACAAATAAGGTAGATAACATCTTTAAAGATCTGCCTAACAACCATTGGGCAATGGACGCTATTAATTGGGGCTACAATGCAGGTATTGTTAAAGGCGATGCTAATGGCAATTTTAATCCGAATAGTAATGTTACTGAACCAGAATTTTTAGCGATGATTGCACGTGCGTATAGTGAAGATTTCACAGTTCGAAAAGCAGAGTCTGGAGAAAAGTGGTATATTCCATACTTTGACCTTGCTACGGATAATTTCTGGCACTTTAGTGGTCAAAATTCGGTATATCAACGTTATCAAGTGGCGAATATTGTTTATTCAATGCTACAAGGCAGTTACAAAAATGACGCAGCATCGATTCAATTTTTATTAGATACCAAGTTATCAACAGGTAAAATTAGCGCTACAGTTGAAGGATATTCACCTTATGAAAATTTGAATAGAGCGGAAGCTATCGTATTTATTAAACGGATGAAGCAATTGTATCCTTCGGTGAAAGAATATGTAGGAGCTAGTGTAAGCTATTCTTCCGGATTACGTGATATATCTATCGGTGATACAGAGGCAACATTAACTAGCAAGCTGGGCACGCCAAATCGTAAAGACTCGTCTGAATTTAACTTTACTTGGTATGTATATAATAAAGACTATAATAGATTCGTTATGTATGGAGTTTCTAGTGAAAAGAAAGTAGTAGCGCTCTATTCTAACTCAAGAAATGTTTGGGGTAAGGATAATGCAATATTAGTAGGTTCAAGTATTCAAAGATTGAAAAAATTTGTCGGTAATGAAGTTAAAGTAAATACCATTGGTTACTATCAAAATAAACAAAATGGAATTACTACTAATTATTACTTGGACAAGTTTTCAGATAATGTTGTAGATGGAATATTACAATATGATGCAATTTATAGTAAAAAAGGTACGGCAACACAAGAACTTATTGATAAAAGTTATGAACTACAAATATTAGATGTTACGAATGTTTTCCGTAACAAAAATAATGTTCAAACCATGTTAACTTGGAATGAAAAAGCTGCAAAAGCTGCATACTTGCACAGTAAAGAAATGTATACGAACAAATATCTTGATCATACAAATTTAGCAGGATTAGATCCTCAAGCTCGTTTGAAAGCTGCAGGGTTGACTAATTTTGGTGGTGGAGAAAATATCGCTTCAGGCTATGAAAATGCATTTGCTGTTTACACCGGATGGATTAATTCGTGGAATCATAGAGATAACATGTTATATTCTGAATATAAGGAACTTGGAGTAGGCGCATATCGGAATTACTATACACAAGACTTTATTATGCCTTACTAATAGTAAACTATAGTTATGTGATAGAGTGTGAGACTCCAATAGAGGGAAAGAGCGATATTGTTCTTTTCCTTTTTTGTTGTTTAAAAGATTTAGCATAAATTGTGCATAATTCTCCATACTAAGTATATAAATAATAAAGTTATGCTTTCAAAGTGACTTATTGTCCACCTAAGAAGTTACAGCACGGCATTACAAAAAGTTAGTTTATAGCTTTCGGAATGACTTTTTGTTTACATCAGAGGTTATTACACGAAGCAACAAAAAGTTTAGGAGGCATATGATGTATTCTTTTCCGAATCTGACTGGGGATCAATTACCTAATGAACCGAACAAGCTAGAGGAAACAAAGCCAACTGTGGATCAAACGATACAAGCCATACAACAATTAGGATCGGCAAATGTACCAAGCGTGCAAGAAAGTAACATTCATTGTATAACGATTATTGGTCAAATCGAAGGTCATATGATTTTACCACCTAATAATAAAACGACGAAGTACGAGCATATCATTCCTCAACTTGTCGCTGCTGAGCAAAATAGCAAAATTGAAGGTTTGCTAATAATACTTAATACAGTAGGCGGAGATGTTGAGGCTGGACTTGCTATTGCGGAAATGATTAGTACAATGTCAAAGCCAACAGTTACTCTTGTTCTTGGTGGAGGACATTCCATAGGTGTTCCAATAGCAGTATCTGGAGATGTAAGCTTTATTGCTGCGACAGCTACGATGACAATACATCCGATTCGTATGAATGGACTAGTTATTGGTGTTCCGCAGTCATTTGAATATTTAGATAAGATGCAGGAGAGAGTAACGCGTTTCGTCATTTCGCACTCACAAATAACTGAAGAGACATTCAAGGCTTTGATGTTTAAGACCGGAGAATTGGCTAGAGATATTGGTACGACAGTCATTGGTGGGGATGCAGTAACTAACGGTCTTATTGATAAAGTAGGTGGAATAGGAGATGCCCTAGCACAACTTCGTATGTTAATTAATAGTAATAAGGAGGAGCAAGTGTAATGTTATATTCTGTTGTACCTGTTGAATATGTGTATGGGGAACAAAAACCTAATGATCATCGATTAGATTATGTATACCAAGGAATGTTAATGGAAGTAAAGCCCTTAACAACAGGTAATGCCATGATCGTTCGCCTAATAAATCCACCGCTTGATTGTTATCTGGATGAGAAGTATGCCCCCGGAAGCATAATCCCTTATAGGTAGTTCAAAACATCCACTCGTGATCACGCTGAATAAGCTAACGTAGTTTATTCAGCGTCGAAGATGCCCCCATCGAAAGCCTGCGTGTGCTCGCGTACCAATAACGTACGCTGTGCTACTCGTTTTCGCTGTGGGGCATCTTCTTGGTGCTGACAAGCGAATGTTTTGAACCTTCATTTTAAGAGGTAGTTCAAAACATCCACTCGTGATCACGAGGAATATGCTAACGTAGCTTATTCGACATACTGTAAAAGACTGAGCAAATTCGTTGCTCAGTCTTTTTGTGCCTCCTTTATTACCTAATAAAATACAGCTAAATACTAACTGCTCATCTTTATTCGTAGATCACAATATTTTGATGTGATATAATGGAAGTTGGAGGGGAGCTTATTGGCCAAGAAAAGGAAAAAGAAGAGATCGTTTGGATCTCAACTGAAATATGAAGTATACGGTATTCTTATTATTACAATATCGATGATAGCTCTCTCAGGGGAAGCGACGGTTGGTCAAGCATTATCGAAATTGTTTGGTGTTTTTCTAGGGAAATTTTACTTCGCACTTGCAATTACAGGTGTAGTCTTTGGATTAGCAGTAATGGTTAAGCGTGCATGGCCTAGTGGTTGGAGTACGAGGAAAACAGGTATTGTCGTATTGCTATTAGCACTAACTTTAAGTAGTTCGATTTCTCATATTAATGCAAGGTATATGGGATTGGACAATAGTTCAATTACTGGATCAATGATTATGAAATCATTGGATCAGGAGATTCGTTCTCAGTTATTTGACACAGAAATGGCCCAAGGTACTTCCATTCGTGATTTATCTATAAGTGGTGGTTACGTCGGGGCGATTCAATACTCGCTATTATTTATGTTATTTGGCTATTACGGCGCTCTAATTATTAATATTGTAATGTATCTTATTTCTATTTTACTAATTACTGGTAGATCATATGTAGAGATGCTTCGTTTTATTAGAGTGAAGTTAACTCGTTTTATTAAATTAGTAGTAGCAAAAATCGGAGTAGTTCGGGCTAGACAAAAAGCTTTATCAAAAGTAAGCAAAGATGTGCATTACATAGACGATGATGATGATGAGCAAGAAGAAATTCAAGTTGAGATTACGAAACCGAAGCGTAAATCTTATTTCTTCCAGTGGAATCAAGATCAAACAGAAGTGCATGACGATGAATGGGAATTGAATCATCAAGAGAAGCTTGAAGCGAATGATCATGTACTTGAGCAATATGAAGAGATAGTTGAAGAGCAAGAAGAAATTTTCGCTGAGCATTCCAATGCGGCGCTACTTGGAAGAACTAGCAGTGAGTCTAACCGTCACCTACTAGATCAAGAAATTGATCATGATGTAGATTGGCAAGTGAATGAACACTCTGAGCTACAAGTCCCTCTTGATGAGTATCCTCAAGTTGATCAATTTGAAGATAGATCAGCAAGATTAGATCAACAAGATGAGCTGGTCGCACAAGAGGACGAATTACATCCTATGAACAGTGACGATAGTAATGACACTATCGATAGCAGTGATGATTATGATTATCCTGAGGGACAAGCAGTTACCTCTGATGTATTCATAACGGAGAACAATAATGGAGACAACGCGGGGAAAATAGAGGCAATTGCCGAGCCAGCAGCTATCCCTTATCAGATGCCACCATTTACCATACTCAATAAACCAGTTAATATGCAAAAGGGTTCAGATGGAGTAGAGATGTATGACTCGCGTCGTAAGCTAGAAGCAACATTAGAGAGTTTTGGTGTACGTGCGAAGGTGTTAGACGTTGTAAGAGGTCCCGCAGTCACGAGATATGAAGTCCAGCCTGCTACAGGAGTAAAGGTTAGTCGCATTGTTGGTTTAACAGATGATATAGCACTTGCACTAGCGGCTAAAGATGTCAGAATGGAAGCACCGATTCCAGGGAAATCTGCTATAGGTATTGAAGTTCCTAATGGTGAAATTTCCGTAGTCACTATGCGTGAGGTTATGGAAACTCCAGTATTCATGAATGCAGCATCTAAACTATCTATTGCATTTGGTCGTGATATTTCAGGACAAAGTATTGTTGGTAATCTAGCAAAAATGCCGCATCTACTTGTTGCAGGTGCAACAGGTTCTGGTAAATCAGTTTGTATTAATGGGATTATTGCTAGTATTCTATATAAAGCTAATCCTGATGAAGTGAAATTTTTGATGATTGATCCGAAAATGGTTGAATTAAATATGTACAATGGAATACCACATCTACTTGCACCTGTAGTAACGAACCCTAAACGTGCTTCACTTGCGTTAAAGAAAATCGTTGTGGAAATGGAAAAGCGTTATGAATTATTCTCCAAATCAGGTACTCGTAATATCGAAGGATACAATCAACATGTTAAAGATGATGCGTCATTATTTTTACCTTATATCGTCGTAATTGTTGATGAGTTAGCTGACTTAATGATGGTTGCTTCCAATGACGTAGAGGATGCCATTGCTAGACTTGCCCAGATGGCGCGTGCAGCGGGAATTCATTTAATAATCGCAACCCAGAGACCTTCAGTAGATGTTATTACAGGTGTTATTAAAGCAAATATCCCTTCAAGAATAGCGTTTGGTGTATCATCCCAAGTGGACTCACGTACTATTCTTGACGTAGCGGGTGCGGAGAAGTTACTTGGTCGAGGAGATATGCTCTTCTTGCCAATGGGGATGAACAAACCGATTCGTGTACAAGGGGCATTTTTATCTGATGAAGAAGTGGAAGCTCTCGTTTCCTATGTAAGTAGTCAAGGTGAAGTGAAATATAACGAAGAGATTGTTCCAGAACTTGATGATGAACTAGATGATTATGATGAAGTATATGATGATCTGTTCGATGATGCTGCCAAAATTGTTATTGAGAGTGGACAAGCATCTGTTTCATTGTTGCAACGTCGTATGCGAATTGGATACACTCGTGCAGCCAGAATAATTGATCAGCTAGAAGCCAAGTCAATTGTAGGGCCATATGAAGGAAGTAAGCCACGTTCTGTACTCGTTTCTCTAGAGCAATGGAATGCCAAGTAACCAAATAAATGTTAAATGTGTATATTAATTAGCTCCTTTTCTCATACTATGTGCAAGTCAAAAATGACTATTGATTATGCAATAGGAGAAAGGCGCAATGAACATGAAATTACGTAAAATAACTGTTTTCGTTATTGTAACAATGCTATTTACGACGCTATTCATGTACAACAAGCATAGTGAACAAGGTGTTATTCCGACTTTTAGTTCTGCAATATTGAAGGTTGGTTCATATGGTTCTGATGTGAGTGAACTACAGGGTAGATTGAAGTATTTAGGCTATTTTAACGGAACAGTTGATGGAGCATTCGGCTCACAGACGAAAAATGCTGTGACATGGTTTCAATGGGAGTTCGGTCTAACATCCGATGGTGTAGTGGGTAAGAGTACTAAGCAAAAGTTAGTCAAAGCAACTCCGAAGTGGAATGCCTCAATGACTGCTGGATCAGGTTCAAACTCAGGATCTAGCTCAGGTAACAGTGGAAATTCTAGTTCGACTAGTACTGGTCAATCAAATTTATTAGGATTATCAGAAAATGATATTCAGCTAATGGCGAATGCTGTTTACGGTGAAGCTCGTGGTGAATCTTATGAAGGTCAAGTAGCAGTAGCTGCAGTTATTTTGAACCGAGTGAAGCATCCTGATTTTCCAAATACGGTATACGGAGTAATTTTCGAACCAAGAGCATTTACTGCGGTAGCTGATGGTCAGATTTATCTGACACCTAATGAAACTGCGAAGAAAGCTGTTAGGGATGCCATTAATGGCAATGACCCTACATATGGCTGCATTTATTATTTTAACCCTGATACTGCAACTTCAGGTTGGATTTGGACTAGACAGCAGATTATGACAATTGGTAAACATATTTTCTGTAAATAATTATGCTGCAAAGAAGCAATCATTCAGAGCTTGTCTGGTGGTTGCTTCTTCCATTTCGCATAAGTTAGAATAATAAGGAAGGCTACTATAGAAAGGAGCCATAATAATAATGAATTTTGAAAAAGGAACTGTACAAAGTTTAAATGTACATGTATTACCTACAAATCGTTTCAAAACATTTACTATTACTTTATTCGCAGGTACACAATTGCAGGAGGAGACGGTAACTTCCACTGCTCTAATTCCATATGTTTTACGTAGAGGAACTGCTAATAAACCTGAGACAATTGCCTTGCGTGAACAATTAGATGAACTATATGGCGCTGGCTTTGGGTTTAATATTACGAAGCGTGGCAATACACAATTTGTACAATTTCGTATGGATGTTATTAATGATCGCTTTGTGAAAAGTGAGGTTTCCTTGCTATCAGAAGCAATAAAGTACATTGGACAAATGGTTACACATCCACTCGTGGAAAATGGGCAGTTTAGACCGGCTTATGTAGATGCAGAAAAACAGACTCTGCAAAAACAATTAGAATCCGTTATTAATGATAAAATTCGCTATGCATCTGAACGTTGTATGGAAGAGATGTGTGCGAATGAGCCATATCGCCTTAATGCAGCAGGTCGCTTAGAAGATTTACCACATGTTGATGCACGAACACTATTTGAACGTTATCAACAGTGGTTATCAGAAGCTCAACTAGACATTTATGTCGTAGGGGACACAACACTTGAGGAAGTTGTCGGCTATATTGAACAATATTTTACTCTGCCAGATCGTTCTCCTAAACCATATGAACGTGCAGATGTACAACATAACGTTGAAGAAGTGAAAACTGTTGTTGAACAGCTAGATGTGAATCAAGGGAAATTAAATCTAGGACTTCGAATGAATACTGGATATGCTTCGCCTAATTATGCCGCTGCATTAGTATATAATGGAATTTTAGGTGGTTATCCTCATTCTAAACTATTTGTTAACGTTCGTGAGAAGGAAAGCTTGGCGTATTACTGTGCTTCCAGATTAGATGGGCACAAAGGTATATTATCCATTCAATCTGGAATTGAATTTGCTAATTATGAGAAAGCATTGAACATTATCGAGCAGCAAATTTCCGAGATGAAAGCTGGTAATATCTCAGACGTTGAATTGTCTCAGACGATTGCAATGTTATCTAATTCATTACGTGAAATGTTTGATAGTGCGAATGATATGCTTGGTTTTGACTTTAATAATCGATATGCAAACACTAATCGTACGATCGAACAATTACTGACAGAAGTTCAAGCGATCTCGATTAGTGATGTGCAGACTGTAGCGCAACAAGTTGAACTGGATACGATCTATTTCTTAAGAGATCGTCAGGGGGTATAAAGATGGATATTTTGCAATATGATGCAGTAGAGGAAACATTATATCGTGAAGTTCTGCCTAATGGATTAGAAGTCGTTGTATTGCCTAAACCGGGATTTCAGAAAACATATGCCACCTTTGCGACGAAATATGGTTCTATTGATAATCATTTTTCAGTTGGTAACAATCCACCAATTAAAGTGCCAGATGGGATTGCCCATTTCTTAGAGCATAAAATGTTTGAAGAACCCGAAGGTGATATTTTTGCGACCTTTGCTAAGCAAGGAGCAGCTGCTAATGCCTTTACTTCATTCGATAGAACGGTTTATTTGTTTTCGGCGACAGAACAAATTAATGAGAATTTAATGACATTAATTGATTTTGTGCAAAATCCGTATTTTACGGAGCAAAATGTAGAAAAAGAAAAAGGAATTATTGAACAAGAAATTAATATGTATAGTGATAACGCAGATTGGCGTGTCTATTATGGATTATTTGAAGCCATGTATCAAAAACATCCAATTTCAATAGATATTGCTGGAACGGTTGAATCCATTTACAAAATTGATAAAGATACACTATATCGTTGTTACAACACATTTTACCATCCATCTAATATGTTGTTATTTATTGTTGGTGGAGTAGATGCTGAGCAAATGCTGGAATTAGTTCGAGCTAATCAAGCTGGTAAAAGTTTTACTCCAATTGAAAATATTAATCGTTTCTTTGAGCCTGAACCAGGTCCAATTAAAGAACCTAAAAAAATTATTCAATTGCCGGTTTCTTTACCTAAAGTCATGTTAGGCTTCAAAGAACCAGAAGTTACCTTGTCAGGTGAAGAACTTGTCAAGCAAGAAGTTGTTAGCAAAGTGATGCTTGATGTGCTTTTTGGTAGCAGTTCAGCATTTTATCAGCGTCTATACGATCAACAGTTGATTTATGATTCTTTTGGTTATGAATATAATTGCTCTGAACAATACGCATTTTCAGTAATTGGCGGAGACACACCTCAGCCAGATACATTAATTGAAGAGATTTCGCAATATGTGAAGCAAACGTTGAAAACGGGTATTAATGAACAGAACTTCAATCGTATTAAACGTAAAAAAATTGGTAGCTATCTAAGAATGCTCAATTCCCCTGAAGCGATCGCGAGTGAATTTACTAAATTCCGATTCCGTAATTGTGATATGTTCAATGTGCTTAAATATTATGAGGAGTGCACGTTAGCAGACGTTAATCAACGTTTGGTAGATCATTTCAATTTTGATCAACTTGCTATCTCTATCGTGGAATCACCAAAAGCTTAATGAATCGATCGTTTCAAGAAATGACGGTATTGATAACTGGGGGAAGCCGTGGTATTGGTGCTGCAATTGCTAAGCGCTTTGCTAAGGAAGGTTATCAGATCGTTATTCATTATCTAAACTCACACGAACAAGCGAATGAAACTGCTCGTGAATGTATGTCGTTTGGAGCGAAAGTTATAACGATTTCAGCTGATCTTAGCTCCAGAGAGCAGCTACATCGCATGAAAGAAA
Source organism: Candidatus Pristimantibacillus lignocellulolyticus (assembly GCA_023639215.1). Taxonomy (NCBI): domain Bacteria; kingdom Bacillati; phylum Bacillota; class Bacilli; order Caryophanales; family Paenibacillaceae; genus Pristimantibacillus (SeqCode); species Pristimantibacillus lignocellulolyticus (SeqCode). Next base: position 3,932,803 of record CP097899.1, read on the forward strand.
AATTAGATAGCATGAATGTCAAGCCTGATATTATTGTTAATAATGGCGGTATATCGCATTATGGAATGTTGATGGATGTGACAGAAGAGCAATGGGATTACGTAATGAATGTCAACTTAAAGGGTATGTTCCTTTGCACGCAACTCTTTATGCCACACATGACTTCGCAAAAGTACGGTCGCGTTATTAATGTTTCTTCTGTATGGGGGATGACAGGTGCTGCTTGTGAAGTGTTATATTCAACAACAAAAGGTGGAATGAACGCATTTACAAAAGCGTTAGCGAAAGAACTTGCTCCATCAGGTATTACTGTAAATGCAGTTGCACCAGGAGTTGTAGAGACGGAAATGATGAATGATTTCAATACAGAGGAAAAAGAAGCTTTGGAACAAGAGATTCCTGTCGGCCGTTTTGGATCGACAGATGAAATTGCTTCGCTCGTGTACTTCCTTTCCTTGCCGGAATCGTCTTATATTACGGGTCAAATTATTAGTCCTAATGGTGGCTGGTTAACTTAGTTACACAAAACTTCCTATGTTGGCATTATTGTCTCAGCATACTTATTGTGCAATTACACACAATAATATCTGTTGAGAACAATCAACAAATAAGTTTAGCATTCCTCTTTCGTTCATTGAAAAATAATTGTGCGGGAAGCTAAACAAAATTCTAGGAGGCGATTTGAATGTCATCAGTTCTAGATCAGTTTGAGTCTTGGAAAGATTTTTTGAAGGATCGTGTAGCGCAAGGGAAAACTTTAGGTTTATCTGAAGAAACGATTGCTAACCTTGCTTATGAGATTGGTTCATTTCTAGATGAACGAGTTGACCCAAAAAATAATGAACAAGCCGTTCTGAAGCAATTATGGGATGTTGGTGACGATTCTGATCGTCATGCCATCGCAAAATTGATGGTGAAATTGGCAGAAAAGTCGTAACTAGAACTCATTATTCACTTCAACAATTAAGAACTGCAGAAAGCCTCCTGAATTGGAGGCTTTTCTGTGATGTTTAACCACAATAGAATTTATTATTTTCCGACGTACCGATGGACAAATTCTATTTGGCGATAAATTCTACCTTATAAACGCGGTCGCTCATCCTTGAATGACTTCGATAAAGGTTTTCTCATAAAGTTTGCAGGAAAGTGTTGAATTTTGTAGAATAAATAATAGGTTATAAATATTTTTTTCTTAATGGCATAGGATGGTGACAGTTTTGGAACACAAACAATGGTATATGGAGTATACAATACATAAGAACAGACCAGGATTACTCGGTGATATTGCTTCTTTGTTAGGGATGCTCGAAGTAAATATTTTAACAATTAATGGTGTAGATCATCATACTCGTGGCTTACTTTTACAAACAGATGATGATGAAAAAATCGATCTTTTGGGCAAGCTATTAACGAAGGTCGATGACATTACTGTTAATAAATTAAGAACTCCAACCATTGTTGACATTTTGGCAGTTCGTCATGGTCGCTATATTGAACGCGACTCAGATGATCGTAAGACGTTCAGATTTACTCGGAATGAATTGGGTTTATTAGTAGATTTTCTAGGAGAAGTATTTAAGCGAGATGGTAATTACGTCATTGGGCTTCGTGGTATGCCTCGAGTCGGGAAAACAGAATCAATTATTGCAGGAAGTGTATGCTCTAATAAACGATGGACATTTGTTTCTTCTACATTATTAAGGCAAACAGTAAGAAGCCAACTTTCCGATCAAGAAATGGATCCTAACAATATCTTTATTATTGATGGGATCGTTAGTACCATTCGATCTAATGAACGGCACTACTCTTTAATTCAGGAAATTATGTCGATGCCTTCCACGAAAGTGATAGAACATCCAGACATTTTTATACGGGAATCAAATTATGATTACAGTCATTTTGATATTATTGTTGAATTGCGAAATACACCAGATGAAGAAATAACTTATGAAACTTTCACTACACACTATACTGAAGAATTCTAAAATTGAAAGGAGGATATAATGTGTCTGAATTAGGTGAAGTATTAAAAAAGGCTAGATTAGAAAAAAATATGTCTTTAGATGAGATACAGGATGTAACCAAAATTAGAAAACGTTATTTAGAAGCATTAGAATCTGGAGATTACAATGTATTGCCAGGTAAATTCTATATTCGTGCTTTTATTAAAAATTATGCCGAAGTAGTTGGGTTAGATTCTGAGGAAGTATTGAAATATTATCACGATGAAGTGCCTGCTACTGAAGCAGTGATTAATGAACCAATTCCCGCACGTAAACCGAAGAGAATGCGTTCTGCTTCATCTGAAAAGTTCGGAAAAATAGGATTTACAGTGCTCATGTGGTGTTTTATTGCATTAATAGCTTTTGCTATATGGTATTATTTCGCTAATAAGGAAGATGCACCTGAACCCGGTGGGAATGGTAAGCAGATTACCGATAATTCGGATATTTCTAAAATAACTCCATCACCGACTCCAACTCCAACTATAACGCCTACACCTACGCCTACTATTGCACCATTATCTATTTCGTTTGTAGAAAAAAGTGGTAGAGATGATGTGTTTTTAGTTAGTCCTAAGAAAGACACATACTCCTTAAAGTTAGTTGCATCGGGTGGTGCTAGTTGGATCGAAATATATGAAGGCGGTAAAAACGGAACGCGACTTCATTATGCTAGTATGCAAGATGGAGACACAATTAGCTATGATGTAACGAAAGATGTTTATATTGTTATGCGATATGCGGGTTATATTGAGGCAACTTTGGATGGTGTCGTTATTGAAGATAACGATATTGAAAAAGCAAGAATACTATTAAAACTAGACACAGCTGGTGTAGAAAATACGACGACAGCTGAATAGCTGTCGTCTTGTTTGTTAATGAGAGGGGATTATTATGAGTAACGAAAATTCATTTGATATTGTATCAAAAGTTGATCTTCAAGAATTAAATAACGCAGTAACACAAGCGGAACGTGAGATTGGAACACGCTTTGATTTCAAAGGAAGCAAAACGAAAATTACAGTCGAAAAAGAAGAGCTAACTATTTTAAGTGATGACGATAACAAACTTAAAAATACGATTGATATTCTAATCGATAAAATGGTGAAACGTAGTGTGCCTACGAAAAATTTAGACTATGGAAAAGTAGAAGGTGCATCTGGTGGAGCAGTTCGCCAAAAAATTAAAATTCGTCAAGGGATTGAACAAGATATTTCTAAAAAAATCAATAATCTAATTAAAGATTCTAAACTAAAAGTGAAGAGTCAAATTCAAGGTGATCAATTACGAATTACTGGAAAGAGCAAAAATGATTTGCAAGCCGTAATGAATTTATTACGTGGAGCTGAATTACCTATAGATTTGCAATTTACCAATTTTCGATAGATAATAAGATTACATACATACTGGTCGTCATGGAGTCTGGCCTACGATATTAGAAATAAGTGGGGCTGATTGGAGGGTTTTTTTTGAATTTAGCTAATAAAATTACAATAGCTAGAATATTTTTGGTGCCTGTTATTATGTTTTTCTTGCTTGTTAATGTGAACTTAGGCTCGTTCACTGTATCTGATTTCACGATTTCTTATACTCAACTAATTGCTTTGTTAATTTTTATTATTGCTGCTAGTACGGATGGCGTAGATGGTTATATTGCCCGCAAAAACAATTTAGTTACTAATCTAGGTAAGTTACTTGACCCATTAGCTGATAAATTATTAGTTGCTGCAGTATTGATCGCATTGGTTGAAATGGATAAGTTAAGTGCTTTAATAGCTATCATTATTATTAGTCGTGAATTTGCGGTAACTGGTTTAAGACAAATCGCTTTACTTGAAGGTAAAGTTGTTGCTGCGAGTACTTGGGGGAAATGGAAAACGGCTATTCAAATAACGATGATTATTGCTATTCTTTTGAATAATTTTCCCTTTGCGTTTATCGACTTCCCATTTGATGTTATTTGTTCTTGGGTTGCGGCTGCAATTACGCTCTATTCAGGTATCGACTATTTCTTGAAAAACAAATCATTAATTCCAGTGGAATAATGTAATGCACCTCTTCTGAACATAGAAGGGGTGCATTATTAGATTTTTTTACAACTATTTTACAACTATTAGAATAAACAGTTGATGAGGTGTATTGATGAAGGCTGAAATTATTGCAGTTGGTACAGAAATGTTAATGGGTCAAATTGTAAATACAAATGCGCGAGACATTTCTTTGAAATTAGCTGAATTGGGAATAGATGTGTACTTTCAAACGGTTGTAGGTGATAATGCCGAGAGAATTCGTTCAGCTATTGAAATCGGACGTACACGTGCAGATCTCCTGCTGTTTACTGGCGGCCTTGGACCTACTCAGGATGATATTACGAAGGACGTTCTTGCACAATATTTGGGTAGAGAACTTGAAATACATGCCCCATCAATGGCAACAATTGAACATCTATTTTCCTCACGAGGTTTAGAGATGGTACAAAGTAATGTGCGGCAAGCCCATTCGATTGTCGGAGCAACGCCACTTCATAACGCAGCAGGTCTGGCTGTTGGTAATGCTTTAATTGAAGATGGGACGATGTACGTCCTTCTACCTGGTCCACCTAAAGAAATGCGTACTATGTTGAATGGTCCAGTTGTTGAGTGGTTACGTACCGTATTGACAGATGAAAAGCCCTTATACAGCCGTCTTCTTAAATTTGCAGGTATTGGTGAATCTAATCTCGAGGCAAAGTTACTACCATTAATTGAGGTGCAGGATGATCCAACGATCGCTCCTTATGCTAAAGAAGGTGAAGTTTCTATTCGTGTCTCAACAAAAGCTGATAGTCTTGCTGAAGCAAACCGTAAGATCGATGAGACCGTTACTGAAATTGATAAACTCGTAGGAGAGTATTTATACGCTCAGGAAGATATTCCAATGGAAGTAGAAATTGTACACCTTCTTCAATCAAAAAAACTGACAATTGCCTCAGCTGAAAGTTGTACAGGTGGTTTATTCTCTTTATTAATGACGAAAGTGCCAACAAGCTCTGATTGTTTCGATGGCGGTATTGTAACGTATACGAATGATATGAAACAGAAATTGCTAGGGATACCAATGGAACACTTAGAAGGAGAGTCTGCGCCTGGAGCGGTTAGCACCTCGACTGCTGGGCTTATGGCAGAGCGCGTGCGCGAACTACTGGATAGTGATTACGGAGTGTCTACAACAGGCGTAGCGGGCCCTGGAACTACAGAAGGCAAGCCTGTCGGTATGGTTTTCATCGGAATAGCTGCACGCGGCAGGGAAACAAAAGTATTTCAATTATCTTTAAGTGGAGATCGAGATTCCATTCAATTGAAAACAGTGAAAAATTTGCAATATCGATTATGGCAAGCGATTAAGGAACATGTGTAATAATTGAAATTAAATAGCTTGTTCCAAAAACTGTAAACGTATATAATAGAGATAGTTATGGAAGAACCGTAGCAAAGATCATTCTTTGCCACGGTTCTTTTTCGTTCTAGGGAGCTTAAAGAAGTGGCTATGAGGAACGAGGTGAAAAAAATACGAATGTGTGTTCGAAAAAAAGTGTTGGCAAGTGGGCAGAAAAAGGTTATCATGAAGATATAAATATTGAAGGATGTGAATCTAGTGAGTGATCGTCGTGCAGCATTAGATAACGCTTTACGTCAAATTGAAAAGCAATTTGGTAAAGGCTCTATTATGAAGTTGGGTGAATCTACACATATGCAAGTGGAAACCATATCAAGTGGTGCGCTTGCTCTTGATATTGCATTAGGAATTGGTGGTTATCCACGCGGACGTATTATTGAAGTTTACGGACCAGAGTCTTCTGGTAAAACAACAGTAGCGCTACATGCGATTGCAGAAGTTCAAAAAAAGGGTGGACAAGCCGCATTTATTGATGCTGAGCATGCACTTGATCCTTTGTACGCTAGCAAACTTGGCGTTAACATTGATGAACTATTACTTTCTCAACCAGACACTGGTGAGCAAGCGTTAGAAATTGCTGAAGCACTTGTACGTAGTGGTGCAGTTGATATTATCGTAATTGACTCGGTAGCAGCGCTTGTACCGAAAGCAGAAATCGAGGGTGATATGGGTGATTCTCATATCGGTTTGCAAGCTCGTCTAATGTCGCAAGCTCTTCGTAAACTTTCTGGTGCGATTTCAAAATCGAAAACTATCGCTATTTTCATTAACCAACTTCGTGAAAAAGTTGGCGTAATGTTCGGTAACCCAGAGACTACACCAGGTGGACGTGCTTTGAAATTCTACTCTAGCGTTCGTCTAGATGTTCGTCGTATTGAATCGTTGAAACAAGGTAACGATATCGTTGGTAACCGTACTCGTATTAAAGTTGTTAAAAATAAAGTTGCTCCTCCATTCAAACAAGCAGAAATTGATATTATGTATGGTGAAGGTATTTCTAAAGTAGGAAGTATTATCGATATCGGTGTTGAAATGGATATTGTTCAAAAGAGTGGAGCATGGTTCTCGTTCAGTGGTGAGCGCTTAGGACAAGGTCGTGAAAATGCTAAACAGTATTTGAAGGATCACCCTGAAATCTCTCAAACCATTGAAACTCAAATTCGTTCAACTTATGATTTGAATGGAGATACTGGGACAGACTTGGCACATTCAGAAGATGATGACGACGATTTTGAAGAAGAATTTTAAGCATAATTGATGAAATCGCCGTTCTATTGTAGAACGGCGATTTTTATATACTATGAGTTAAGTTGTAAATGAAAAGTTTTAGGAGGATATGTTAGCGATGAGCGAATTACATTCTGCTCACAATCAATTGGAGCATTGTATTACTGCTGTGAAAGTAGATCGGAAAAACAATAAAGAATACATTTTGTTCGTCGAACATATCGAAGAACCTATTGTTGTGCACGAAGATATGTTCATAAAGTATAGATTAATGAAGGGGGAATGTTTAACTTCTTCATTAATTGCCGAGATTATAGAAGTGAATGGCAAATATATGGCATATATTAAAGCTATTCGTTACCTTGGAACAAAAGCTAGATCGAGTAGACAAATTGCAGATTATTTAAAAAGACATGAATTCAACGAGGAGCATATTTCACATGCGCTGGAACGTTTGCAAAGTGATGGCTATGTCAATGATGAGCAATATGCGATTGCTTTTGTACAATCGAAAACTAGAATTCAGGGTAAAGGTCGAGTGAGAATTGCTCAGGATTTGAAAAATAGAGGGATTTCACAGAACGCTATTGATATGGCATTGCTACAACTTGATGAGGAAGATGAGTTTGAAGCTGCATGTCGCGAAGCAATGAAGAAACTTCGAAATTTGTCGGGTGAGGATCGCGAAATAAGAAGAAAGCTGCAACTTTTTCTTCTTCGCAAGGGATATACTAGTGGATTAATAAGAAAAGTCATGCATTTTGTAGAAAATGAGCGAAAAAGTAATATAGATGAGTAGATTAATAGGGAATTGCTTGACAATTGAATTTGTGAACAGATAAAATGAAATAGTATTCCTTCAAATTTTGTTTCAATTTAACTTCCAAGAATTGATACAAAATGTTTATTTATTCGTCAAATGACGTAATTGAGACGGTATGGAACCGGTTTAAAACACAATAACATCCCAAGCAATGCCTTGGTGTATGCAACAAGGAGGTGAACAAGATGAATGATTTAATCTGGATCTTGATTTGTATCCTTGTTGGCGCAATTTTCTTTGGGATTGGTTACATGATACGAAAGTCGATTGCTGAGGCTAAAATTTCTAGTGCAGAGCAAGCCGCAGTTCAAATCGTTGAACAAGCTAAAAAAGACGCGGAAGCTGTTAAAAAAGAAACGGTGCTAGAAGCAAAAGACGAAGTCCATAGAGTACGTACTGAGGCTGATAAGGACATTCGTGAACGTCGTAACGAAACACAACGTTTAGAAAGAAGATTGCTTCAAAAAGAAGAATCTCTTGATAAAAAGTTAGAAGCACTTGAACGCAAAGAAGAGACTGTAGCCAGCAAGGAGAAACGAATTGAGGAAACACAGGAACAGATCGATTCGCTTTACAAGCAACAGCTCAGTGAATTAGAACGTATTTCCAACTTAACGATGGAAGATGCAAAAGCAATTATTCTATCTAATGTTGAACAAGAGGTACGACATGAAACAGCACAAATGATTAAGGATATTGAACAACAAGCCAAAGAAGAAGCTGATAAGAAAGCTCGTAATATCATTTCTCTTGCTATTCAACGTTGTGCTGCGGATCATGTCGCTGAAACGACAGTATCTGTAGTAACACTTCCGAATGAGGAAATGAAAGGGCGTATTATCGGTCGTGAGGGCCGTAATATCCGTGCTTTAGAAACATTGACTGGTATCGATCTAATTATCGACGATACACCGGAAGCGGTCATTTTGTCTGGCTTTGACCCGATCAGACGTGAGATTGCTCGCACATCACTTGAAAAACTTGTCGCAGATGGTCGTATCCATCCTGCTCGTATCGAAGAAATGGTCGAAAAATCTCGTAAAGAAATTGACGATCGTGTTCGCGAATATGGTGAACAAGCTACATTTGAAGTTGGTGTACACGGATTACACCCTGATTTGATCAAAATTCTTGGTCGCTTGAAATATCGTACAAGCTATGGTCAAAACGTATTGAAACATTCAATGGAAGTTGCTTATTTGGCTGGCTTAATGGCTGCTGAACTAGGTGAAGACGTTACTCTTGCGAAACGTTCTGGACTATTACATGATATTGGTAAAGCACTTGACCATGAAGTAGAAGGCTCACACGTTGAAATTGGTGTTGAGTTAGCTAAGAAATACAAAGAACATCCAGTCGTAATTAACAGTATTGCTTCGCATCATGGTGATACAGAAGCCACTTCAGTTATAGCAATGTTAGTCGGCGCTGCTGATGCTTTATCAGCTGCAAGACCAGGTGCACGACGTGAAACGTTAGAAACTTACATTAAACGTTTGGAAAAACTAGAAGATATTACTGAATCCTTTGAAGGTGTTGAAAAATCTTATGCCATTCAAGCTGGACGTGAAGTTCGCGTCATGGTACAGCCTGAAAAGATTGATGACACAGAAGCATTCCGTCTTGCTCGCGATATAACGAAAAAAATCGAGAGTGAGCTAGACTATCCAGGACATATTAAAGTAACGGTTATTCGTGAAACACGTGCCGTAGAATATGCAAAATAACGATGAATGTTAATAGAGAAGTGGCTGATTTCAGCCACTTCTCTATTTTTCAGCTTATAAATGAAAGTTGTTAACATACGCTTCATACTCGATGTCGATTAAGCTACGTAAGCATCACATCATTATCACAAGCGTTGAAAAAAAGCCTAGCAACGTGTACGATACTTGTACACAAGCGGTCAAATTCTCGAAACTTCAAATAAAGGTTCAAAACATTCAGTTGTCAGCACCAAGAAGATGGCTCACAGCGGAAACGAGTAGTACAGCGTACGTATTGTGTACGTGAGCACACGCAGGCTTTTGATGGGGGACATCTTCGCCGCCGAGTATGCTACGTTAGCATACGCATCGTGATCACAAGCGGATGTTTTGAACAACAAAGGAAGGTACACAATGAAAGTCTTATTTATCGGTGACATCGTAGGCAGTGTAGGCAGAGAAGCAGTTCGTCAAGTATTGCCAGCACTAAGAGACAAGTATAATCCACATATTATAATTGCTAATGGTGAAAATGCAGCAGCAGGTAGAGGGATTACTAGAGCTATTGCGAATGACTTCTTTAATTGGGGAATTCATGGCATTACGATGGGGAATCACACTTGGGATAATAAAAATATTTTTGAGTGGATTGATGATGAACCTCGAATCGTTCGACCAGCGAACTTCTCAGAAGTAGCTCCAGGTAGAGGTATGGCAATTATAAATGTACATGGTAAAAAGCTTGCTATAATCAATATACAAGGACGTACATTCTTGCCTCCGATCGATTGCCCGTTCCGTACGGCAGAAGCATTGATTGAAGAGGCTAAACAAATTACTCCACATATACTTGTTGATTTCCATGCAGAAGTAACATCTGAAAAAATAGCAATGGGTTGGTATTTAGATGGTCAAGCTTCTATCGTCGTTGGTACGCACACGCATGTACAAACAAACGATGATACAATCTTACCGCAAGGAACTGCATATTTAACTGATGTAGGTATGGTAGGGTCCAAAGAAGGGGTACTAGGTATGGAGAAGGAAGCAGTCTTGCATCGCTTCTTAACTCAAATGCCTACTCGTTTTGTCGTTGATGAAGGCAAGTGGCATCTTCACGGAATCATCGCTGATCTTGATGATCAAACGGGTCGAGCTACAAAGATTGAGAAAATCCGCTTAACAGAAGAATCATGGCTACTTATGCAATAAGTAGCTTTTTCTTTACATTGAAAAGTCTGAATCTTTAGAATAATTAAAATACAATTTGCAGGAATTAATCTTCTTAACTCGAATAGTATTAGTAAAGTAGAGTCTATCAAACATTCTAGGGGAGGTACTTATCATGGATGTATTAAAAGTATCAGCGAAATCTAATCCTAATTCAGTAGCAGGTGCACTTGCTGGTGTTTTAAGAGAACGTGGTGCAGCCGAGTTACAAGCGATTGGTGCTGGTGCGTTGAACCAAGCCGTAAAGGCTGTTGCTATTGCAAGAGGGTTCGTAGCTCCAAGTGGTGTAGACTTAATTTGTATACCTGCTTTTACAGATATTGTAATTGATGGCGAAGACCGTACTGCTATTAAACTAATTGTTGAACCGAGATAGTTTGCTTCTGACGGTCCATACGAAAAATACTTATGAGCTATTATTGGACCTGTTTACTACGTAAACAGGTTATTTGCTATTATAGATGCGATTTGTATATGAAAAGTTTGGCGTATGCTTTCGAAGTAACTTTTCATAATCGAGAAGTCACTTCATGATGTATATGAAAAGTTTTTAGGAGGGTGCGATGTGAGGAAGATTGATTTTCATTGTGATGTACTTAGTAAGATGTTGGTAGATCATACGATTGAGTTTAATGAGGCGGAATTTTCCACTAAGTTAGATGTAACGTTGAATCGTTTACTGCAATCAGACTATATGCTCCAAGTTTTCGCGATTTACATCCCATCTGAACGAAGCAAAGACATTTTAACTATTCTCAAATGTGTAGAAATATTTTATGAGAAAATAATTAATCATCCCAATGTTATATTTGTTGATTCAGCGATTGATGTAGAAAGGTGTAAAGCTACGAATAAAGTAGGCGCTATACTGTCGATAGAAGGCGTAGATGGGTTGCAAGGGCATGTGTATCTAGCTTCTATTCTACATCGCCTTGGTGTGCGCTTTGCAGGTCTTACGTGGAATGCTATGAACTGGGCAGCTGACGGTGTATTGGAGCCTCAAGGGTCTGGTCTTTCAAGTTTGGGTCATGATTTTGTTCGCAAATGCAATCAGTTGGGAATTACGATAGATGTATCGCATCTGTCTGAGAAAAGTTTTTGGGATGTTTATCATACGAGCACAGAACCAATCATTGCATCTCACTCTAATGTAAGAGCAATATGTAATCATCCACGCAATCTGACAGATGAACAAATTAAAGCAATTATTGAACGGGGCGGCCTCATAGGCCTAACATTTGTGCCGTGGTTTGTTATAGAGGAAGAGATGGCTACTATTGATGACCTCATTCCACATATTGATCATATATTAAACCTTGGTGGAGAAAATCACCTTATGTTTGGCTCTGATTTCGATGGGATTGATAAGTACATAGATGGGCTAACGAATCCATCACATTTGGTACATCTGGAAGAAATACTCCATCAGCATTATGATCATGAATGTGTTGAAAAGTTGATGTGGAGAAATGCTTATCAATTTTTAATGAAACAATGGTAAACAGAATGACTAAATATTTACAAATTTATAACAGATTCCTTCTATAGCTTGTTCCATTAAAGCGATAAGTGTTATGATAAAGACATGCGATAATAGTCGTATGTCTTTCTTCATGATTTAATCATAAGAGAGAAAAACATAATATTGGAGTGTGCAAGAGAAATGGAAAAAAAAGTACCTGTAGGCGTATCAGCAAGACATATTCATCTATCCCAAGAACACGTAGAGGTGTTATTCGGTAAAGGTTATCAACTGACTGAGTTTAAGCCATTATCTCAACCTGGACAATTTGCTGCTAATGAGACTGTAGCAGTAGTTGGAGCAAAAGGATCATTTCCAAAAGTAAGAATTTTAGGACCTGCTCGTAAAGCAACTCAATTGGAAGTTTCTCGTACAGATTCTTTCGCACTAGGAGTTAAAGCTCCACTACGTGAATCAGGAGATACTGCTGGTTCTGCAGGAATTACAATTCAAGGACCTGCTGGAGAAGTAACTATTGAAGAAGGCGTGATCATTGCAGCACGTCATATTCACTTCCATACATCAGATGCTGAGAAATGGGGCATTGCTGACAAACAAAAATTACGTGTTCGTGTTGGTGGCGATCGTGGCGTTGTTTTTGAAAACGTCATTGCACGCGTTTCACCTGACTTTGCACTAGATATGCATATTGATACAGATGAAGCAAATGCAGCAGCTGTTAATAATGGAGACATTGCTGAGATTATTGACTAAATTCTTTGCATTTGATTCAATCATGTTCAATAAGTCTGCTTTTTGAACAATCTGTATTAAGCGAAATATGTTGTTATACTATATCGTTAGAATTACACCTTCAAGTGGAGATGCGAGCAATTATACTCGTCTAGCTTGAAGGTGTTTTTATTTGCTAGATCAGATTTTTTTCTACTCAGAAGACATCATAGGCTCAAACAAAATAGATTACTGAACCCTAAAGTGATATAATTGTATAATTAAGGTTTTATACCCATTTATATTTTTGTTGCAGAAGAGGGAGTGATTGTTAATGTCTAATGAACCGAAAGATTACTCGCAATATTTTAACTTTTCTAATGCTAAACTTATCAGTGAAAAAGACGGTACACAAACGATTCGTATGAATGGACGTAATATTCAATTACATGCAGCTCCAATCTATACTGATGGTAAAAAACGTGGTAAAGAAGATATAAAAGTTCATTATGATTTCGATATTCCAGAAGAGCTGAAGACGGTAGGTATTGGTAGGCACTATCTCATTTATACATACGGATGCCAAATGAACGAACATGATACAGAAGTAATGAAGGGTATATTCGAGCAAATGGGGTATACTGCTACTGAAAGTCGCTCAGAAGCTGATGTTATTTTACTTAATACTTGTGCTATTCGAGAGAATGCAGAAGATAAAGTATTCGGTGAACTTGGTCATTTGAAATCATTGAAGGCTAAAAACCCGAATCTAATTTTAGGTGTTTGTGGTTGTATGTCGCAAGAGGAATCTGTTGTTAATCGTATATTACAAAAGCACTCATTCGTTGATATCGTATTTGGAACTCATAATATTCATCGTCTACCACAACTATTGCAAGAAGCTTATTTCAGCAAAGAGTTGGTTGTAGAAGTATGGTCCAAAGAGGGCGATATAATTGAGAATATGCCTAAAAAACGAGATGGTTTACGAGCTTGGGTAAACATAATGTATGGGTGTGATAAATTCTGTACATATTGCATCGTACCATTTACAAGAGGGAAAGAACGTAGTAGACGTCCTGAAGATGTTATCGCTGAAGTTCGTCAACTAGCTGCTGAAGGCTATAAAGAAGTTACGTTGTTAGGGCAAAATGTAAACGCTTATGGTAAAGATTTTGATGATCTAGATTATCGCTTTGGCAACTTAATGGAGGATATATCTCGAATAGATATTCCAAGAATCCGATTTACTACAAGTCATCCGAGAGATTTTGATGATCATCTCATATCTGTTCTCGCTAAAGGTGGAAATCTCGTAGAACATATTCATTTGCCTGTGCAATCCGGTAGTACAGATATGTTAAAACGAATGAGCCGCAAATATAGTCGAGAACATTACTTAGCTTTAGTCGCTAAAATAAAACAAGCGATACCTAACGTCGTATTAACAACCGATATTATTGTTGGTTTCCCAGGAGAAACAGAAGAACAATTTCAAGATACATATTCGCTAGTGAAAGAAGTAGGATTTGATTTCGCATATAGCTTTATCTATTCCCCGAGAGTAGGCACTCCTGCTGCAGCGATGGAAGATAATGTTGCATTAGAAGTGAAAAAACGTCGATTATATGAGTTAAATGAGTTATTGGGATTGATCTCAAGGGAACGACATGAGCAGTTATTAGGACAAGAAATTGAGGTTTTAATCGAAGGTGTTAGTAAAAATAATGAAAATGTCTTGTCTGGTCGAACAAGATCGAATAAGCTAGTACATATAGAAGGTCCGAAGGAATGGATTGGATCACTTCTTAAAGCAAAAGTTACAGTAGCTCAAACGTATTATATTAAGGCAGAACCAATAGTTGAACCGCAATTAATACATTAACCGATAGGAGAGAATTTACACAATGAAACTTGATAAGCAGTTAGATGATAAATTATTCCAACATGGCGGGGATGCAGCTGGATCGTGTAGTCATACAGGAATTAAGGCAGATATCCCATCTCATACAATTACGGAGTTACGTGTGAAGGAAGATATTCAAGAAAAAGCTAGAGAACTTGCAGATTTATTAGCACAATCTGAAGAAGTTAAGCAATATCGTCAAGCTGAATCGAAAATTCAAAATCACGAACGTGTGCAACAATTAATTACGACAGTTAAGAAAAAGCAAAAAGAAGCGGTTGCATTTGAGTCGTTTAATAATCCAGATATGGTGGCGAAAATTGAAGCTGAAATAGCTAGTATACAAGATGAATTAGATGGTATACCTGTAGTAAATACATTCCAACAAAGCCAATCAGATATCAACTACTTACTGCAACTTGTTATCTCAATTGTAAGAGATACATTAACAGACAAAATAAATATGGAAGATGCAAAGCCAGCAGAAGATTCTGACGATTGCATGGATTAATATATAAATAAAAAGAGCACATAGAGGACTGACTGTAGAAGTCAACTTTATGTGCTCTTTTTGTTGCAAAGTAACATATGATACGTTACTACTCAGGACATTGTTTGAAATTGCATCACAATAGTAAATTAATCATTCTCACATTTATTTCAACTGTTTAGGGGAATAATAGGAAAACTACAAACATATTTAGCATAAGTGAGGAGGCGGAAATATGGATATTTTCAGTGAGGCACACCATCGTGAACAATATGAAAAATGCTATGATGAGAGTTTAAAACTTTTTGGCATACCAGCTAATTCGTTTAAATTCGAGACGACATTCGGTCTTACACATGTGTTGCAGTTCGGTGATCCGAAGCTACCACCACTTATTCTCATTCATGGTTATGCCATGAGCTCAGCGATATGGTACCCGAATGTACCTGCCTTTGCAAAGCAATATGCTGTTTATGCGATCGATATTATTGGAGATATAGGTAAAAGCATCGCCAATCAAGTAATATTGCAAACAGAGCAAGTGGTAGAGTGGCTTCATGAAGTACTAGATTATTTACAACTCGACAAAGTGTACTTGGCAGGGCATTCTATCGGAGGTTATATTTCATTGCGATATGCTCTAACGCATCAGTCCCGTATTATTAAATTAGTGCTTTATGCCCCTGCTGCATCTTTTCATCGGCTAAGCTTAAAGTTTTTTTATTATGCTTTTCCAGGCTTTCTATTTCATACGGAAAAATGGATTGATCGAGCTTTTGGTTCACTATCTTCGCACAATAAGCCGCTCAATGAAGTATTTCGTCAGCAAATTATTGCTGGATTCCAACATTCGGTGCCATTATTTCGTTTGTATCCTTTGAAAATAGACGAAGAACAGTTTGCTTCGCTTAAGATTCCTGTTTTAATAATGATCGGAGAGACGGAGTTGCTCTATCCTGCTAAGAAAGCGATGGATTATGCACGAAAAGTATTACCTCATGCCCAGTTGCTTCTTGTAGCAGGGGCTAACCACTCCTTCATATTTGAGCAAGCTAATGTTGTTAACAAAGCAACACTGACATTTCTGGGCTACTCGTAGTGCTAATATGTAAAATAAGCTATGAATGAAGTAAGAAGGATTCCTTCTTTGGTCACAATTTCTGTAACATATTTAAGCGAATTTTTCATAATGAGTAAGCACATTCTACCTAATTATTATTTAGTGAAAATCATCCATATGTAACTTGCAAGCTGAATGAGCAGTCAAATTATTATGATTGCTTATTCAGCTTTTTAAATATGATAAGCCATTAATTTGTAAAAGTTTAGGTGAAAAATGGGGAAACAAGAAGGAATATTAAAGTATTTGTAGAATTAAAAAGTAAAATAAACATTTTGTTACAAAAATAGTGAATCATTAGTTGGAATAAAAGGCAAATCCGTACGAAAGTCGGAGACGCAAAGCCACGGGTCTAAAGCATCAGATACATTAGGATGCAACGATAGCCGGGCCGCTCGATGCAGATGGTTTTTTTTGTGCGCAAAAATAGGGAGAGGGAAGTAGCGCGATGAAAGTATGGAACAAATGGAGCATAAAGCCATGGGCACAAGTACTCATAATCGGTTTCTTATGTATGATAAGTACGAGTATGGCTGCTGCTGCGAATGAGAAAAGTGATGCAGGAAACAAAACAGATTATGCACAAGCGGGAGATCTTCTCATATGGCTGGAGCAAATGGACTCAGGCTTGAAAAAGCTTATTGTGCAAAATCAATCAACAGGTCAGCAAATTCAAGTGACAGATGGCTCAACTGCTGTAGATGCTCCATCTACTAATGGGGAGTGGGTTGTATGGGCAGATAAAGGTAATGAACCATTGTCCTCATTAAATTGGGAAATACACGGTTACCACGTTCCAAGTGGCAAAAAGCAGAAGTTAAGCAACGAAGCTGGTATATATGGAAATCCGACAGTAGATCAATATGGGGTGGTCTGGTATAAACGATCAACCTACGGTGAAATGATCTATCGTGATTTGCAATCTGGGCTAGAATTTTCATTAGGTGAAGGCCGGTTCCCGATATTAGTAGATCGTAAGCTTGTATACAAAAATGCACGAGATGGTGGATTAAGCATGCTTGATCTAAGTAGTGGTGTGAAGCGTAATCTTGTCACACTCGGAAGTACGTATTACGTAGACTGGTTTGTATTTAACGGCACACATGTGCTTGCAAGAGAGCATGATGGAACTGGAAACAGTCAATATATAGCCATGAACGCAACAGCACCTACATTGCAAGTTACTGAACTGTCCGAGCCAAGCAGTGAGGCAGGTATGTATGATGCGATGTTCATATCACAGGAATTTGCGGTGTATATGCAGCTAGAAAACGGTAAACCGACATTACACAGCATCCAGCTTGACACTATGACTAAGTCTCAGAGCATGGCAGTGCCTATCAACACCAATGTGATTGGTATTAATGGTACCAAGCTGTTGCTTGCCCATGCCGATGGAACATTAAGTCAGATTTCGTTGGTAAAAGATACGGGAGGTTCGTCTCCAAATACGAATGTACCTGCTGAAGAGTTAATAACGGCAAATACTTATATTGACGAAAAAGGTGGAACGCTTAACGTTGGCGACGGCTTGGCAAGTATCACATTTATTCAAGATGCTTTTTCAAAACGTACTAAAGTAAGTCTTTCACAGAAAAAGCTTACAGAGACTGCATATGATGAAGCTGGAAGAGTGCTTGACTTTGCTAGTAGCATATGGAATCTCGAAATGGAGTCACTTCCTACAAAAGCTGCATCATTGTCGATCACTATTGGAGATGACAGCAAATGGGACAAGGTGATAGAGAAGCTCGCAATCTATCGCTGGAATGAGGAATTACGTCACTGGAGCTATATTGGTGGCGTGAATCAAGGAGCGAATAAATCGATACAGGCAAGTATATCCGGGCAGGGGCAATATGCAGTTATGCTTCGATCTGTAACATTCGCAGATATATCTGGTCATTGGTCACAAGCAGCAGTTGAGATATTAGCTTCACGAGGCATTGTGGATGGTATTTCTGCAACTAGGTATGCGCCGCAGCAAACATTGACTAGAGCGGAGTTTACAAAGCTGCTTGCTTCCGCAATTGGTTTGAAGCAGCTGGAAGGCTCTACTTCAACATTCTCTGATGTGTTACCTACGGATTGGTACTATGGCTGGGTTGAAGCTGCAGCATTAGCAGGAATTATACAAGGAGACAACGGCTTATTCAAGCCACAGGATGCACTGACTAGAGAAGAGATGATGACTATGCTCATTCGTGCTACTGGTGATCAGTTAAGTACAGAAGTTCAGTTGGATGTGAGTGAGGTACTGGCTAAGTTTGATGATGAAGCTACAATTAGCAGTTGGGCTAAGCCACATGCTGCTTTAGCAGTTCATTTGGGACTTATTGAAGGAGCTAACGGTCATCTTGACCCGCGAGGTTTATCTAATCGAGCGCAAGCTGCAATGGTTATTTACCGTTTAAGTAAAGCTCTGAATACTATTTAATTGAAAAGTGAGGATGATATCCATTGAAGTACAGATTGAAGCAAGCCATATCTATTCTATTAATAGCAATGCTACTTATATCGGGCATTCCATTATATCCAGGTAATAATGAATTTCTAACACCAAAGGCCGAAGCCTCTACAAATATGCGAATCGAGCCTAGTGAAATTAATGTTAACAAAGGTGAAAAGGCTAATATTTTATTCAGTTTCAACGCTGCCGATAGCAATCAAGATGAGCATGACATTGTTATTATGGTCTGTACGCCTCAGCTAGATGGTGGCGCGCCGATCCCTGGTAGTGTCATTAAAGAGGGAACGTATAAGACCAAAGAAAATGAACAATATGTTACTCATAAAGTAGAATGGGATGGCAAAATTAATGGTCAACCACTAGCAGAGGGACGCTATACCATTTGTGTATCTCCTGCAAATTATACAGGTATAGGTGTATACTACGGCCAGATGGCAAGTTTTGAAATTGTCGAGTCAGACTGGCTGGACGCTCCAACAGCAATAAGTGTTAAGCCGTCTACTACTACTGGCAAGGTAACGGTAGCAGGCACTGCACCAGTAGGCACAAGCGTAAAGCTAGAGCTTACTGAGACTGGTAGCGAGGAAGCAGAACAAGCAGGTACAGCGACTCCAAACAGTCAAGGTAAATGGAGTCAGGCAGTTACACTCCCAGCTAATAAGCTTGTAAGTCTATCTGCTCTAGCAGAGCAAGATGAGCTAACTTCCAGTTACTCTGAACTTGTTAATGTGATGCGCTACCAGTTACCGACATTCCCAATTACTTGGGAAGAGCTTACGGCGTATTTCTACAAGACAGACAGTATGTCTAGTACTGTTCAGCAAGCTAAGCAAATAGCGGAGTGGAATAACTTAAGTATATCAGCATGTAGTGAAGCAAGATGCCCTGAGCGTATAAGTAATGTTAGCTCATTAGTGCTGATTGATCCGGAGATGGAGACTGTTCCTGCTCAGTCAGATCTTACAGCATTCCAAGCTGATGATATTAATAATCGTCTAACGATTGTAAATCCTTCTGGAATGGAGCCGATAGATCTAGCAAGGGGTGACTTTGTATATTACGCTCCGTCCTTAAATTTGCAAGCATTAATGCCTCTTGATTTCAACTTACAATATTTGAGTCGAAATGTGGAAGAGGGAGCACATGGATTAGGTTGGAGACATTCCTATGAATGGTCGCTGACAGCGATTGAGGATAAGATTGAACTGATTGAACCTGATGGTTCTCGCTTTGAATTCATTCCACTTGCAGACGGTAAATATATGAGTCCGCGTGGAACAAACTTGAGCTTAGAGCGTTTAGCAAATGGTACGCATGTTCTACGCACGCTAGATGGTGAGCAATATACATTTAGCGCTCAAGGCGTATTGCAATCTATTGCAGACTTGAATGGAAATACGATTCAGTTATCCTACAGTGGACAAACCCTTCAGTCGATTACAACACTAGGTGCAAGTCTAACGTTGCTCTACAATCCAGAAGGTAAATTAAGTTCGGCTGCTGATCAGACTGGACGCAAACTGCAATACAATTATAATGCAGCTGGAGATTTGATCGAGATCGTAGATGTTGATGGTTCTACGATTGAGCTAACTTATGATAATAATCATCGAGTGAATTCTGTTACTACACCTGCGAAAGACGGTAAGATGAGCGTTGTCTATGACGACAATGGTCGCGTGACATCATTGACAGATTATTACGGTGAGCAAACTGAGACAGCCTATGAAGGTAAGATCGCACCTGTTGTACGTGGTGAAGATGAAGAAGAAGGTTCACAAGGTCCTATCAGTATTCATCCAGACAATGCGAAAGATATTGCTGAGTCAGATGAGGTTATATTATCTGGTACGATGCACAACTTGGCCAATGCACCAGCATATCGCAACGTAAACGGCCTTAAGCCGGTTATTTCCAATTATATTGAGAGTCAAGCAAACAAATTTAAGCAAGAAATTAATACGTACACTTCATCAGCAATTGCTTGCAGTAGTTGCGATATAGCTGGGTTGAAAGCGGCTATTCAAAGCAGCAGTGCTAACCCTGTTATCATTAAAGTAGGTCAGCTGAACGTTGAGGAAAGTGTTACGTTCGGAAGTGCTAGCAAACCAGTCGTCGTAATCGCTGACGGCATGAATACGAACAAAGATATAACTGTAGAAATTTACGGAACATTAGTTGTTCAAAATGGCTTGAACGCAAATACAAAGCTTAAGCTCATTGCTAATGAGGTTGGTGGTAAATACGGAAGTATTTTGTCTAATGGACGCATTCATCTGAACAATGATTCTACAGTGAATGTTTCCAATACATTGTACACAACAGGATTAACTTACAATAGTGGGTTACTCAGCATTACTGCAGATCGCATTGTTGTAACGGATGAGCTTCATATTAATACACGAGTGGAGATGGATATTGCTAGCGAGATGTCGCTAGGAGGTCTAGTTTCCAATAATGAGCTTGCGCAGCTTACGATTATTGGAGGCGATCTATTCGTTCGTGATAACGTAAGTGTTAACAATCAGTTAAGCATCTCTACGGGCGGTGTATTCGCTATAGGCGGTGATATGACGCCGAATCGTAAACCTACTCTATTGACAGGAATAGGAACCGGAAAAACGATATTGAAATATCCGGCCGATGCTATAGCTGCACGAAGTGCAACAAATGCTATAAACTCCTCGAATGAGTGGAAGCTCAATGAAGTTGCAACATCAACAGCTCCAGCAGGAAAAACGGTGCAGAAGGATGCACTTGGCAGACAGACAAGCTTCGAATGGAGCGATCGCTTCCTGCTGAGAAGCAAGAAGCTACCTGATGGAACAACGAATGAATTTGAATACGACAATGGTAACCGTGTGAAGCGAATGGTAGATGGTAATAAAAATTCGAACCGGTTGAAATATGATGCAAGAGGTAATTTACTTCAAGCCATTGGCGGAATGGGTCAATCTATCGTATACCGATACAATAGTCTAAATCGTATCGTTGCTGTAACTGACTCACAGGGAAGCAAGGAAAGCTATGTATATGATCAAGCTGGAAATGTAACAAAGCATACTGATCCACTTGGTGCAACAATCTCAATTGAACGTGACAGTACTGGTGTACCGACAAAATCAGTAGATGCTGAAGGTGCGGTAACGACTTATGTTAATGATAGCAACAAATTTACTTCTGTTATTGTAGATGCAGCAGGTTATGAGACATCAGTCGAAAGAGATGAACTTCATCGCATTACGAAAATGGATGATGGTCAAGGAACAGTTGAAGAATATGTATACGATGATAAGGATCGTATCATTCGTGCAACGGATGCACTAACTCAGGCCACATCAGTTGAATTTGATCTCAATGGTAACCTGAAGAGTACAACGGATGAAGCGGGAAATACCGAACATTATAGCTATCATATTGATCGAATAGTTAGTGAAAAGGATTCAATAGGTAATGAGACTACTTATGCCTATGATAATGTCGGTAATGTAACTAGTACGACCGATGCGGATGGAGCTACTACATCAGATAGCTTTGATAGTATGGATCGCGTGAAGGCAACAACGGATGCACTTGGTAATATAACGACATACACCTATGACGACAGTGGAAATGTACTAACAGTGACAGATCCAGAAGGCGGTATTACCAGAAATACGTATAATAAGGATAATCAATTGCTCACAGTGACTGATCCACTTGGAGCGGTTACGACTAACAAGTATGACAGTGAAGGTCAACTTATTAAGACAACGAATGCCATTGGTAACAGTACGTGGTATGAGTATGATGAAGTTGGCCATATGGTGAAAGTGATTGATGCTCTAGGTGGAGTGACGGAATATAACTATGATGGCAATGGGAATTTAACGTCTACTATTATGCCTAATGGAGCAGAATGGCAAACAAAGTTTGATGAAAGAGGTTATGAAGTTGGTCAGATTGACCCGCTGTTGAATGAAACTAAGATTGAACGTGATTTGCTTGGTCGCATGACAGCAAGTATAGACGCCGAAGGCAATAAGACCAGTTACGATTATGATAATCTTGGTCGCAATACGAAGATTACGAATGCATTGGGACATCAGACAAGCTATCAGTATGATGAGTTAGGCAATGTAGTGAATATTACCGATGGCAACGGTCATGTGACAATTTTTGATTACGATGCACTTGGACGATTAATTACTGTAACCAATGCAGAAGGCGACACAACCGCATATACCTACAATGAAACAGGTCAAGTCATTAAACAGTTGAATGCGAATGGTCATGCGACAACTTATGAATATAACGCTCTAGGTCAATTAACTCAGCGGATTAATCCACTTGGAGAGAACAAATCGTATCAATATGACGGAAAAGGCAATCTTATTGAATTTACAGAGCCTGATGGTGTGAAGGCTAACTACACTTATGATGCTACAGGGCGAGTTGTGTCAATAGTGTACTCTGACGGTGAGAAGGTAGAATATACGTATGACCTTATTGGTCGTAGATTAGAAATGCTAGATAGTAATGGGTTAACTCGCTATACTAGCGATGCACTTAACCGTCCTACTGAAATTATCGATGCTCAAGGCTACAATATCCGCTATGAATGGGATAGTGTAAATAATCGTAGTAGAGTCATCTATCCAGACAACTCTTCTGTGAGATATAGCTACGATGAGCTTAATCGAATGACAGAGGTAAAAGAGAATCAGCAACAACCAACGGTATATAGTTACGATAAAAATAGTAGATTGCAGCAGAAAACTTTACCGAATCAAGGTAAGTCTATTTATCAGTATGATGCACTAGGACAGCTACTAGAGCTAGCACATTATGGTTCGAATGCTCAATTAGTAGAGAAGCTAAACTACTCTTACGATGCAGCAGGCAATATGCTAAGTGCAACTCGTCAGCAGTCCGGAAGTGATGAAGACAATCCTACTGGCGTACAAAGTCCTGCTGAAGTTACGCAATATGCCTATGATGCGTTAAATCAGCTGATGGAGGCACAGAAGCTAGGCGGTACGAAAACAAACTATAGCTATGATGCATTCGGTAATCGAACGAGCAAGACGATAATAGAAAATGGTAGCTGGACAGAGGAATCTTACACGTACGATGCTGCTAATAAGTTGACATTATGGCAGTCTGGTAGTGATTCTAGAAGTTATAACTATGATCAACGTGGTAATCTACTACAAGTACAAGGAACAGGTAGTGGAGCAAGCACGATGGAGCAAATGCTTACTATGCAGGATCCAGCAGAGATCGTAGAGGAGAGCTTGCCAAGCAGTGACATTGAAGTTGATCCTGCAGTAACTGAGAATGAAGAAGTTGTCTCAGATACAGTAGAGGCGTTAAATGCTGATACTGAGCAAGAGTTGGTAGAGTCAAGTGAGCAAGATGTAGCTATCGAAGAAGTAAAAGCAAGTGATCTTGAAGCTGAACAACATACAGATGAGGTAACGGAAGAACGAACTGTTTCTGAGCTATCTACTGACTCTATGAACAGCTTGAATGCAGCATTGCTAGAGCAATATGAATGGAATGACGCGAATCGTTTGACTCGTCATACGAATGAAACGGGAGATGTAACGACCTACCGTTATGATGGCGATCATAATCGTGTCTATATGGGGACAGAGCTAGGCAGCTTGGATGCGGCAAGCGCTTATCCAGATGGTCATCCACTTGGTGACAGAACAGGCTGGGAGCCACAGTATAAGAAGGAGCAGACAGCGATCTACTTCGCTAATGATACGACATTAAACTATGCGGAACCTTTAATGGCTATTAGTGAGGATAAAAACTGGAAGCAAAACTATACGTACGGTGCATTAGGCGAACGGATTAGTATGAGCTATCTACCAAGTGAAGATCCAAGCAATGATTGGGAGCCAACACCTGGGGCAAGCGGTGCTAATTCAGGTAATGCTCTTACTACGTTATACTATTTGTCAGATGTACGTGGAAGCGCAATAGGCTTGATGGATCCAGAGGGTGCAATTGCCGCTCGTTACCACTATGATGAGTTTGGTATTGCATTAGACGATGAGAAATTCGACATGAACTGGGCAGGACCAGATAATCTATTCGGATACACAGGATTAGGTTATGATTATACAAGTGGACTGAATAATGCACGTTCCCGATATTTTGATGCTAGTATTGGTAGATTTATTAGTGAGGATACCGTTGAAGGTGACAATAAAAATCCACTGAGTTTGAATCTATATACGTATGTGCAAAATAATCCGAATAAGTATGTAGATCCAAGTGGTAATATCCCAGTACTAATTGCGCTCCTTGGTAAAGTCATTGTTAATTATGCGATTGATGTCATGATTGGAGTAGGATTTGATTATTTATCCTATGTTAAATCAGGTTCTACTAGTAAATTCAATATGACAGCTTCGCTGAAAAAGAATGCGAAGGAAAGTGCTGTTCCAGGTTTAGGTTTTATCAAGAAATTTAAACGAGGATTAAAGTTAGCGGATGAGATTAAGGCAGCACAGAAGGCTGCAAAGGCTAAGAAAGTCAAAATTGCCAATAGTGGATTTATTAAAGCTAAAGAAGTTAGATTTTCTCAAAACAGCATTTCACGCAAGTTTTCAGATGGTAAATCCGTTGAGGATTTGATAAAAGGTTTAAAAAATGGCACTATAAAATCTAAAGACTTACCAGAGATAAGGATTTTCGAAAAAAATGGGAATTTATTTTCTTTAGATAATCGTCGTCTATATGCTGCACAACAAGCAGGGGTCAAAGTCAGGTACAGAATGGCTACTCCAAAGGAAATTAATAAAGAGATTGGAAAAAAGATGACGACCCAAAATAATGGTACATCAATTAGGGTAAGATAGGAGATTTGAACGTGATTAATATTGTTAATGAAAAGTTGAAAATTAATGTGACCCCGTTAGAAGAGTTACAAATGGATCCAACTAACATATCTCTTTATTTCGATGATTCAGAAGAAGTGAGGTGGAAAGTTGATATTTGTCCGTATCAAGCTGTTAGGGTCACTACAATTGATTGTATTGATACTGTGGATTATTTGGTTAATGGAACAAGGTCATTTAACATTTTGGAAGTCATTGACTCTAATTGGGTAAAGCTATTAAAGCAAACTTTGAGTGAAATAGATGAAACAGCAAATTTTTTAGATAAATCTCATCACTATGTATTTCCTTTTCAAGATTTGGTAGTTGAGATTGTTTGTTGGGATTTGGCATTTGAAAAAGTTTGAATTTTAACGATATTAATTTAGATGCAGTGAATCCTCATTATAAAGAATTGATAAAGTGCAAGAAGTATGAAATGATGCTAGAGCCTACTTTGAAGGCCGGCATGCAAGGGGAAACATGGAATGATTGGACTAAGTAGAAGAACAGGAGGACATATTCCAATAATATAGGATTTGGTCGTTTAGAGCTCCAAACATGTTTATATAGTTTGAAGGGAAAGTCATACATTGAAATTTGCCCTATTTACAAATGGCATTATGTACAACTTGTTGAGGAGGAAGTTTTTTCTCGTTTAACGGGTTCGTAAAACAATATCAGCCTGTGGTCATTGAATTGCCATTAGAACAAGCAGACTATATTTTTGAGCAACTAAAACAAACCAAGACCGATTTTAGTATGGTATAATTTCACGCTTAGACCTTGAGGGAATCCTCAAGGTCTTTTTACCTCTATAGAGTTACTAAATGAATCAGGCATCAGACTCTAAACTGCTGTTGTATTTAAACGATACCAACTTGTCCGAATTGAAGACACATACATGTAGTAATTGAATGCAGTATTATAATGATAAGACTATTGAGCAAATAGCATGCAATCTTAATAGATTGTAGCAAACTTTATTCAGTCACTTGTTAACTAGCTTGAATGCAGCATTGCTAGAGCAATATGAATGGAATGATGCGAATCGTTTGGTTCGTCATACGAATGAAGCGGGAGATGTAACGACCTACCGTTATGATGGCGATCATAATCGTGTCTATATGGGAACAGAGCTAGGCAGCTTGGACGCAGCAAGCGCTTATCCAGACAGTCATCCACTTGGTGACAGAACAGGCTGGGAGCCACAGTATAAGAAAGAGCAGACAGCTATCTACTTCGCTAATGATACGACATTAAGTTATGTAGAACCGTTAATGGCAATTAGTGAGGATAAGAACTGGAAGCAAAACTATACGTACGGTGCATTAGGCGAACGGATTAGTATGAGCTATCTACCAAGTGGCGATCCAAGCAATGATTGGGAGCCAACACCTGGGGCAAGCGGTGCTAATTCAGGTAATGCTCTTACTACGCTATACTATTTATCAGATGTGCGTGGAAGCGCCATAGGCTTGATGGATCCAGAGGGTGCAATAGCCGCTCGTTACCACTATGATGAGTTTGGCATTGCATTAGACGATGAGAAATTCGACATGAACTGGGCAGGACCAGATAATCTATTCGGATACACAGGATTAGGTTATGATTATACGAGTGGACTGAATAATGCACGTTCCCGATACTTCGATGCTAGTATTGGTAGATTTATTAGTGAGGATACCGTTGAAGGTGACAATAAAAATCCACTGAGTTTGAATCTGTATACGTATGTGCAAAATAATCCGAATAAGTATATAGATCCAAGTGGTAACATCCCAGTACTAATTGCGCTCCTTGGTAAAGTCGTTGTTAATTATGCGATTGATGTCATGTTTGGAGTAGGATTTGATTATTTATCCTATGTCAAATCAGGTTCTACTAGTAAATTCAATATGACAGCTTCGCTGAAAAAGAATGCCATAGAAAGTGCTGTTCCAGGTCTAGGTTTTATCAAGAAATTCAAACGAGGATTAAAGTTAGCGGATGAGATTAAGACAGCACAGAAAGCCGCGAAGGCTTCGAAGGCTAAGAAGGCTAAGAAGGCTGTATCTGATTTAGATAAAATGAAGTCGTTAATAAAAAATGGAAAGAAAAAAGGGAATAATATTATAAGCAAGATTGATGAAAAAACTCAAGTAATATTTAGAAAAAATACAGGTAAAAATGCACATCCAATAAAGCCGAAGTATCCTAATGCAGTAGATCATTACAATGTAGAAATACAAACTAAAACCTCTGCTGGTAAGTGGAAATCTAGAGAGTCATATCATATTATAGTGGATAAGAACGGAAAAGTTATTGATAGATTTTAGAAGGGAGATAATATTGTGAAGTATGTGATTGATATCGAGAACGATGAAAATGATGACTTTGAAAGATTGGCAGATAACGTAGGTGTTTTACAAGTTTTTGATAGCAATGGAAACGAAATCACTAAGTCTTCAAAAGTATCATTATTTCTGAGCAAAAATGCCCTAATAGGTTTAGGAACTGAGTTGATTAGATTGGCTCATAATTATAAAGAAGGAAGACATTATCACCTAGAGCCAGCTAGCAAAGAGTTGACTGTTCAAACATTAGGGGTATTTCTTACACCAGATAGTTGTGAACTTATAGTGGGTTGTAGTGATGAAAAAAATATTGATGAATATTTTGAAGATTAGTGTGTTAAAAGTTTAAAATAGATCTCATCAAAAATAAAACTTTGATTGGCTACATGCCTTTCAAAGTTTATTTTTGGTGGGGTCTATCTAGTGCCGAATGAAACCGACGTTCAGACAATAACACATCTAACACAGGTAATACTTGTATCAAGACTTCACCACTTTACTTGCACGCAATTTAAAAGTACAAACTAAATAACTCTATTGCGTTAAATAATACAGGTGGATTATGGTCAGATTGAAGTGCTCCCTGTCAAGTAGACAATGTAAAAAACAAAAATATTTAGGTTAGATCCCTCGGCTCGTTTTAACAGAGCTGAGGTTCTTTTTGTTATGCAGCTCTTCGGTATTCGTTAGGTGACAAGTCATCCAAACACTCTGAATAGCGGTAGTTGTTGTAATAGCGAATATAGTTACTAACGTCTTTGAGGACGTCTTCATACGTATTAAATTTGGTAAGATAATAGCTTTCTGATTTGTAGGTACCCCAAAATCGCTCAATAGGTTGGTTGTCCAAGCATCGGCTCACACGAGATATACTTTTCATAAATTCGTAGGTTACATGGAGTCGATTATACTCATGAGACGTGTACTGGAAGCCTCTGTCGCTTTGGAGAAGAGGGCTTGCACTGGGATTCTTCTCATAAGCCTTCTTCAACGTATCCATCACGAGTTTATTGTTGTTGGAATGACCTAATACCCATGAAACAATAGAGTTATCGTATACATCAATAATCGCACTTAAATAGGCTTTGCGACCATTTCCATACTTCAGTTCGGTGACGTCTGTACACCACTTTGAATTAGGAGAATTGGCTCAAAGTTACGGTTCATTATATTTTCAGCTACATGGACTTCAGAGGCTTTCACGTATTGTGGCCGTTTTCTACGAATGACTGATTTGAGTCCAAGAGCACGCATGATTCGGTAATAGCGCTTTTTATTGTACTTCTTCTTGAGTTTTCGGTTTAACTGAGTGCGCATTTGACGATAAGCAAGTATTCCTTTTCGCTTGGTATAACGAAGCTTGACTTCTTTAGCTAGCGCAAGAATGTCAAGTTCCCTGGCAGATGGTGACCAATGTAACCACTTGTAATAGGCAGATCGAGCAACCCCTGCTAACGCACATAACATCGTAATGGCGTAACCTTTTTCATTGTTCAGTTCTTGAATCGCTTGATACAAGTGTTCTTGCCGAACGAGGGTTAGCGTGTAGTTCGGCGCTTGATCTCTGCCAACTTTTTTGCGAAGTCATTCTCCATCTCTAGGTATTCGTTTCGAGCTTCTAATTCTTTAATCCGTAGCTTAAGACGTTCATGCTCATCTAGTTCCTCTACAGGCTTATTGCGCCCACGATTGTCTTTGAGAGCACTCTCACTACCTTCTTGGTATTTCCGAACCCATGCGTAAACTTGTTGATAAGATACATCATATTTTTCAATCGCTTTCTGATAATTCAAATCATTAGCGATGGTATATTGTGCAATTTCAATGCGTTCTTCAAACGTTGTTTTACGTCCTTTATTCATATGAGATAGTCCGCTTCCTTTACGAGTAGGTTTCAATTCTATCTCATTATTATACTTGGAAATCCAATTCTGTAGGATACTTCTACTTGAAATATGGTACTTTGTTGTTACCGCTGATAAAGAGTAATCACCAGACAATATGTCTTTAATAGCAGCAATCTTCAATTCCTCGGAGTATGTTTTCCATGTATTTGATTTCTTTAACCCTTCCAGGCCATCTGCTTTATACTTTCTTATCCAATCCGTGACCGAATAATGACTAACCCCGAGCTGTTTTGCTTCATAGTTTGGATTTGACTTATGCTCAAGACACTGTTGTACGGCGTATAATTTCACTTCCAAAGAAATTGGACTTCTTTTAGACATTAGAAAAACTCCCATCATGTGTGTGAAGTAGAAGTTTTGTTTTTTCTACTGTCTACTATGATGGGAGCATATCAGATACCATCATCATTGACCTGTTTTTTATTAGCTTAGTTTTCTCCCATGCCTATGAAAATATTTAATTTCTGTAAATAACTTTTGCAACTATCGGATGGGGAGTGGCGATTACTATAGCGAGAAGGTTGTCCGAAGAAAAGAAAAAGCCTTTGCAACTAATCCTATCGTTACCCCGATAGCTAGTGTACAAAGACTAATCCTCTAAGACCAGGAGGTCTTTAATGTCGATGTCCAATGCTCTGCAAATCGTTTCTAATGACTCGAAATAAGCACTGTTTACTTTGTCTGAACACAAATGGCTGATGGTATTAGGTCTTAGACCTGTTAAACGTGCGAGTTCACGTTGAGAAATTTCACGCTCCTTGATAATTTCATTTAGACGTAACCGTATGGGCATAGGCTATTCCCTTCCTGCGAAATATATGAGTGAGGATAAGAACTGGAAGCAAAACTATACGTACGGTGCATTAGGCGAACGGATTAGTATGAGCTACCTACCTAGTGGCGATCCAAGCAATGATTGGGAGCCTACACCTGGGGCAAGCGGTGCTAATTCAGGTAATGCCCTTACTACGCTATACTATTTGTCTGATGTACGTGGAAGCGCAATAGGTTTGATGGATCCAGAGGGTGCAATAGCAGCTCGTTACCACTATGATGAGTTTGGTATTGCATTAGACGATGAGAAATTCGACATGAACTGGGCAGGACCAGATAATCTATTCGGATACACAGGATTAGGTTATGATTATACGAGTGGACTGAATAATGCACGTGCCCGATACTTCGATGCTAGTATTGGTAGAT
Organism: Candidatus Pristimantibacillus lignocellulolyticus; assembly: GCA_023639215.1. Lineage (NCBI taxonomy): Bacteria > Bacillati > Bacillota > Bacilli > Caryophanales > Paenibacillaceae > Pristimantibacillus (SeqCode) > Pristimantibacillus lignocellulolyticus (SeqCode). The sequence continues at coordinate 3,963,728 of CP097899.1, forward strand.
TTATAAGTGAGGATACCGTTGAAGGTGTCAATAAAAATCCACTGAGTTTGAATCTATATACGTATGTGCAAAATAATCCGAATAAGTATGTGGATCCAAGCGGTAATATTCCAGTACTAATTGCGCTCCTTGGTAAAGTCATTGTTAATTATGCGATTGATGTCATGATTGGAGTAGGATTTGATTATTTATCCTATGTTAAATCGGGTTCTACTAATAAATTCAATATGACAGCTTCGCTGAAAAAGAATGCGAAGGAAAGTGCTGTTCCAGGTTTAGGTTTTATCAAGAAATTCAAACGAGGATTAAAGTTAGCGGATGAGATTAAGGCAGCACAGAAAGCCGCGAAGGCTAAGAAAGCTGGAAGTAAGGGTTCTAGTAATATTAAAATTACAAGTAAAACCTTTGGGAAACCTTTAAAAACTACAATAAACGGTAAGAAAGTTAAGTTAAGAGTTGATGCAGAACCTGATGGTAAAAAAATCCAGATACAAGCAGGTGGCGGTAAAAATTCAACAGTAGATGTAAGAATTGACTCTAAACTTCCAATAGAACCTCAAGTGCCAAAGCAATTAAACTTAACCAAAGGTCAGAAACAAGAACTTCTTAAAAATTTACAAAGAGCTGTGGATTGGTTGAATAACTAAGGAGGGTATTATGAAATTTTTCCTGAAAGTAAATGATAAGAATTGTCTACCTGTAGTAGATGAGTTAGTAGATATTATGTGGAAAAAAGGAGTAAATATATCTAGGGTAGGACAGCAAGATAGTTTAATAATTGGTACTTCTCTTACATTATCGTGGGATAAATGGTTGGATGATGAGAGATGGAGGGGGCATCCAAAGTTTAAAGAAGATCTTTATTTTGAAATAGAGTCTATCAATAATGAACAACAATTATCAATTGAGATTGATGAAGATGCGTGTTTTGTTGATTTTAGGGCGTTATATAAAGCAATTGAATTTATAGCAGAAAGATGTAATACATCAATCAGTATAGATAAAGGTAAATGGATACAACTAAATGAATATAGGATAAAAGTAGATAATTATATAAAAACTACTTTCTCAGAAGCAGTTGAAAAAAGTTTGCATGATTAAATAATATCTTTGACCATAGGAGGATTATTCTCTTATGGTCTTTTTGTGTCTACCTAGTGCCGAATAAACGACTTGCTATTCAAAGAGTATACATAATCCCTATAAACTCTGTACAATGTTTTAACGAATTAATCAGTAGGTTCAATCATTTCCACTTTCATCAGTTACCATCGTGTCTGTTCTTCAAAATCTTATCATTGTTCCCCTTGAATTCTTACATGTATTTAGCCTTGCTTATCAAGTAGATGAAATCAAAGCATATTGTCAGGCACAAGGATACACGCTTTTACGCTTGTTTAAGGACGAAAGTATTAGTGGGGAAAAGTAGATGAAGAAGCGTTAGAAGTCGATAGAATAGGCTTTCAGGAGATATGGGAGTAACTCTCCTACCATAAGGTGGATTATATTGTTACATTGAATACAAGCCGTTTATGTACGTGCAAGCGCCATAGGCTTAATGGATTCAGAGGGTGCAATAGCCGCTCGTTACCACTATGATGAGTTTGGTATTGCATTAGACGATGAGAAGTTTGACATGAACTGGGCAGGACCAGATAATCTATTCGGATACACAGGATTAGGTTATGATTATACGAGTGGACTGAATAATGCACGTTCCCGATATTTCGATGCTAGTATTGGTAGATTTATAAGTGAGGATACCGTTGAAGGTGACAATAAAAATCCACTGAGTTTGAATCTATATACGTATGTGCAAAAAAATCCGAATAAGTATGTAGATCCAAGTGGTAATATTCCAGTACTAATTGCGCTCCTTGGTAAAGTCATTGTTAATTATGCGATTGATGTCATGATTGGAGTAGGATTTGATTATTTATCCTATGTTAAATCGGGTTCTACTAGTAAATTCAATATGACAGCTTCGCTGAAAAAGAATGCGAAGGAAAGTGCTGTTCCAGGTTTAGGTTTTATCAAGAAATTTAAACGAGGATTAAAGTTAGCGGATGAGATTAAGACAGCACAGAAAGCCGCGAAGGCTAAGCCAATTAACTTACCATCGTATAAGAAAGTTAAGATTGATATGGCCCATATAATATCGGGTCATACTGTCGGAGGATCCCGAGCAAAACAGAGTGGAAGAAAAGATATCTTCCCCTCAAATATGAATAAGTCACTAATAGAAAAAACAGTTCGTGATGCTTATAAAAATGCAAGTAAAGTACAAACGCAAGGCGATCGAATTTTAGTTAGAGGAAAAGCTAATGGTATAAAGATTGAAATGTGGGTTAATAAAAAAACAAAGGCTATTGAGACAGCATATCCAATCAAATGAAAAGGGTGATGATTTGTTCCATATCATTTTTAATGAAGACACAGTTGAAATAAGTGAGAATGGTTCAATTACAGGTGAATTATATTTCCAATTAGAAGATAGATTTTTTCCTTTTGAAAATTGGAATGACTTTATTGTAGTAATATTATCTTGGTGGAACAAATCAGCTAATTTATTAGCTAATGCTTCAGTTGGAACGACTGTAAATTTTGTTTATATGGATGGTCCCTATGTTGTTCGAGGTAAAAAGAGTGATGACGGTAATTTAATTCAATTATCTTTTCTAGAAAGAACGTCAAACGGTGAAGTTTTAATTGAAATTACAGATGTTGAAATTCAAACGTTAAGGAACTCCATCCGTAAAATATCTAATGAAGTTCTTAAGAATCAATTAATTTGTAATAGACAAAATAACGACGACATTATAGAACTAAAGAAAGTTATGAGTCTGTAATTTAGTATGATAAAGCCTTGGAATCAGAGATGAATTCCAAGGCTTTATCATACTAAGTTGTAAGGGATAAGGTTCTTGCCAAAGATGAGAATACTCCAGATGGAGAGTTGGGTTATAAAGAGGTAACCGCTCTTTACACTAATTATCGCAATGATATTATTAAATTGTACATTGGGGATCAACTCATCGAGACGACTGACAATCATCCTTTCTATGTAGAAGATAAGGGTTGGGTCTTTGCAGATGAACTTCAAGTAGGAGATAAACTCCAAAAGGCTGACGGAAGCAATCTGACGATTGATAAGGTAGAGTTCGTATTACTTGATGAGCCTGTTATGGTTTATAACTTTACTGTAGCGGACTACCATACGTATTATGTAACTGATCTCGGGATTTGGGTCCCTGGTTTCAAGCCATATGGCAAAGGATCAACAGGTAGAACTGCTCCAAAAAATAATACAGAATTGACTTCAATGCAAAAGGCAATGACTGACCCTAAGAAAGGTACTATATTAAAAATGCCGTCATTAATGCAGGATAAAAGGTGGAAACATAGTGATGGTTGGGTTAAAATGAGCAGAACAATTAAAGGGGTTGAAATACATTGGGTGTATAATATTAGAACCGGTAAATATGATGATTTTAAATTTAAGGATAAATAATTGAAGTGAGGTAATTCATGAAAGTAAAATGTATTTCAAATACCAGTAATTCCTTATCAGAGAAAGCGGCATATCCCAAAAATTATCATTGCGAATCATTGGTTATTGAGCAATTATACAAAGTTTATTCGATCGGTAATTGGGATAATTACATGTTTTATTTGCTAAAAGTTGATCATCAAGATTCTGATTTAAACTTAGATCCTGTATGGTTTCCATATGAATGGTTTGAAATAACTGAACATAAGATTCCCGATTCTTGGTATTTCACTTTTATTGGAGAACCAATGAGTGAACAAATTTCAACAATTGTTGGTTATAAAGAAATTGTGCTAAATTATGACCATCATTATGGAATAATTGAAAGAGAAAAAGAACACCTAGATTTGTTTTATAAGATGAAAGCTAGTTTTGATAAATAACACTTTAACCTTGAAGCGGAAATCTCCAAGGTTTTTTTATCTATACGCTTGTGAATACAGAATCTTTCAATAATTGGAATGATTTTGTATTAGTTGATAATGAAATGAGAATAAACATGATTCAAAGGGACGACTTTAAGATCTGCTCTTACATTTAATAAAGCATATTCTTCAGTATAGGTAAAAATAGGGGGATGGATTCGATCAATCATAAATATGTTACAAAAGGAGCTATTGAAGGATTAGTAATGAAAATTGGATTACCTACTCCTGATGAATTCTCTCAAGATTGGGAGTACGTAGTGTCGGATTCATCAAGAATATCCGAATTTTTGTCTGCTTACAAAACCGTAGAATTAAATGCAGAAGAAAAGTTTGCATTAATGATTATTATTATCTCATCATACGACGATGCCATAACAATAAAAAGAGTTGAAGGGAATTGGAGAAATACTATTAGGAAGTTCCTTCTCGAGGATATAAGCATTCACCATAATACATTTTTCTATTGGGCAATGTTGGAAGAGGAAGACTTGGAAAATTGTTTTTATGTAACACCTCTTATGAGAGAAATCATAACAGACGCCCAATTGGAGGAACAAGACTAGCCCTACAAAAAATCTAGCTGTTAAAAACACTAATTCTTTCAAACAATCAATAAATCTAGTCATTTACATCAATGTACAAACCATATACTATAATTGTAACATTATACCAACGACGAATTGAGGGGGGTAATCAACTGCGTGTCGAACTTTTTGGAGTGGGAAGTTGATTTGCTACAACGCTTAATGGAATTACGTGTAAGTTTTGTAGATTCTATTGTGAAATTCATTAACTTTACTGGAGAAGTGACGTTCTTCACGATTTTACTACCAATCATCTACTGGTTAGTATCCAAAAGAGTAGGTTTCCAGCTAGCGATCGTTCTTTTTGTTAGCTATTATGTAAATGTATTTATGAAAGATTTATTTCAATACTTAAGACCTTTTCAGTTGCATGCAGATCGCATTAAATCTTTAGTAGAACAAGGTGGTTACTCATTCCCAAGTGGTCATTCACAGCATAGTTTTGCAGTATGGGCTTTTTTAGCATCCGTTATTCGCAAAAAATTATTTACTGTTTTTACAATTATTGTGATCATTGCAGTAGGTTTTGCTAGACTTTACTCTGGAGTACATTTTCCCAAGGATGTATTGTTCGGATGGTTTCTGGGAGCAGTTATTGTAATCATAACGTCACTTGTCATTCGTAATCAATTACTCAGTACAATTACTAATCGGATATGGATAGCGATTGCCATTATCATTCCGATTGTTTTGCTACCTCTTTATCATGGAATAACTAATGGCAGATTAGATCAAGAAGGCGCTTATCAAGCATGTGGATTATTAGCATTCACAATTCTTGGTTATGTGTGGGAAAGAGAGAAAGTTAATTTCGTAATTTCCAAGTCAATAGTACATAAAGTAATCGCTTGTGTAATTGGCTTATTTGGTGTGATCTTAATAAAAGAAGGATTCAAGTTGTTTTTACCTGAAGAATCTATTGCTGACTTTATCAGATATGGAATAATAGGATTATGGACAATTGCTATAGCACCGTGGGTGTTTGTGAAGTTACGTTTAGCAACTACAAAAGGATAGGTTAGCTCAATTTTACAATGAGTATATCGAGAAGCTTCTTTTTAGGAATGAAAAGTATGTATAAGCAATGTTTATTGAACGAGCACTCACCCTAGGTTATTAAAAAAGAATAAATTATTAATAGGATACCTACCTCTATGTTGAGGGCGAGTATCCTATTTTTCTGTACTGTGTAGTTAATCGTGTCAGGTTTATTGTTGTAATCGAATAAAAAGAACAGTTTTTTTCATAGTTATCAATACTGCAACAGCAATAATAATCTTAACGAAATCGAAAATTAAGTAGGGGTAGCACGCCATCTTCATAGCCGTTACAAAACTAACATCTAGTACATTAATAAACCAAGGTATACCAAATATATAAGGCATAACAAGTCCGAATAGAGTAAATACCACCGAGAAATAGGTGACTAACCGCAGTTTTGAAGGTTTGTTAGAATCAAAATTTAACACGAAATGAGTTAGATGGCTTATAATAAGTGCACCAAACGGGAAATAGAAGATGAAACCACCAGTAGATCCTAATATATACGTAAGTCCACTTTCACCGCCGAACACAGGTAGTCCGATTAATGCTAGTATTATGACAATAAAAATACTAATAAATGCTGCTTGTGGTTTTAAGTAGACACCTGCCAAAATGACCCCAAGAGTTTGTAATGTAAATGGTACTGGAGAAAAAGGTAGCTTTATTTGAGTCAGAGTAAAAATAATAAATAACGCACTGAATAATGGGGTGTATATGAGAGAATGAAACCAATTAACTTTCATAAAAGTCCACCTTTCTCAATATTATTCACAAAAATGGGTAATGGAAAATAGTTTACTATAGCTCAATATTATTAATTATTACTTGTTGATTGAAGTTGTTCGGTTAATGTAGCTATCCAATCATGATTCTGATCTGCTAAGAGTACGTTCCATCCAATCGTTTGTGCAACGGCAATATTATTTGAACTGTCGTCTACGAACCAGATGGATGATACATCTGTAAATTGTTCATGAAGCAGCTGAAACCACTTAGGATTGGGTTTGCTAAGTCGTACTTGATCTGAGACATGGATGCTTTTTATATAGGGTAGATAAGGTGCTAGCAGAGGTTGGAGCCAGTCGTTAAGGTGATTGCTCATTATATAGATATCTGCTAGTTTAGACCATCGCTCGAGGTAGTCAAGAGCTGGTAATGGTTGTAAAGCTTGAGTTATTAGCCGACGTTGATCACTAACTGAAAGTTGAACACCATATGATGCTAACCATTGCCAAAACTGCTTCTCCGTACATTGCCCTGTCCAAAGCTGCTTACTAATCTCTTGTTTATAGGAAGCGTACATCGTATCGATAGACGTATTGGACAAATCAGCTAAGTCTTGCCATAGTCGCGGCGTAAGATTAGTTGCTAATACACCCCCAACATCTAACACTAATATATTTCTCATTTTTCTTGTTCTTCTCCTTTAAGTGAAAGTTCGCTATGCTTCGTTAGCACATTTATCGTTATTAAAGCGTCTTTTTTGAAATCTACATAAAGCGACCACGGTATTACAACCAACGCGCTAAATGCAAGTATACTTCCAAATAAAAATCCACTATCAATTCCAAAGTTATCATTGAGAATACCAGCAATGAGAGGGCCAGAGAACATACCTACCGAGTAAAGTGCCTGATATAGACCCATTGCTGTTGCTCTAACATTACTTTCCACTTTATAAATAGCAAAAGAAAGTAATAATGGTAGATGTAGTCCTTGAGCGAAACCATTCAATAGTTGTGTAAAGTACATCGCAGGCAGTGAATCGACAAACATTAACGCTAACGTACAAAGACCACTAATGAAAAAGCTGATTGCAAATGTACCACGATGATGTAGCTTTTGCATGATCGGATATGCAACTCTAGCTGCAATGGCGTGTGGTATCATAAAACAAGCGATTAATATGGTAAGTTGTGTCCCTGTTGCACCGAGTTCAATCGCTTTAAGTGGTGTGAACCCAAACATTGTAATGAATAGTACTCCATGCGCAAGAACTGACAGGAGAGAGGCAAACAAGACACGATGTGAACTTAGAACTGACCCGATTAGTTTGAAGGACATCCCTTTTTGATCACTCGTTGGACTCTTCTCGTATAATAGAAATGAGAGTACCAATCCAATTGCACCTATCACTGCACCAACGATAAAGGTCATACGATACTGATACACATCGGAGATCCATCCTGATGCCATCATTCCGATAAATTGACCGAGTACAGTATATAAGCTAATTTGTCCCATTGCTTTAGGCATCTCATGTTGTTCGAAGTTATTAGCATACATAATCGTGAATGCTACCCAAGTAGATGCACAAATTCCTGCGACAGCACGACCGAGCAATGGGAAAATCCAAAGATCAGGTACAAGAAATAGTAGACAACTACAGACGCTGCACAACATACCAAGTACAATAAAGAGTTTTCTCTTCTGCAGATGATCCGATAAAATGCCAAGTGGAAAACGGAATAATAATTGGATTAATCCATAGGTAGCTAATACAACGCCAATAAATTGTAAGGAATATTTCAAATTGGATAAATATGGTGTTAAAATAGGAACATAGATGTACATTGAGATCCAGAAAAACAAGGTTACGAATAAGAAGATAACAGATTGAATCTTGCTGGATTGTAATTTGCTCATGAGAAATCCCTCCTTACAATAATGTAATAGAAGAAAATCACTTTGTCACATTATTATTTTGCAGGGGTTGGCCTATGTTTGTTCGTCTATTGTATGTGAACGTGTTGAAAGGAGTCTATACGTGTATTTGATTTGCAACAAATCTATTAATCGTGACGTTAGTAATGTGTGGAGACTGATCTGAAATGTAGGTAGATACTTGTAAGTACAATAATTAATAGTGTAAATAATTAACTTGGTTAATTAATGGAAGGGGATAAATTGTGATAAACGTTAAAAACCAGAAAATAATGCTATATGTACTCATTATGCTTGTACCTCTATGGTTGTTGTCGATAACAAGCTCATCATTAGTATATGGTTCAACAGTAGAAAACAAGGTGACCAAAAGTATACATATTGGAGCTAAAGTTGGTTACGATGGACAGTATCGAGTTAATACTCCTACACCGGTATTTGTTACTTTAAAGAACAACTTTGACCGAGATGTTAAAGGAGAACTAGTATTTAATATTAGTACTGCTCAAGGGAATACAGTTTCACATGTTGTTCCCGTTGAAATTGTAAGTGGCAGTGAGATCCAATTGACGATGAATGTTGATGGTAATTTTGGTTCAAAGTTAAACTCTTTCCAGTTCTATGAAGGAACTATGGAAAAAGGAAATCAACTAGATGTAACAGGTGATATTAATGTAGTAGGAAAAAGTGTTGCATCATCCGCAGTCGTAGGAATTATATCTTCTGATCCGGATACATTGAATTTTTTATTGTTACTAAGAGGACAAGGCTATGATCTTACAACTGTAATTATGGAAGAGGATTTTGTTGCTGATTCTGCGGATTATTTAGACATGTTCAATGTCTTAGTGCTTAATGATGTCATAACAAGTACATGGTCAGAGCAGAAAGTAGATGCGCTTACGGAATGGGTTGCGAAAGGTGGAACATTATTAGTTGGTGGTGGTGCCAACTACGGGCAAACGATGAAAGCTATTGAAGACATCTTACCTGTCAATGGTCAAAGTACTACGATTTTAGAAGATACTTCGGTCATTACACAATATGCTCTTTCAGAAAACCCACTTGACCCTATTCAAATTATACAAGGATCATTAACTCAAGGTGAGTCGCTGATAACTAGTAATAATAACCCAATTGTTGCTCGAAATACGGTTGGTAAAGGTACTGTGATCTATACAGCATTTGATCTGAGTTTAAAACCATTTTCGGTATGGGAAGGTAGGACATCTTTTATTCAAACGTTGCTTTCAGATAGTATCGTTCCAACAGCAGTATCGGGTGGTTACTATAATGAAGATCCAAATTGGATACTGCAGCAAGCTGCTCAATATTTCCCAAGACTTGAAGCACCACCTGTTATGTTATTGATGTTAGTTTTTGCTATCTATGTAGTTCTTATTGCACCAATTCTATATGTCATATTGAAACGTGTAGATAAACGTGAATGGTCGTGGTGGATCATTCCAGCGAGTGCGGTGCTGACAACTTTAATTGTTGTTTACTTGGGTGCGATGAACAAAACAGAAAATTATGTGCATAGTGTTGATATTGTTGAGCAAACAGGAGATACCACAATCGTTAGAGGAATAGGATCGGTGTTTCTTGCCAGTAACAAAGATCTCTCGATTGATGTTCCTAGCATTCAATATGTAACGTTATCTCCTAACAATTACAACGGTAATGGTAATGCTAACCCGCTAAAAAGAGATAAAGAATATGTCATTCGATATGATGGCGATCACAAAGAACTACAGTGGAATAATAATAAATATTGGACAACACGCAGTTTCTTGAAATCACCTATTGTATTTGATGAGGGTGAAATTAATAAAATCGACGTTTCTATCGAAAAACGTAATGATCAAATGATACTTGTTATTGAGAACAATACTGGAGTAAATCTATCTCATCTATCATTTATTAATGGAGGAAATGTAGAAGTAATTGGTGAACTAGCTAAGGGTGAAAGTACAGAACTACAATTAACTTCACCACTACAATATACAACTGTTAATACATATAGATACTCCTATGGTGGTCAAATTTTCTCTCAATCTTCGAACGCTTGGGAAGAGTATCCTCGTGAAACTGCATTAATTGATAATGGGACAACGATCGGTGATTCAATTAAATTAGTAGCATTTAGCTACAGTGATAATTCTATCTATCAAGTTAATAATAAAAAAGTAAAAACAGACCAATTAACGTTGTGGAATGTTAATCTTTTAGATCTTATTCTTGAGCAAATGCCTGATTCCCATCTAGTGGAACCTGTTGTTACGACCGAAGATAATGCAAATCTTCAGATGCAAAGTGACAATACTTTCTACTTACACAACGGTGCTATTTTGCTAACTTATCCACTGAATGGAACAATGTCAGCTGATGCTATTGGTTCATTCCAACCAGTGTTTGAACAGTATTACTTTAATGATTTTAATATGGCATTATTTAACGAGACGACGCAAGCATGGGATAAATATTCTGGTGAACCATCGTTTAAACTTGCAGATTACGTGAATGACAAAAAGGCTTTAGTCCTTAAAATGGAATCAATTAATGGTGGAGAGGGTGTTATTCCAACACTGCTTGTGGAAGGGGGATCACAATAATGAATATAGAACAAGAACAACCACAATTGATGATCGAGATTAAAGGGCTTAGTAAATCTTTCGGTAACTTTCAAGCGTTGAAAGGAATCGATCTGTCGATTAAGAAAGGTACTGTTTTCGGTTTTGTTGGCCCGAACGGTGCAGGTAAATCAACAACAATGTCGATACTAGCTACGTTAATGATTCCAACTTCAGGTTATGCAAAAGTGGATGGAATTGATGTTACCGAACATCCGCATCTTGTTCGGCGAAAAATAGGCTATATGCCTGACTTTTTCGGAGTATATGATCAATTGAAAACAGATGAGTACTTACATTTCTATGGTGCGAGTTACGGGTTAACAAAACCGGAACGTGATGTACTTATTCCTCAGTTACTGGAACTTGTCAATTTATCAGATAAACGTGAAGCGTATGTTGATTCATTGTCTCGTGGGATGAAGCAAAGACTTTGTTTGGCACGAAGCTTAGTTCATGATCCTGAATTGCTAATACTAGATGAACCTGCTTCTGGTTTAGATCCACGTGCTCGTATTGAAATGCGTGAAATATTGAAAGAATTGAAAAGTATGGGTAAAACGATTATTATTTCTTCTCATATTTTGCCTGAGTTAGCGGAAATGGTAGATGAGATTGGTGTTATCGAGCATGGGGAAATGATTGCAGTTGGTAACATTAGCAATATCCAGCAGCAGTTAATGGCAAAACGTCTTATAACGATCAAGCTAGTTAACGGTCAAGAACAGCTGAAAGCATTTTTGAGTGATCATGCATTAGTGCAAGGTATGTTTATAGATGGTGCGTCTGTTCAAGTTCAATTTTCCGGAAATGATGATGAACAAGCGACTTTATTGCGCTCAATTATTGAAGCGGGATATCCCGTTGTCGCTTTCCAAGAAGCACAGACTGATTTGGAAGACATATTCTTAGCAATTACGAGAGGAGGAGGAGCTGAACAATGAGTAACATATTAGCCAATATGAAGCAGTTGTTTATTAATCCAGTCCTTGATAAAGAATATCGCTTAAGAATGCGCTCTGCCAAATCGATGTGGACGATATTAAGCTATCTGTTAGCGATTGGTTTGTTTGCTACAGCAACCTTCTTTATTGTCGGCATCGAATCGAATGGAGCAGGTATATATACGAATGAATTTAATGATATTTTATTTATCGTGATGAGTTTTGCTCAGCTCGGATTAATTGCATTTATGGCACCAGGGTTAACAGCTGGCGTAATAAGTGGAGAACGGGAGAAACAGACGCTTAATTTGCTCCTTACAACACAGCAAAGTTCATCATCCATTATTATTAGTAAATTAATATCTAGTTTAAGTTTTATGTTTCTAATCGTGTTTAGTACATTGCCGATCTATGGCATCGTATTTTTGTATGGTGGAGTATCTCCTTCACAACTACTAGCTGTTTTTGGATTCTTCCTCTTCAATATGCTCATATTCGGAGGGTTTGGTATCTTATTCTCAACATTGTTTAAACGCACGATGTTAGCTGTTATTGTGACGTATGGCGTTGTATTATTTATGTTCGCAGGCACAGCCGTCATATTTTTGATCTGTTTCACCGCACTACAAGACTATATTTATAGTGGTACACCAACTCCAGCATCTGTTGAATGGATTATTCATATTCTTGCATTCAATCCGGCATGTGCATTACTTAGCATATTTGAACCGGAAATGTTTAAGGAAATAATAAACGCAACAAGTACTACACAAAAAGGGTTTTTCGATTATGTACCAATGTGGTTAGAGTATATGTTGATTTATACTGTTATCTTGGTTGTTTGCCTGTGGCAGGCGATTAGAAAGCTGAGACCTACTAGAAGAAGTTCAAAAAGCGGACTTTGATAACGATGAGTATGCTAACGTAGCATACTCGACATCGAATATGAAGCGAACTTGGGAAGTCCGGGTCGCGTGTACCAATAACGTACACTGGCGCTTCCTCCTTCCGCTAGTAGCGCTCCATCTTCTCGATTCTGAACGCCCGCTTTTTGAACCTTCATTGTAATTTGAACCAACATTAGAATAGAACTTCAAAAAACGGACTGCGATAACGAAGATGGACTTTGTAATGGGTTCGGCATTAAATATGCCTCCCATCGAAAACCTGCTTTAATAATGAATATGAAGCGAACAAGAATTGAAAATGCAAGAAATGGAGTCTGCTTAGGGGCTCCATTTCTGTTACTACGTATAGAGGGGAGTGAAGAAATGACTACACTTATTACATTGTTGAAAAGGATTCAAGCGAGATGGAATAAAGTGTTTCTAACTGCCTTACTCGTGAAAGGAATTGTACTAGGCAGCATCATTCCAATTTTGTTGCTAATGGTAAGTCGATTCGTTCCATTTTTATATAATGAATGGATTGCTATTGGATTATGGCTAATTAGTATTATTGTCATCCTTGCGATGAAATGGCGCAATCGAAGTGATGTGAAAAATGTTGCTAGACTAGTAGATGTGGCATTAGGTGAGGATGCTGTTATTACAGCTTTGGAACTGGAAAACACAGAGCAACCAAATCTATTTCAATCAATGATTTTAGAGCAAGCAACAATTGCAACTACGCAATATGAGAAAGATCTAAAGATAAGACTACCAATGTCGTATGGTTGGAATGTTCGTAAATGGATTTCATTAATGTCATTAACTATCGTAGTTCTATTATTATTAACTATACTTCCAAATGTGCAAAATGTTAAAGCTAAGCAAATAGTTGAAAATAAGAAAGTAATAGAACAAGTAGAAGAGCAGATTGCTGATATGAAAGAAACAGTAGAACAATCTGAGATAGATGAATCGACGAAAGAGGAATTGTTAGCTTCGCTCGATGAACTACTAAGTAAGCTTGATCTGAAGGAAGGTTTAACTTTAGAGAACGCTGACGAATTAGCAGAATCATTGGAAGAGTTAGAGCAACTCAAGCAAGAGTCGCTAGAGAAGAAGCAACAATTAGATCAACTTAAACAAGCATTAGCAAATAATTCTCAATTAGAAGAGTTTCAGAAAGCATTCAATGAAAGTCTAAATAAACCTCAAGGTCAGCGTGAGGAAGGTTTGAAACAAGCGATGCAACGTTTAGATAGTGAAACTGCAAAAGCGTTAGCAGAAGCGATGGCACAATTGTCGGAGCAGAATAATGAGCTTGCACAGCAGATGCAACAACTAGCTGAACAAGCGCAAAATGGAGAACTAAGTGAGCAGGCAATGAATGATCTAAGTGAACAATTATCTGAGCAGCTTTCCGCTGAACAAATTGCTGCATTAGCATCTCAACTAAGTGGGCAAATGCAACAAGGTATGGGTGCTCTAAGTGAGAATATTGGCTCATCTAATCAAGCGTTAAGTGATCAATTAGCTAATGCAATCGCACAAAATAATGCGGGTTCTCAAGGTCAACCCCCTTCTGGTAATAACCAAGGTCAAGGCCAAGGACAAGGACAGGGTCAAGGACAAGGACAAGGACAAGGACAAGGACAAGGCCAAGGACAGGGACAGGGTCAAGGACAGGGACAGGGTCAAGGACAGGGACAGGGTCAAGGACAAGGACAAGGACAGGGTCAAGGCCAAGGACAAGGACAAGGAAGTGGTACTGGTGGAGGTGCTGGAACGGGTTCCGGTAATCATTCGACAATAACTACACCGCGTAAATTTGCTGGATCAAGTGAGCCGAGCATAGATGGAGGTCCTACAACTGGAGGAGAAATTATTTCCGGGGGAACAGCTCCTACGATTGAAGGATCACAAGGTGATTATTCTGAAGTATTCCGTGAATATGAGACAGAAGCGAAAGATTCTTTAACACGCACTACATTACCTGATCATGTACAGAGCAAAGTGAAACAGTACTTTGACGCGATCCAACCCAATTAGTTGTAAAGGAAGTCCAAAAAGCGGACTTTGATAACGATGATCATGCTATCGAAGCTTATTCGACATCGAAGATGTCCCCCATCGAAAGCCTAGCATAAGCTTCCGAGGCATGTTTCTTGCAGAAACATTGTAGGTGCTCACGTACCAATAACGTACGCTGTGCTACTCCTTTCCGCTGTGGGCCATTTTCTCGGCTTGCGAAAGCCCACTTTTTGAACCTATATTGGAAGAGGAAGTTCAATGAAAAGTAAGCATAAGCTTTCGAAGCGACTTTTCATTTGCGAAGTAGTGTATCAAGAGTTTCAATGAAAAGTTTTAGGAGGGATTTATTTGGAAGCGAAACAGCAAATAGATGAGGCAATGAAGCAGATTACGCAGCTACAAGAGGAGATCGGAAAAGTTATAGTAGGACAGAAGCAGGTTGTCGAGCAGTTAATATGGTGTGTTATTGCCGGAGGACATGCACTACTAGAAGGTATTCCTGGACTTGGAAAAACAATGCTAGTTCGCACACTTTCCGATGTGCTATCGCTTCAATTTTCTCGTATACAATTTACGCCTGATCTAATGCCAGCTGATATTACAGGGACAACATTAATAGATTTTGGATCGCAAGGAATTACGTCACAACGATTCGGAAAAGGTCCGATATTCGGAAATTTAGTTCTTGCTGATGAGATTAACCGTGCAACACCAAAGACACAAAGTGCGCTGCTCGAAGCGATGCAAGAAGGTACTGTTACTGCTGGTGGAGAGAGTTACGCTTTACCTAAGCCATTTTTTGTACTAGCTACTCAAAATCCAATTGAGCAGGAAGGTACGTATCCACTACCCGAAGCACAATTAGATCGTTTTTTATTGAAGATTGGAATTGAATATCCGAATCGTGATGAATTGAAAGAAATCGTACGTAGAACAACAGGGGCGAAAACACCAGAAGCACAAGTTGTGATGTCAGGCGAACAACTACAAGCATTGCAAGCTCTTGCTAAGCAGGTTGTTATATCAGAGGAAATGCTGGATGCGGCAGTTAGTATAACCATGCGTACACATCGACATGAAGAAGATGCACCGCAAGAAGTGAAGCAATTCGTAAGATATGGAGCGGGACCACGTGCTTTGCAATCTTTAGTTTCAATTAGTAGAGTAAGGGCACTATCGCAAGGTCGAGCGCATGTTTCATGGAATGATCTTATCGCGGTTGCTGCTCCAGTGCTGCGACATCGTATTGGACTTAGTTATGAGGCACAGGCACAAGGGATGCTGGGAGATCATGTTGTTGCGAGTGTTATTGCATCGTTGGAAAAGGATAGAAGGTAGTTCAAAAAGCGGGCTTTGATAACGATGTAACGCGCTGTAGTTTATTCGACATCGAATATGAAGTGAACTTGGAAAATATAGCATAAGCTTCCGAAGTATGTTTCTTGCAGAAACATTATAGGTTCGCGTGTACCAAACACGTACACTTGCGCTTCCGCCTTTCTCAAGTAGCACTCCATCTTCTCGGCTTGCGAAAGCCCGCTTTTTGAACCTTCATTGGAAATCTCGTGCTGAACATTGGCCGCTCGTGTACTCGTACCGTACACGTTGCTGGGTATTGTTATAATGACTTTGATAACGATGATTATGCTGACGGAGCTTAGTCGACATCGAATATGAACGAACTTGGAAAGTTGTTGTAAGAGAGGGTGGCAATCATGTCGAGTGACTTACAGTCAAATGATATATATAGTAGTCAACAAATAGATGCGATGCAATTGCTGCAATTATTGTTCCCCGATCAGAGTTGGTTATCTAAGCTTGATGGGATGATGATTCGTTCAAATTCTCGTGTCAAAGGAATGTTGGCAGGGAAGCGTAGATCTAGTCAGCTTGGTAGTTCACTTGAATTTGCAGATTACAGACCTTATGTAAGTGGCGATGATGTGCGTAGAATTGATTGGAATTTATACGGTAGAACGTCAAAAGCATATATTCGTCAATATTGGGACGAGCAAGAACGATCGTTTAGCCTATATGTAGATAGCTCGAAATCAATGAGTAGTTTTGGTCGTGGAGATACGAACAAGTGGCTTTTCGCACTCAGATTTGCTGCTAGTGTTGGATACTTGTCTTTAATATGTGAAGATCGTGTTCAAATTAATTTATTCAATGAGAAGGAAATTGTTGATGCTGTACCATCTTTGTATGGTAAACATGCTAAATTCACGTTATTCAAACACCTAGGACAACTCATTCATCATTATCGTAATGAAGATGGACAATCTTTTGCTGATATTGCAGGAAGAACTCGAGATGGGTTATTAGTAGACAATAACACATCTACTTCTGACTTAGATATGCAAGTAGAGTGGAGCGATATGATGCGTGCGTTTCAATCCGGGGTTGCATTACCTCGGCGTGCCGGAGTAACTTGGCTATTCAGTGATGGCTTATATGATGAAGGATTAGAAAATTTACTTAATCAATTGCAAGCAAGAGGTCAAGAAGTCGTTTTCGTTCATATTCTTCATGCTGAAGAATGGAACCCGCAATTAGAAGGTGAATTAAAACTTATAGATATCGAAACGAATAGAAAAACGGAAGTCGCAATAACGCCAGCGATTTTAGCTAAATATGAGCAAGGGGTAGCTCAATTTCAGCGATCTATAAAACAACGTTGTGAAACTCGTGGCATCGCCTATTACTCCATGAATAGTGGTTTACCATTTACGGAACAATTTATTGGATTATTGAGCAGTGGTGAATCAATCATCTATAAGTAGCTGAAAGAAAAGTTTTAAGGAGGTGGATCGGCTTGCAATGGCTTTCTGCAACATCAGCTTGGTTTGGCATTTCTTTACTTGTTATCGTTGCGATGTATATATTCAAAAAAAGTTATCAACCGCGGATGATATCAAGTCATATATTATGGCGCCGAGCATTACAAGAACAAGAAGCGAATAAACCATGGCAAAAGCTTAAGAAACGCCTTTTATTATGGCTGCAATTGTTGGTAGCAATATGTATCGTCTTTGCGCTAATGGAACCTGTGATCGAGAAGTTGATTGCAAAGGATGAACATGTGATTGTCGTACTTGATCGTTCAGCGAGTATGGCTGCTATGACGACAGCAACTGGGGAGAGCTATTTCCAATTAGCAAAAGATAAAATGATAGAATGGTTAAAAACAGAATTAGCTGGTAGTCCAATTACGCTTATCGTTAATGGTGATTATCCAGAAATCATAACAAGTAGAGAAGTACAAGTTGACAAAGTTATTAATGCCGTTAATGACTTACAACCTTATTATGGTGTATCTGATGATGAGACTACACTATCGTTAGCAAGAGCATTAGTTTCGGAAGAAGAACAACAAGTGATTAGTCTTTATGTAGATCAAAGTTTTAAAGCAACTTCGATAGAAGATAAGAAAAATCAATCGAATACTAGTAGAGAATATTGGAACATTATCGGAGATGACGAGGTTCATAGCAATGTGAATATTCGAAGTTTTACGATTAACTCTGAAGATGCCATTGAGGCAGAAGGATTTGTCACGATTGCACATCCTCAAGGCTTGCAACAACAATTGACAGTATTGGTTACAGCTTACGATCACAACGATAAAGTCATCTCAACTGTAGAAAAGAATCAAGTAACAAGTTCAGGGCAATATACGACAGTTGAGCTTAATAAACTTCCTATTAGTTATTATTACAAGGCAGAAGTTAAGGCTATGGATGGAGATCATAACCTTAGTGACAATATTATGTTTCAAGTGCTAGCTGAAGAATCTGAGTATGATGTTCTGCTCGTATCTGAAGGAAATCTATTTCTCGAAAAAGCGCTACAGCTTATGAACGCCGACCTTACAAAGCTTTCTCCGAGTAGTGAGCCTCCTACTGATTCAAAGGATAATTCATATCATTTAATTATAGTAGATGGCGACTACGATCGGTTACAGCTTGATTCAGCATGGAGTAGTTACATGGCGAAATATCCATTGTGGATCATCGATCATCCGAAGAAAGCGGGCGCTAGCTCAGTAGCTCCTTCTTCACAAGAAGTTATTGTTACTGATCATGAAGTTACCCAGTATATTACTTTCCAAGACACCTATATTTCGCAAATGAGAAAGTTAACGAATACTGAATTGAATTTTGGAACTGTCGTACTGAAATATGGAGATTGGCCAGCTATTGTAGCTGGATATGAGATGCAAAAACCAAGATTAAGATTTACATTCTCATTGCAGGACACGGATCTACCATTACGTGCAGAGTTTCCAATTTTAATGATGCAATCACTTCAATATATGGTGAAAGGTACGTCTGAACAGTTGGGGAGTTTTCTAGTTGGTAGTGAACCTGCTATTACACTATCTACCAATACGGCAAGTAGCTACTGGCAATCAATGAGTGATACTAGTAGCAAAGGCACAGAAAAAAGCAATACGATGAGCTATGATCAACCTATATTGACTCCTTCTGTTCCGGGGGTATATCAGTTAATCGAGTTAGATAGAAACGATGAGCGGGTACAATCGAGAGTTGCAGTCGTTCACGCGGAGTTGTCCGAGTATTCTTATTCAATGAATAATCAACTTTCGGAGTTATCTCAAGAGCAATTACAAGTAAGTGATGCAGGAAAAGGGCAAGGTTTGCAAAGTATAATACCTTGGCTAGCAATGCTTATGATGTGTTGTCTTGTGTTGGAATGGGAGGTGTACCGTCGTGGGCTTTAACGTAGATCAGCCATGGTGGTTATTATTACTTCTGCTTATTCCATTGTATATATGGTATATGATAAGATACACGACTCGCCTAGTAGGTATGCGTAAAATTTCAGCGATTACGATTCGCTCCTTCATCATATTACTTATCATTTGTTTAATTGCAGGAATCATGCCCTATAGTAGCAGTGATCGTAAAAACATCGTTTTTGCAGTCGATCGTTCTGCTTCAATTAGTAATAATGATACCGCAATTAATGTTGTTAATAACGCAATTTCTGCTGGAGATGAGAAGAGCTATCAAGCGATTTTATCATTTGGTAATGGAATAGCGATTGATCGGACGATATCACCACTACAAGGACTAGCACAGTTCCGTACAACTGTAGCTGAAGATGGAACTATAATATCTAATGCATTGCGACAAGCAAGCGGGATGTTAAGTCAGCAAGGTGGTGGGCGAATTGTTCTAATAAGCGATGGTATTGAGACGAATGGTGATATGCTTCGTGAAGCACAATTACTTCGATCGATGGATATCGCTGTTGATGTTGTCATGCTTGCCTCCGAGCAAGAACAAGATGTTGCGATATCTGAATTTAAAGTGCCCGGTCAATTGAAAGCGGGAGAGAAGTATCAATTATCTATCTCTCTTGAAAGCACTACAGCAACCAGTGCAGTATTGTATATCTATGAAGATGATGAATTGATGAATCAATATGATGTTTCACTGATGCAAGGTGAGAATACGTTTCTACTAGATCAACTTGCTACAGAGCCTGGTTTGCACCAGTACCGTGCTGTAGTTCAAGCTGCAAGTGATCATGAGCCAATTAACAATACAGCATATGGACTGAGTAGAGTTGACGGACCTGCTGGTGTATTAATCGTTGAAGGTAAAAAAGGCAGTTCAACCAATATTGAAAATGCTTTAGCTTCATCGTATATTGGCTATCGAACGATCGTAGCTGAAG
This sequence comes from Candidatus Pristimantibacillus lignocellulolyticus, assembly GCA_023639215.1. Lineage (NCBI taxonomy): Bacteria > Bacillati > Bacillota > Bacilli > Caryophanales > Paenibacillaceae > Pristimantibacillus (SeqCode) > Pristimantibacillus lignocellulolyticus (SeqCode). Next base: position 3,984,199 of record CP097899.1, read on the forward strand.
AGTTAAGTTATGAATTAGCGGAATATGTTCAGTATGATAGCATTATTTTCAATAATGTAAGTGCTGTGGATTTACCGCAAATTAAAATGGACAACATTGAAACCGCTGTACGAAATTATGGTGTCGGTTTTCTGATGCTCGGAGGTAGTAATAGCTATGGTTTGGGTGGATACTTCGATACACCAATAGAGCGAATTTTACCGGTAGATATGGAGTTAACCGGGAAGCGACAATTACCAAAGTTAGGTCTGATTCTAGTTATCGATCATTCAGGAAGTATGGGTGGCGATAAACTCGAATTAGCGAAAGAGGCAGCGATACGTACCGTTGAATTGCTTCGTCCTGAAGATACAGTAGGTGTTATTGCATTTGATGACCGACCAACTTGGGTCGTCTCCCCAACGAAAGTAAGCAATAAGGATGAGATTATATCATCGATTAGCGCGATTAATGCCGCGGGTGGAACGAGTATTTATCCTGCCCTAAAGTCCGCTTATGAAGAAATGTTGACTCTTAATAGTGAGCGCAAACATATTATTTTGCTTACTGATGGTCAGTCTGGCACGAACGATAATTATAAGCAATTAACAGACGATATGCTTGCGAATATGATGACAATGTCTTCTGTCGCAGTAGGTAGTGATTCCGATACGAGATTATTGGAAAGCTTAGCGACTGATGCCGGAGGTCGTTATTATTATACCGAAGATCAATCTACTCTTCCTGCTATTTTCAGTAGAGAGACTGCGTTAATGACTCGCTCATATATCGTTGATAAAACTTTTGATCCTATCATTGGTTATGCTGGTGCTTGGAGTCAACTTTGGAAGAGTGGTGTTCCGGAAGTAGATGCTTACGTTGCAACAAGTGCGAAGGATTTGGCTGAAGTATCACTTTACACGCATATGGAAGATCCGCTTCTTGCTAGATGGAATGTCGGAGCAGGGAAAACCGTCGCATTTACAACTGATGTGAATGGGGAATGGGCTAGTTCATGGATTAATTGGACGGAGTTCCCTAAAGTATTTGTTGAATGGGTGAAGTGGACGTATCCACAATTTGTGTCTTCCCCATATACGATCGATGGTAGTCATAGTGATCAATTATTGATTACTGGACATGATGGATTGTCTCGCGGTGATCTAGGGATGGTAGTCAGGGATGGAGAAAGTGAACAAGTGTATCCACTCATTCCTGTCAGTAATGGTCAGTATGAAGTAGATACAGGCGCTCTAAAAAGTGGTGTCTACTTTACGCAAATTGGTAAGCTTACATCTGTTGATGGCACTAATACCATTCAAAATGGTGTGACAACAGGATTTGTTGTCCCTTACTCAGCTGAATATCAATTGAATATGGATTCCACTGTTGGAGTAGAATCTATGACTGCATTAGCTGAGCTTACAGGTGGGCGTGTGATAGAACTGGATAAAGCTGATGAACTTTTCCAATTTGCACCGACACAAGTAAAGCAGATTATTGATTGGACTAAAATACTTCTGATCATCATTCTCTTATTATGGTTAGTTGATATAGGGAATCGTCGTTTATCATTGCCTTGGAAATTGTGGTTGAATCGCGGAGTAGCTCTCGTTAAGGTGCAACGCAAGCCTCATTCCATGCCGCAACAAGCCGAGAATGAGACGATGTCACGACTAGCCAAGCGGAAAAACTCTAAAGAGCAATGGTACGCAAGCATGAACGGCAATGGACAACCTCAACAATCCCGCAGAAATAATAATGAGAATTCTAATCAGCAACAAGTAGCTGATTCTAGTGAGAACCGTAATTTTACTCATGAGGTTTCGACTGATACACATAATGTTACAAAGTCATCGACTGCTAAAACAACACGGAAAAGCAGTGGAGATGATACTGTGTATGTTCGTGATGATAAAAAACATACGAAGCAGTCTGATACATCGACTAGTTTGAACAAAGTTACCAATAGCAATCCTGCAGATCAAAGGAATTATGTAGCAAATAACAATCAAGCAGCACAAAATAATCATGTAGACCAAAATAATAAAGAGCAATCAAGAACGGATCATATGAATCGATTATTAGCTGCGAAAAATCGTAAGAAGTAATCAAAAGATTGGTCAGCATGGAAAACATCTTACAGCATACAAAAGATTGGACATCAACGCTTCTCTTATGTAAAATTTGATTATAAGCTAATATAGTCTTGAGAGGATGAACATAAGAGTATGATGAATGAAATTACAGCAGACGAATTACAAGCGAAACTTGAAGCGGGAGAATTAATTAACCTTATAGATGTTAGAGAACCAGATGAATGGGAAGCAGGACATATCGAACAAGCTCGTCTGATTCCACTCTCCGAATTCAATGCGCGTGTGGAAGAAGTTCATGCTGTTGAAGGTGATGTCATCTTCATCTGTCGTAGCGGAGCTCGTAGTGGACGTGTATGTGAGTTTATGCGTTTACAAGGTTTTGAGGTAACAAATGTGAGTGATGGTAATCTTGGCTGGCATGGTCCAGTCGTATATGGTCAATAATCAATAATATGAGTATGCCGTTCGAGTGTGGTGATATTGACTACATTTGAACGGTTTTTTTATAGAAAAAGTACAAGTAATGGGAGTGGAATTTTTTTTTGGGGCCATTGAACGGCCATATGGTACGCTAATTAGCTTAAAACCGATACTTAGAGATGTAAGGGGACATACGATGCGTTATTGAAGGTATATGAATCAAAAATCGCTGACGAACGGGTGAATAAGGACAATTATGTCCGCGAAAACTTGATATGAGCTGAAATCGAAGGAATAACGTCTGTTAGGTCCGCTAGTTTCGCGAATCAGTTCGCAACGAGCTGAATGAATGATATGGTTAGCGGGGTTTACTAAGCGAACGGTTATCGTTGAAGTAATTACAAATGTTACGAACGGGGATACAGTCTGCTACTAAACAAATTGTAACTGTCAAAGTAGAGTTGGTATTTTGTTAATCTAATCTTAAGGAAACTCATTAGTAGTAAACAGTGTAAAGCTTAATGGAAACAAATATTAAAAGGATTGAGCAAATAAAATACTTAACAGCATTTATCTTTCTTTTTGACTTGAGTTCAGAAAAACCTGTAACTAACATAAACAATCCCAAGAAAAAATTCATAAAAGGTAATGCTTTAAAATTATCTGTTCTTGAACTATCGTAGTAAAAAGTAAGAATAATTAAGTTATAGATTGCAATAATAGCGGCAAGTAATCCAAATATTAATCTTAATTTTTTCAAAACGAGTTTACCCCCTTATTTTTCCATATATATATTATATATTAAGTTTTGTTATATATGTTGAAAAGAATAGTTTATTGTTCGTTGTAGAATCCTAACGAAAGTAATATTTTGGGCGGTTTACCATAGCATTTAGTGCCATTTCATGTTATATTAGCTAACAAAATTATTAGTGATTATCAATTTAAAATTGAAAGTGAGCTGTGAACAATGACATTAACCTACGAACAATTACAACAAATGCCGAAAGTAGAACTTCATCTTCATCTAGATGGAAGTATATTGCCTGCAACTTTAATTGAATTAGCTGCCGAGCAGAATATGTCATTGCCAACGACAGACGTATCTCAGCTCCTATCCTATATGACAGTGCCAGAGCAATGTGAAGATTTGAATCAATATTTAAGTACTTTTGATTTTGTACTACCTTTCACTCAGACTGCTAATGCGCTCGAACGAATCGCCTTTGAAATCGTTCAGCAATGTGCAGAGCAAAATGTTCGTTATGTCGAAGTTCGTTTTGCACCGCAATTACATGTTAACAAAGGATTAACGGTAGCTGATGCGTATCGACATGTTATTGCGGGGTTACAACGCGGTGAACAACAATTTGATGTTGTGGCACGCTGCATAGGTATTTGTTTGCGAGGTCATAGCTCTGAGCAGAATATGGAAGTAGTAGAGGAAGCTGCGGCCTTTATTGGCAAAGGACTTGTTGCGGTTGATCTTGCCGGTGCAGAGGCACTTTATCCGCCATCGCTCTATCGAGAAATATTCGAAAAGGCTGGGCAACTTAATCTACCTATAACGATTCATGCAGGAGAAGCGGGTGGCGCTCAAAACATTGACGTATCTGTTCATGAACTTGGTGCTTCGCGAATTGGACATGGTGTTCGATTGCAGGAAGATGCCAATATATTTAATGACATTAATAATTTTCACATCCCACTTGAATTTTGTCCGATTAGTAATTTGCAGACAAAAGCAATTGAGGGCTGGGAGCAATATCCGTTAGTTCAATATATGAATTCAGGCATCATTGTTACGGTCAATACGGATAATCTTACTGTTTCAAATACGAATTTGACTAAAGAATTTTGGACCTTGCAGCAGGAGTTATCTCTATCTTTTGAGCAAATAGTTCAGCTTCAGTATAATGCTGTACATGCTGTATTTCTTGAGCAATCAGCGAAAGCAGCTTTTATTGAGAAGATGGAAGATGAGTTGAAGCGTTGGAAAACGATAATTGGGGTCTAGTATAGGAGTAGTTGATTCGCAATTTTCATACAACAAGAGAAGGAGGGACAACTATGAAAAGCATTCGTAAATATCGTCTTAATGATATTGAGCATATTAAATCTAGTGAAGATCGAGAAGAGTATGAAAAAGATTATGCAAGATTAATACAATCTCCAGCTTTTCGTCGATTACAAGGGAAATCGCAAGTTTTCGGTGCTGGATCTGGTGATTATTATCGTACACGACTAACCCATTCCATCGAAGTATCGCAAATTGCTCGGGAAGTTTCGCGGAAATTGGGTAAATTATATCCGTTTCTCAATCAAGATATCCATCCGGGATTAAAAATCGTACCAGAAGTAGTAGAGATCGCATCACTTGCTCATGACCTCGGACATCCGCCATTTGGTCATAAAGGCGAAGAAGTGCTTAACGAGTTATTACAAGAGAAGTATGGAAGTCATTATGAAGGGAATGCACAGAACTTCCGCATTCTGATGTTTCTGGAGAAAAGAGCAGGTAGTGATAAAGGGCTTGATCTAACCGCTGCAGCATTGCTTGCCATTAATAAATACCCTTATCTTATTGGCGAGAATGGTAAGCAAAAAGGGGTATATAAAGCAGAGTGGGAAGGCATTTCTTACTTACGCGATTTATGGAAAATTCCTGAGGGATGTCGTACGCTTGAAGCGCAATTGATGGATCTATGTGATGACATTGCTTATTCTACGCATGATATCGAGGATGGTATTCGTGCTGGTAAAATTCAATTAACAGAAGATTTTTTGTTAGATGCTAGATTAATCAATAGTGTTGTGCAAGAAATTGTGAATGATCCTGCGAGTATGTCAGCATTTCATTGGGCTAACATCGATATTCGTCAAATGGTAAGCAATGTACTTGATGAATACTACTTACAATGGAAACGAATTTATGAGAAGTATGGTCGAGAAGTTTCTCGTTCTCGCCGTGAGATGAAAGCACAATGGGTGAATCACTTCGCTTCGCTCGTAGGAATTATTGATGATCCAATGACGATCGGATGGAAGAAAGTCACGTTCGTAAAAGACGGAGTCGAAGATGTCTATACGCTTCGTACGATGGAAATATTGAAGAAGCTTGCATGGGTAACGATGATCAAAGATTTTCGTGTACAGCGACTACAAAAACGTAGTGAAAATATGCTTCACAAGTTATGGGAAAGCCTAGAAGATGAAGCAGCAGGAAGACTTATTCTTCCACCAGATTGGATAGAATCTTATGATCTTCTCAAACATGAATGGCCATGGGAGAAATTGATTACTGACTATATTGCGGGAATGACCGATCATTACGCTGAGAAAGTGTATACCGAATTATTTGCAAGTCGTAGCGGTTCCATCTACGAAAGGGACTAACTTAGCATGAATAGCACATTCCGAACATACAGTATAAGACAACCTTCATTAATATGAAGTTCAAAACATCCACTCGTGATCACGATGAGTATGCTGGCGTAGAGTATTCGACATCGAATATGCCACCCATCGAAAGCCTGCGTGTGCTCACGTACACAAAACGTACGCTGTGCTACTCGTTTCCGCTGTGTGTCATCTTCTTGGTACTGACAAGCGAATGTTTTGAACCTCGATTGGAAGATGAAGTTCAAAACATCCACTCGTGATCACGATGAGTATGCTGACGTAGTGTATTCGACATCGAATATGCCACCCATCGAAAGCTTGCGTGTGCTCACGTACACAAAACGTACGCTGTGCTACTCGTTTCCGCTGTGTGTCATCTTCTTGGTACTGACAAGCGAATGTTTTGAACCTCGATTGGAAGATGAAGTTCAAAACATCCACTCGTGATCACGATGAGTATGCTGACGTAGTGTATTCGACGTCAAAATCCTAGTGAACAAAACGTTCGAACTCTTCCTTTTTGAACTTTCCTTTAATAAAGTTGTTACTACTTGCCGATCGGAGGCGCATTTATGGAGCAGAAGCTTGACCATGAATATTCAGAAGAAATCGTCTTATCCGTTCAGGGTATGAGTTGTTCCGCTTGTGCAACTCGGATTGAACGTAAGTTGACTCGTATGCAAGGTGTTGAAGAAGTCGCTGTTAGTTATCCACTTAGGACGGCATGGATTCAATCTTCTAGCAGAAATATTGACGCCAAACAGGTGATGCAATTAATAGAGCAACTTGGATTTCTAGCACATGTTCATCAATCCACTATCGAAGATATGAAACAAGAGAAACGTTTGCTACAGCGAAGATTATTGTGGGCAAGCGTTTTTACTTTGCCGTTAATTTGTTCGATGATTCAACACTTTGCTCCTTTACATGGCTTAATGAGCATAGTACCACAATGGATATTCGCCCCGTGGTTACAGCTAATTTTGGCGACGATCGTCCAATTTATTATAGGCGTCCCATTCTATATTAGTGCTTACCATGCCATAAGAGAAAAACTCGCCAATATGGATGTTCTTGTTGTCATAGGTACGACATCGGCATATTTGTATAGTCATTACGAAGTATTGCGTAATGGGCTAGATGGAATATTACAATATGCAAGTTACGATACTGCCGCACTATACTTTGAAAGCTCCGCTGTCGTTATAACTGCCGTTTTATTAGGGAAATACATTGAATTAAATGCTTCACTTAAGCTACAACAAGAACATGATGCTTTTGCAAAATTAGAAGTCAATGAGACACTCGTCGAGCGTAATGGTCAGTTACAGTCTATTCGCACTGAATTTGTAAAAGTAGATGATATCGTTCATGTTCATGAGCAACAATACATTCCTGTAGATGGATTCATACAACGTGGCGAAGCATATGTAGAAGAAGCTTTACTAACAGGTGAACAAGGTCTCATTAGTAAAGGCGTAGGAGATCGCGTATGGGCAGGGACATTTCAAGCGCAAGGTAAGCTCGTATTAGTGACTACTGCAACTGGGCATCAAACAATGTTGAATCGCATCCGAGAACTTGTAAGGCAAGGGCAACGTTCGAAGACGAGCATTCAACGTCAAGTTGATAAAGTGATTCGTTGGTTTGTTCCGGCAATTCTACTATTAGCAGTAAGTACATTAATTTGCTGGGTCATTTGGGGAGAGGCTGGTACGTTAAGTGAAGGGGTATTTAGTGCGCTCGCTGTATTGCTTGTCGCATGTCCTTGTGCATTAGGACTTGCCGCACCAATCTCATTGTCCATAACGAGCAGTAGACTTGTTAAGCATGGATTAATTGTAAAAGATGCTAGTGTCCTTGAGCGACTTGCCGATGTAGATGCAGTAATATTTGATAAGACCGGAACATTAACAGAAGGAAAGTTAAGTATTAGTTATTTGAAAAGCTTCAATATCTCACGGAACCAACTCTTAGCTTATGTAGGAGCTTTAGAGAAGAAAGAAGAACATCCGATTGCCCATGCTATTCAAATGGAATTGCGGTCACAAGACGCTCGTACTAGTATCGCTCCAGTAGTTGAGCGTGTAACATCGTATCCAGGTAGAGGTGTAACGGGCTATATTGCTAATGATCAATTTATTGTAGGTAATGAGCGTTTACTAGAACAATATCATATTAAACTTCCTGCACATGTTGTTGAGATAGCGGCTGAGCGATTGATGCACGGTGAGACACTAATTTATTGTATCCAGAATGAACGCTGTGTTGGCTTGATTGGTTTATCGGATGGACTAAAGCGTTCAGCAAAGAAAAGTATCTCACTTCTGCAAAAGCTAGGTGTGCATGCCATCATGGCAACTGGAGATCATCCTGCACCAGCAGATCGTGTTGCTAGAGAAGCGGGAATTTCTGAAGTCAATGCGAAGCTATTACCAGAACAAAAGCTAGAATTGCTGCAAAAACTACAAGCCAATGGTTCGACGATAGCGATGGTAGGCGATGGATGGAATGATGCTCCAGCGTTAGCAAGCGCCCATATCGGTATTGCGATGAGTAATAGTGCGGAAGCGGCACTACATGCAGGGCATATGACTTTATTATATTCACAACTAACGAGTATCCCGATCTCCATTGAGATGAGCCGGATGACTGTTCGCAATATTAAGCAAAATCTTGGATTTGCACTAATCTATAATAGCGTTATGCTTCCTTTTGCAGCTTTAGGATTTCTGCAACCGTGGATGGCCGGTGTCGCGATGGCACTAAGTTCAGTTTGCGTTGTGTTTAATGCTCTTTCATTGCATGTTCGACTGAATCGTGCTGAGAGAGCGGTGGAATCTGTATGATGACCTTGAGCAGCATGATCTTAGTCGTAATGACTGGTCTACTAAGTAGCGCACATTGCATCGGCATGTGTGGCGGGATTGTTACAGCAGTTACGCTACAATCGCCACTTTCTGCTACGAAGACAACACTTCTCTATCATGCAGGTCGAGCGTTTTCCTATACATTATTCGGAATCATACTTGGTGCAGTTGGTTCATTTGTTGAAGTAGCGGGACAATTAGCAGGAATGAAAGGAATCGCATCAATTGTTGGCGGTTGTTTTCTATTATTGTGGGTATGGCGTAAATTTCAAATTCCAGGTATGAGTAAGTTATCGGCGAATTTACATAAGAATTTATTTAATGGTGTTAAATATTGGCGTGGAGGTCAGCAGTGGTATGTACTGGCAACGGGTGTTGCATTCGGTTTTTTACCATGTGGTCTAACCTATGCAATGGGGATTGAAGCTGCTGCAACTGGTCACTGGTATACGGGTGGACTTACAATGCTATTGTTTGCGTTAGGTACATTTCCAGCACTTCTATTAGCGGCTTCGATCTCCATCGTTGCTAGTAAGAAATGGCGTAAAGTGATGCGTCAATTAGGAACTTGGACTGCTGTAATTATTGGGGTTATCTCTATTATGAGAGGGTTGGCGGCAGGTGGGATTATTCCGTCGATTCATCATTGGTTATGGTAACTACCATAAAACAGGACAATTATGGTCTAGAGCTACCATAATTGTCCTGTTTTTGTCGTTAATTACGATTTGTATCTCTAGGATTACAATCGTAAAATTAATAAATATGCTGAAATTAAAATCTTGTCGAAAACTATACAAGAAAGCCTTCACATGAACACATGAGAAGGCTTTTCGTGATTTTACTTGTAATTGGGTATTTCAAACGATTCTGTTCATCACTTCTATTATACTTTAGCTAGATCTTTTGTCTCTCTATGAAGAATGTTATGACAGCAAAAAGGAAGAATGCTAGTAGTAGAAGCGAACCTCCAACAATGAAGAAAATCATAACAAAAGTATCATTTAAGTCAAAAGGATTTAAGTTATACATCCACATGCCAAAAGTTAATCCAAAAGCACCTGTCATAGCGAAAATGCTTTGAGCAGTAACCATCCACTTATACTTCACAGTAAATACTTGATAGAAAATACCCCAAGCAAACACGGATAACCAACCTACTAGCAAGATATGTGCATGAATGGGACGCAACGTATAGTCCATCTCTCCGGCCATTTGCGAGCCGATAAAAGTGCCGATAATACCAAAGATAGCAGCAAAACGAATTAAGCGAACACTCCATAATTTTTCCATAATAAACCTCCTTTTCAATTAAGAGTTTACTTAGAATATTGTTAATCTACAAGCACTTTATGAGAATTGACATGAATAATCCACAGTTATACTATTTGGTGAAAATAAATGGATGAAAGTTTAGATAGAGTTTAGATTAGCCCATCATACTGATTGCTAAAGCAAAATAAAGGGGGCTATATTTACATGAATAAGTTTTTAAAACCCATTACCGATTGGGTATCAACTAAGCGAGGTATGTGGATTACAATTATTGTTTGGCTTGTACTGATGATCGGTCTAAGTGCAGGGCCAAAGCTAAGTGATTATAAGGTATCTAATTTTCAATCACTACCTGATGAAGCAGCATCAATGATAGCAAGTCAAAAGTTAGAGGAGTATTTCCCGAATGATCAGGGAACACCAGGGATTCTTGTTTTTCATAACGAAAATGAGAACATCAATATAGATAATGTAAAGAAAATATTACAATCAATTGTTGATGAGAATATTAAAGGTATTGATACGATTGTGGATATAAGTGCACTGCCTGAAACGGCATTGTCTGCATTTGCATCAGAAGATCAATCCACTTTGATTGTCCCGATGAGTCTAGTTGCAGGCTTAGGAAATGCCGATTATGCAGAAATTAATGATCATGCATTTGAAATTGGCAATGAAGTAGCTGCAAGTTTAGGCGATACAAAATTTTATATAACTGGTCCTGCAGGAATAGCAGGGGATACGGTAAAATTATTTGAACAGGCTGATATAAATTTATTATTAATTACAATCTTCATTATTTTGATTTTACTTATTGTGATCTATCGTTCACCGTTACTTGCTTTCATCCCATTACTAGCGACGGTTATTGTATATCAAGTAGTCAATCAAACGCTTGCACTAATGGGCGCAGGTGGACTAGAAATTAATAATTCAACGACATCGATTATGAGCATTTTGTTATTTGCCGCGGTTATTGATTATTCATTATTCGTATTCTCTCGTTTCCGTGAGGAGCTGAATCACTATGAGAGCAAATATGAAGCGATGAAGCATGCGATGCGCGCAACTGGAGAGCCTGTATTTTTCGCGGGTGGTACAGTGCTTGCAGCGATGCTTATATTATTTTTCGCCGATTTCCGCGACTATCAGAACTTTGCACCAGTATTTGGCACAGCAGTATTCATTATTATGCTTGCGTCCATTACGTTAGTCCCCGCATTATTCACTTTATTTGGACGAAAAGCATTCTGGCCTAAAGTACCGAAATTCGGTCAGCATAAAGAGTTGAAGCACGGGATATGGGGACCGATTGCAAAATTTGTTATAAATAAACCATTTATTACAGGTGGTGCGGTGTTTATCATCATGCTTGTCACTGCCTTGAACATGTTCAATCTTAAGTTTGAGTTTGATACAGTAAAATCATTCCCGGAAGATTTACCATCTCGGGTTGGATATGAAATTGTGGAGACAAAATTCGACAAGGGGGAGCTTGCTCCGACATCGATATTATTGGAAAGTAAGCAACCTCTCACAGACGATGAGATATCTAATTTATCAAAGGCATTAAGCGAGAAGGACAAAGTAGCATCTGTGCGTTTATCTGCAAAAAATGATGAGCAGACGGTAATTAAATACAGTCTTGCATTTGACATTAACCCATATTCCACGGAAGCTATTGAAATCTTGGATGATATGCGAAATCATACTGACGAGTTATTAGAAAGTGTAGGTATCTCAGGAGAGTTATATTATGCAGGCACGACGGCAAAACTAGTGGATGAACGAGATATTAACACTGGCGATATCTATAAAATTGTCATATTAGAAACTTTGCTTATTCTCGTATTATTACTTGTGTTAACTCGTTCATGGAAAATGCCAATATACATGATGGCAACGATATTACTATCCTATCTCTCTGCATTAGGCTTAGGTATCTTCTTAGTAGATGTATTATTCGGTTATGAGGCGTTAAGTACTCGTGTACCTGTATATGCATTTGTATTTCTAGTAGCACTAGGCATAGATTACAATATCATTCTGGTATCTCGATTTATTGAAGAACGCAAACGTAGCACTGTTAAACAATCACTCGAAATTGCGATTCGTAACACTGGCGGTGTCATTTCATCAGCTGGTATCATATTAGCAGCAACCTTTGCAGCCCTAACAACGATGCCAATTGCTGATCTCTTCGTATTTGGTTTTATTGTATCTATTGGTATTATTATTGATACTTTCTTAGTCCGAGGGATGCTATTACCTTCACTAATCTTGCTATTTGAAAAAGATAAAAAATAAGGTACACTTTTGAGGGATGCTTGTAAGGTTAACTTACAAGCACCCCTTTTTTATAAAATTTATTTTGCGGAGGCAAGTGAATGAATATTTTAATAGTAGATGATGATACCCATATACAAAAGCTCATCAGTATTCATTTGCAACGAGCGGGATATAATGTGTTGCTAGCAGGTAATGGAATAGAAGCGTTAGAAGTACTTAAACATCGTTGGCCAGACTTAGCGATTGTTGATGTCATGATGCCTGAAATGGATGGACTGACGTTAACTAAGATTTTAAGTGAACAATATGAGATTCCTGTATTATTGCTTACAGCGAAAGGTACATTAGAGGATAAGGAACAAGGTTTTTTAGCTGGTTCAGATGATTATGTTGTAAAACCATTTGAACCGAAAGAACTATTATATCGTGTAGCTGTTATTATTAGACGAATTGATAAATCTGTAAAATTGAATTTTGAAATCGGAAATCTGAAAATCAATCGATTAACATACGAAGTCATAATTGGCAAACAGACGCTTATTTTTCCGTTAAAAGAATTTGAAATCCTTTGTTTATTAGCTTCAAAGCCTGATCAAGTATTTACGAGATCGCAAATCATGGAAAAAGTATGGGGTTACGATTATGAAGGAGATGATCATACATTGAACACTCATATTACACGAGTAAGACAAAGGTTAGAAAGAGCGTTAGCTACTATTGAAATTGTAACCATTCGTGGATTAGGCTATAAGATTGAAGTGAAAACACCATGAGAACATTGTATCGTCAATTTACCGTAGCAACCCTCTTTATTGTGGTCATTAGCGTAACTGTCGGTCTATTTATTGTTAGCTTGGTATACAATATACTTATCAAAGAGAAGAATGATGCTCATTATGTAGCAATAGCGACGCAGGTCACTGAAATACTTGAACAAACACATGGAAGTGGATTTGAGGTTTATTTGCAGTCCGTTGCAAAACTAGGCTATCAAGTACACGTGAGCGGAGAAAACGGGAATACATTCTCTTTTGGCGAACCGTTTCATTCTATAGACGTAAGTCAAACTATACGAGAGCTTATCTATTCTGGAGAAGTGTACCACGGTATGAGGGACTATCATGGAAAGTTCTTAATTTTTAATCATTATGCGAATGAAATAGAGAATACGATCGGAGTACCTTTCGAACATAATGGGGAGCGTTATGCACTATTTATACGTCCCAATAATCAGGTGCTTTTTTCCGATATGCATTCATTAATTGCAGGTTTTTTAGTAGCGATGGCAATTATTGTGTTACTATCTATGCTTTGGTTAGCTCGTCAATTAGTGAAGCCAATTAGAAAATTAAGTCACGCGACAAAACATATTATGGAAGAAAATTACCAAGTGGAAATAGATATTGTAAGAAGTGATGAGTTAGGGCAATTAGCTGAGAATTTCAAGCAGATGGTTCATCGCCTTAAGAAAAATGATGAGGCACGTAAAACATTTGTCAGTAATGTATCTCATGATTTTCAATCCCCGCTTCTTAATATTCAAGGTTACGCCGATTTACTAGGAAATAATGGTTTAACGACGGAAGAACAACAATCGTATTTGCAAGTTATCGATCAAGAAGCGAAGCGATTATCTAATTTAACGAAACAACTATTACTATTAACTTCATTAGATCATGCAGCAAGGCCTTTGAAAAATCAGCTATATGAGCTTGATCAACAATTAAAAAAAATCATTCACAAATACCGATGGCGTATGGAGGAGCAACAAGTTGAACTCTCCTATGAGATAGAGCCCATCTCTTTTTATGGAGATGCTGATTTACTTGAACAAGTATGGGATAACGTATTGACAAATGCGATTAAATACAATCGAAATGCTGGCGAAATTAATATTATAGCTAAAGCTGAGCATGATGAGATTATTATTCAATTTATGGATAGTGGCATTGGCATCGCAAAAGAAGAAATAGAACATATATTTGAACGGTTTTACCGTGTTGATAATTCTCGTTCTAAGGATGGCACTGGACTAGGATTATCCATAGTGAAGGAAATTGTAGAATTACATCAAGGGAAAATAGAAGTTATTAGCGAGCTAGATTCAGGCACAACGATTACTATTATATTACCAATCGATGTTGCTAGTTTAGGTAAAAGAGATAAGGAGCAGCCTTAATTGGCTGCTGTTTTCCACATCTTATTTTAAGTTTATCGTATTATTAGTTTAATTCAAATTGATATAGTAGTGTAAATTAAAACGGTTTTGATTTGTTAGTTTAATCATTTCAATAGTAGGTTGTTTTGTAAATGATAAAAAATAAACTTATTACAGTAACGGGCAATAAGTTTAAACAAAGAAACTATTTGATTTGTCACAATTTTCACACAATTATTATAAAAATAACCAAATACTTCAAGTACAATAAGTGTGAAAGGGATTACATTTTTGGAGGGGAAATAATGGTACATTATTCAATTAACCCTGAAAGATCTACATTGCACGGCTCTTTCTCACGCGATTTCGAACCTATATTAACTATTGATTCTGGGGATGTCGTTCGATACAGCACTCTTGACGCAGGATGGGGACTGGAACCATTTTCAGCTCCGGGCGTACGTAGAAGGTTCGAAACAAGGGAACGTCCTCGCGATGGTGGTCACGCTCTTTGTGGACCTATTGCTATTCGAGGTGCTGAGCCTGGTACTGTACTTGAAATAAAAATTAATGAAATTCATCCTGGTTCATGGGGATGGAATAGTGCAGGTGGTTTTCCGAGCCCTATAAATAAAAGCTTAGGTATTGCTGATGGTGAGGAATTTCATCTTAATTGGAAGTTAAACGCAACAACAATGATAGGAACAAGCGATCATGGACACAAGGTAGCATTACGTCCCTTTATGGGAATAATGGGGATGCCTCCTGACGAACCTGGGATTCATTCAACATACCCACCCCGCTTTTGTGGTGGAAATATAGATTGCAAAGAATTGATCGCAGGAAGCACTTTATATCTTCCAGTCCCTGTTTCAGGGGGGTTATTTTCAGTCGGTGATGGTCATGCCATACAAGGAGATGGAGAAGTAGGAAGTCCTGCATTAGAGTGTCCAATGGATTTGGTGGACCTTACATTCTCTGTTCGAAAAGATATTTCTTTAACTATGCCACGAGCAAAAACTCTTACGGCGTGGATAACAATGGGCTTTCATGAAGATTTGAACGAAGCAACCATAATCGCTCTAGAAGGCATGTTAAACCTTATGAAAGAAATTTTTGGGTTTGAACGTAAAGAAGCTCTAGCTTTAGCAAGTCTAGTCGTCGACTTAAGAATTACACAGATAGTTAATGGAGTTCGAGGTGTACATGCTGTGCTTCCTCATGGTTCGATCAAATAAGAAAAAATAAAAGCATGGCGAAACCATCTAATATAGAACTAACGGGGAACGATAGTTCAATAAAAATTAATTATTCTCTTGTTTAAAATATTACAAATTATGCCATAATTAAACATCCTATACGAAAGTTTTTGAAAGGTTATTAATATAATAGAAGGTGGGAGATTTTTGTTAGAAACAAAACGTCTTATAATTAGAGAAATGGTGCAGTCCGATTATGAAGCATTGTGCAGAATATTGTGTGATGAGGAAGTAATGCGTGCTGCTTATGAAAGTGCATTCAACTTAGAAGAAGCACAAAATTGGCTTAACAGACATTTTAAAAGATATGAAGAGTATGGTTTTGGACTTTGGGCTGTTGCATTAAAAGAAACCAACGAAATGATTGGTCAATGTGGCTTGACAATGCAAGGCTGGAGAGAAAAAGAAATTTTGGAAATAGGATTTTTGTTTCAAAAAGCGTATTGGCACAAAGGTTATGCAACAGAAGCGGCAATTGCTTGCAAGGAATACGCTTTCTCAGTTCTTAATGCAAATAGGGTTTATTCTATTATTAGGGACACAAATGTAGCCGCCCAAAAAGTTGCTGTTCGAAACGGTATGAATATTATTGATAAAGATACTAAGAATTTCAGGAATATAAATATGGAATTTTTTCTGTATTTTGTAGAGCAAACAAAATGAGTAGGTGAAATTGAAAAAGGCTTCCATGATGAACCATGAACTTTTTGAAATTGAGCTAACGGGATACGTTAGTTTAATAAACCTTCACCACGTAGGGACGGTTTTCTTTAGTTTTAAAATCAACATTAAGATTTAACATAGCCATAATAATTGGAGAATAGATTAGGTAGATCATCACTCTCATGCGTCGAGTAAGAGTAGTCCCTATTATAGTTGCTTCGCAATTAATTGAGGATTTTGAAATGATTAGTATATTACTTAGTCGTTCAGTAGTTATTAACCAACGGTGGTGATGTGGTGGAAGACTATGATTTAAAAAGCATCTGGCGCATTCTTTTTGTAATATTTAATACGTTAAGTGTACTTGCAATACCGTATGTCTTTTTCTTATTTTGGTTCGGTTTATTTGGATTTTGGGATCCACCTACGATATCGACTAAAATTCATGGGATCGCTATCTTAGTTATCTATTTAAATATCATATTTTTTGTGAATAAATGGGTATTGAAAAGAATTGATTTGCGTGGAAAAAAATTTGTTTTTCTTGTGCTAATCGTAATGATAATAGTAGCAATCATATTATTTTCATCTGAATTTCTCTTATTTTATTTTCAGTTATTTTTTGTATATTTAATGAGTTTTTTTGGTGTAGAATTGAATCTTTAGTCGTTCGCATTATGTTAAATTAATTCAAGATGCTAAGGAGGCCAATATTATGGAGTTTAGAATTATTGCGTTGCCAGCGTTTCAAGCAGCATCATCTGGAGTTGATAAGGAATTTGATTTTTCTCCAAATGGTTTACTAGGAAAGTTTAGTAACTATTTTTCATCGATTGTTCCAACTGCAAGAGATAGCTTCATGCCAAGGGATTTTTTATTCTTTGATGAAGAAAATCAAGGCATGGTATGGTGGTGGGTATTAAGTGATGGTATGGATAACGGTGGCAATGAAGTCGTTGAGTTTGAAGGTGGATATTATTTAACTTATACATACAGGGATGGCGATGAAGAAACAAATGGTAAATTATACGGTGAGGCTCTAACATTCATTGAAAATAGTGATGTTTTTGAGCTTGATGCCAGGCCAAATCATTACGCCATGGGACATATTATTACACCAGCAGAAATTATTAAGGCACAAGGATGGGCTCAAATGGAGACTTTCATTCCGATCAAGCTCAAAAACGTTTAATAGTAACTTCCAAACACTAATTATTTAATTGGCACACATATATCGCAATAATCATTGTCAGTCATATCACTCATGTATCTTTCTAATATCGGTCTATTATCAATTTGATAGCCACTGTTATGCAGGGTAGGGAAGATTTCAGCCCAAGTTTTTTGAATATCTTCTGTTGTATGTTTAACATGATAAATAAAATATTTCCCTCCTGAAAGCTCACCTTCACAAATGGCATCGTCAACTTGATAATCTTCCGGAATTACAATGCAAGCATCATATCTACAATGTTGAGGAAGTGTCATTTCTGGATTATCTTGCGAGATTCCAAATATAATTCCCGATGAGTATAGATTATTCTCCTTAGCCCATATTTTTATCTTTTCCATTGCTTGAATGTTAGAAGGACCATATGGTCCGACTTGTCGCACATAGGCAATGCGATATTGTGGTAGAATTTCAACACTATCATTCATAATCTTATTCTCCCTTTACTGTAAATTGTTACTACATTTCGAATACTATTATGATATAAAAAAATAATCAATTACTTATATTGAAAATATTTAATGTCCGTATTGTTTCTCATATTCAGTAGGTGAAATGCCGTTGTGTCGTTTGAAAAGCTTTGAGAAGTAGAGGGCGTCGTTAAAACCTACTGCTTGAGCGACTTGATTAACAGGAATATGCTGTGCAAGCAATAACTGAGCTTGCTCTAGTCTTACTTTAATAAGATAAGCTAATGGTGAAATTCCGGTCGTTAGCTTAAATAATTTACATAGATGACTACGATGATAGCCAACACGCTGAGCTAATTCTTCGATCGTAATTGGCTGCGGATAATGATAATCGATGTACGCAATAGCTTCTTCAATCTGTCGCTCTGCAGTTGCTTTATGATCGAATGGTCGAAGCTTCATAGGTTTCTTAGCCTGACAATACTTTGCAAGTAGCAATTGTAGATGACCACTTGCTTCTATCGAAGAATATAGCTCATTAGAAGAGAGTAGCGTAATAATTTGTTCGAAGAACGGGTGAATATGTTCAATTGATAAAGATTGAACGATAGGATGTTTAGCCGAGATATTACTACGTTGTAAAATATGTTTGAAACGATTACCTTTGAATCCAATCCAACAATATTGCCAGGGTTCATGTTTGTTAGCAGTATACTGTACCGATTCCCCTGGAAATATGAAAAAACTATCCCCACTCGATAGAGAATACGTATTTCCTCCAACCTTCATCTCACCTTTACCTGCGATTACATAGTGCACAATATAATAAGGATGTATTAACGGACCCATATTGTGTAACGCATTTGTTTGAGCTTGTCCTGCAAATAATATATCGTCAATTTGAGGATCGAAACTCGTATGAATACTCAATAATTGTATCGTTTCACTCATGGATAAGACCCCCGTAATTTTATGTATATTTCTGTAAAAGTGTTGTCTTTAACTAGTAAACGTAAATTATAAGAAAACTACAAATGTCCATATAACGATTCGAAAAATCTATATCAGATATTGAAAATAATAGATATATTATAAAGGAGAAATGCTTATAACAACAGCTATTATACCATTTGAAAGGTAGGGAACTATTAATGTCTAAAATAACTTTTCTAGGTGCAGGAAGCACTATCTTTGCAAAAAATGTACTAGGTGATGTGATGTTGACTCCTTCATTACAAGGTTTTGAATTGGCATTATACGATATTGATCCGACTCGTTTGAAAGAATCTGAAATTATATTAAGAAATGTATGTGAAGTCGCGGGCAGTACATGCCGGATTGTAGCTTATCATAATCGTAAGGAAGCTTTAAGTGGCGCAACTTATATCGTTAATGCGATTCAAGTTGGCGGTTATGATCCATGTACGATTACGGATTTCGAAATTCCGAAGAAGTATGGACTTCGTCAAACGATTGCTGATACTGTTGGCATAGGCGGTCTGTTCAGAAATCTTCGTACAATTCCAGTAATGATGGATTTTGCTAGAGATATTAATGAAGTTTGTCCAGACGCATTATTTTTGAACTATAGTAATCCGATGGCTGTATTAACGAATGTGATGAATACGCATGGTGGAGTTAATACGGTTGGACTTTGCCATAGTGTGCAAGTATGTGTTCAAGATTTATTGAAACATTTGGGAATTGATAATAGTGGCATCAAATCCAAAATTGCAGGGATAAATCATATGGCATGGTTGCTTGAAATAACAAAGGATGGTCAAGATATTTATCCTGAGATTAAGCGTCTTGCTCGTTTGAAACAGAGTGAAAAACATCATGATATGGTTCGTTATGAATTGATGGACAAGTTTGGATACTATATTACGGAATCTAGTGAACATAATGCTGAATATCATCCGTACTTCATTAAGTCGCAATATCCTGAACTAATCGAGCGTTTCAATATTCCACTTGATGAATACCCTCGTCGTTGTGTCAATCAGATCAATGAGTGGAAGCTGAAGCGGGATGAGATTATGAACAATGCTCGTCTTGAACATACGCGTACACATGAATATGGATCTTATATTAAGGAAGCGATCGAAACGAATATTCCAATTAAAATTGGCGGTAACGTCATGAACACAGGACTTATTACGAATTTACCGAAAGAAGCTTGTGTAGAAGTACCGTGTCTAGTTGATGCTAATGGTGTTCAACCATTATTTATTGGAGATCTTCCTCCACAACTAGCTGCACTCAATCGAACGAATATTAACACCCAACTATTAACGATTGAAGCTGCAATGACCGGTAAAAAGGAACATATCTATCACGCCGCTTTACTTGATCCTCATACTTCAGCTGAATTATCTATGGATAAAATTATTGCACTTTGCGACGAGTTGATCGAGGCGCATGGTAGCTGGTTACCGACGTACAAATAAGTACGAAAGTAAAGAAGGTTAAAATAATTTGCAAAACAAATAAAATAGTTATAAAAAGTAATTGAAGATACCTCCAAGTATACGATCAGCATAACGCTTCGTATTGCTTGGAGGTATCTTTAGCTATGTGCATTAAATTTGAATCAAATCAACACAGAATGTTATTCTATGAACAGAAATGTACAATCTACCTGACCAATTATATAAAGGGAATGAATGACATTGGAGCTGAATTTCAATGAGAATCAGATTAAGTTGTGGGTCGCAAAAAACTTTCAATCATTAGGATTAGATGGATCAAAATTAGGAGTTCGTTATATTTATAATCCAGGTGGTTTTGTTAATCAGTCCTACCGCGTAACTGATGGCGAAACAACGATACATATTAAACTTGCACGAACCGAAAAAGCCCACCGTCTTAAACAGTGGGCATCAATAAGCGAACATTTATCTATACATTATAAGGCTCCTAGATTGATAGGAGAGATTACAGAAGAACTAATAGAAGGCTACACTTATGGATTAGTGTTTCGATTTATAGAGGGGAAATCATTAAGTTCTGTTTCTAATTCAAAACCAATCACTGAGAATATATTGCATTTACTACATCAATTACATAGAGATAAAGAGATCGAACAAATGATTCGGAACGATGATCAATATGAAGTGCAAAACAAATTACAAGAAGATATGCAAGACGACTTACATGACTACTCTTATGCAGATGCATTCAAAGAGGAATATATCAATCGATTCCTAGAAGATCTAAACATCATTAGATCCAAGCAACATTTGCTTAATTTCGTGACATCAGATTCAATAAATTGGTTTGAGAATGAAGTAGTAGCATTAGAACAACTAGTACGTTCAACAGCTTCATTTCAGCAAAAAGCTTTAGATGTCGTTCATAACGATATGAATGGGGAGAATGTATTAGTAGACAATGATCATGATTGCTGGATTATCGATTGGGATGACTTAACGGTAAGAGGCGATGCGGCAATGGATTATTCCGTTCTATTATGGCCGAAATATAATGAACAAGAGTGGTCATATTGGAGTGAATTAGTTTTAACGTTGGCAGGTAAAGAACTATTCGAGAGGTTACAATTCTACTTCCGTGCAAAACTATTGGATGATGTCATTGATGTACTTGCTGACTACATTGAAGCAGAGGAAATACCTGAGCTGAAAGAAATAACTCAGAAGCGGGCTAAAGAGATTCATCTTCGTGCCTATTCAGAGTATAAGAAGCTATACTTGTAGCAACATCTTAAGCAAGTGAGATTTACTTTACATTAAATGTAAAAGCTAATTGTATCGCTTCGTCTTGGGGTTGATCATCATAAGTAACTGTTGCTGTAGCCACCCAAAGTCCAGACATAACAGGAATTCCTTCGCCGTGGTAGATACCTTGCTCATCGGGCGTCATCGTGAATTGAATCGTTCCACAATCCATTGTCAACATATTAAGATGAACCGTTACTTTCGTATTTGATGGTAGCGAATTACCGTTTAGTTGGTCTAAACTGTTAAGGGTTGCATCTGAATCTGAATTAAAACCAGAAGCTGAATCTGGCATTAGCTTTAATGTAAACGCACTATTAGTAAGAGCAACAGCGTCATTATGATTTATATTAAACTGTAACGTACCAATTGATGTTTCACTCGTTGTGGTTTGTTTCTGGAGTGATTGATCTAGTACATTCGTACCTTGTGCAACGATATAGCTATACCCTACACCAAATACTAGTACGAATATGAGCAGGATAAACAGTCTAGTTTTCCATTTGTTCACAAGATCCCTCCTAAAATAGTAGGTATGATTCTTTATCATTTTTAGAGATGAACAACGACGTCGAAAGCATTAATTTATTATTCATATGTTACATAGCTTTGGTTGAATCAATATTATAACTAATAAGTTATATGTAGCGGAGCTTGCTCTTTATGTATATAGGTGACATCTTATAGTAAAATCGTGTATAGTAAGACAGTAAAACAATTGAATAGCGTGTACTTAGGTTCTATGATGTAAATGACATCATAGATGAAAAGGGAAGCTGGTGTAATTCCAGCGCGGACCCGCCACTGTAAGAATGGATATACGTTGTATATCGAAGTAATATTAATTGTCACTGGATATCAATGATCTGGGAAGACGATATTACGATTCATTCAAGTCAGGAGACCTGCCTAAGGAAAGAATAAGCATATTCCTACGTGGATTTAGGAGATGTTGGATAGACTTAATTGGTATGTAAAAAATCATTTAAGTACAGGCGTCTCCAACATCGGAGGACGCTTTATTTTGTTGTACACGCTTATGAAATTGAATAAAGAAAAAGGGGATAGGAACAAATGATTTCGAATGTGAAGAAAGTTCTACAAAGCAATAAAGTTGTACTGGTATTGATGCTAGTTATGATGTTGGCACTTACTGCATGTGGTAACAATAATGCAGCAGAAAGTAATAAGCAGAATCAACAAGTTGAAGATACGAATGGCGCAACTACCGCCGAGTCAGCGTACCCGATAACATTAACTGATGCAACGAATACAGAAGTAACTCTTACAGAAAGTCCTAAAGCAATCGTATCGATTGTACCAAGTGAAACAGAAATTCTATTTGCGATCGGCTTAGGTGATAATGTTGTAGGTGTAGATGAATATAGCAATTATCCGGCAGCAACAGCAGATATTGAAAAAGTGGGCGATTTCATTACTAATATAGAAGCTGTAATGGCATTGCAACCGGATATCGTATTAGCTTCATCGGGAATGAATGGTGAAGCTATCACGAAATTACGTGAGCAAGGAGTCTTGGTGTATGCATCTAACCCAGCTACATACGACGAAGTAGTTGCTCATATTAATCAACTAGGCGTATTATTAGATGCACAGACTCAAGCTGGAGAAGTTACTGCTGAGATGAACAAAGTGAAAGAGGATATCGTTGCTAAAGTAGCAAATGTTGACCCGCGTAAAGTGTACTTAGAATTTGACGCAGGATATACTATGGGTTCTGGCACATTTCTAGATGATCTTGTAACGATTGCGGGTGGTATTAATGTAGTAAATAGCCAACCAGGTTGGTTCGAGGTTGATGCTGAAGCAGTTATTACTGAAAATCCAGCAGTTATTATTTATCCTGATTTTGGAGAGGAGCAAAGCTCTATTCTAGCAGGTATTCAGGCACGCCCTGGTTGGGATGCGATTGATGCTGTGAAAAATAATGAGATGGTTATGGTTACTAATGATCCTTTAGTTCGTGTAGGTCCACGTGTAGCGCAAGGATTATCTGAAATTGCCGCAGCCATTCATCCAGAGCTATTTCAATAATATGAATAAGAAATTAATCGGATACGGAGGAGCAGCAATGCTCCTTCTTTTTATAACGATCATTACAGCGATTTCCCTCGGCTCATCAAACATCTCGTTTGCCGATGTATGGGGGATTTTGTGGCATTCACTTCCATTTAATGCTGATGCGCAAGATTTCTATTCCAAAGGCGAGATAGCGATTGTCACGCAAGTTAGGCTTTCTCGTGTACTACTAGCAACGTTAGTAGGAGCATGCTTAGCATTGGCAGGTGTCGGCTTCCAAGGGGTTCTTCGTAACCCACTAGCTGATCCTTATACACTTGGTGTCGCTTCAGGAAGTTCAGTAGGTGCTGCATTTATTATTTTAATGGGTTATCAGATGTTACTTGGTCTATGGACAATCCCACTTGTTGCTTTTGGGACGGGGATTGTAACTCTATTTGGTGTCATTGCATTAGCCAAATCTCAAGGCGCAATGCAGATTCAGACACTGGTTCTAGCAGGAGTTATTATACAATCGTTCCTTGGCTCATTTGTCTCATTAATGGTGTCGATGTCTAACGGCGTCGTGAATGAAATCCTGTTTTGGATTATGGGTTCTATTTCTATGAAAAGCTGGGAGCATGTCTACATACTATTCCCATTTTTAATTATTACTTTGCCGATTATTATGTACTTTGGGCAAATTTTGAATTTATTAGCTCTTGGCGAACGTGAAGCTGCATATATGGGCGTCAATGTTGAACGAAGTAAGATTATTGTGCTTATTGTATGTACATTATTAACTGCTGCGGCTGTATCTGTGTCAGGCGTTATAGGATTTGTAGGGCTTGTTGTGCCGCATCTCATAAGATTGATGGTTGGTCCAGATTATCGGATTCTTATTCCACTATCTGCTATCGGCGGTGGAATTTATATGATTATGGCAGATACGATCGCTAGATTAGCGCTAAGTCCGAAGGAATTGCCTTTAGGCGTTGTTACGGCATTACTTGGAGCGCCAATCTTCGCATATTTATTAACTAAGAAAAACCATAAGCAAGGCGGTGTTCAATCCTTATGATTAAAGCACATTCACTAAGCTACTCTTATGAATCGATTGATATTTTTCAAGATTTAAACTTTTCTTTTGAAATGAATCAATTTTATGGCATTATTGGTCCTAATGGAGCTGGTAAATCAACATTACTTCAACTTTTAGCTGGAATTAGAAAGCCAACAACGGGTTCTGTTCTGTTTCAAGATCAACCTATTCATCGCTTTCCACGTAAAACGATTGCTCAGAAAATTGCTGTGTTACAGCAGGGAGGTCTTCCGCCGCTTGGTTTTACAGTGCGCGAAGTGCTTGAGATGGGGCGATTCCCATATCAAAGTTGGCTTGGTGGTGAAAAGACTAATATAGATGGTATTATTGAAGAAGCGATTCAATTAACGGGATTAACTAATCTTGTTTGTCGTACATTAGATCAATTGAGCGGTGGAGAACGTCAGCGTGTAGCTCTGGCCAAATTAATTGTACAGCAACCGGAGATTATATTACTTGACGAGCCTACAACCTATCTGGATATTGGTTATCAGCAAATCATTATGGATGTCGTGAAAAGTTGGCAGCAACAAAAGCAGTTATTAGTTATCGCGGTTATGCATGATCTGAATTTATCTGCTCTATACTGCGATCATTTATTAGCTTTGTACGATGGACAAATTATAGCATCAGGTAAAGCTGAGCTTGTGCTAACTTCAGAAAGATTAAAAGAAATGTACAATGCATCTACCGTTATCATTCAGCATCCAATCAACCAATCACCACAGTTATTGTTAACGCAAACAAAAGGAGAATGATTATTATGGAAAAGTGGACAGAGCAACAACTACAACAATATATTTCACATATTGAGTTACCTGAGGAACATTATGCAGAGCAAGCAAGACAACATTCAGATCAATTAACGAAACCACCAGGAAGTCTAGGAAAGCTAGAAGTTATTACGGCACAACTAGCCGCTATAACTGGACAGTTATGGCCAGATCTTAGTAAACGAACGGTCATTATTATGGCTGGTGATCATGGTGTGTGTGACGAAGGAGTTAGCGCATTTCCACAATCGGTTACTCCGCAAATGGTACATAACTTCTTAAGTGGTGGAGCTGCAGTTAATGTGCTTGCAAGAGGCGCTCATGCTAATGTTGTATGTGTAGATATTGGTGTAGCAGCTGAGCTTGAACATCCTCAATTACGTTCTCACAAAATCAGGTATGGAACAGCAAACATGGCAATAGGTGCTGCAATGTCGCGTGAGGAAGCAATTCAGGCTATTCAAGTAGGAATCGACGTAGTAGAAGAACAATATGGACAAGGCGTCCGCATGTTTGCTACTGGTGAGATGGGAATTGGTAATACGACGGCCAGTGCTGCGATCGTAAGTGTACTAGCTAATATTGATGCTACCGCAGCAGCAGGTAGAGGGACAGGCATTAATGATGCGATGCTAATGCACAAAATTAATATTATTGAACGTTCTATAGCAGTGAATGCACCTAATGAGCAGGATCCTCTAGATGTACTCGCTAAAATAGGAGGTTTAGAAATAGCCGGCTTAGTTGGTGTAATGATCGGAGCAGCTAAACACCGTTGTCCAGTCATTATTGATGGTTATATTTCAACGGCAGCAGCATTAATTGCTGCGAAGTTAAGTGGAAATACTGCTCGATATATGATTGCTTCACATCAATCCCAAGAGCAAGGTCATGTTCATGCGCTTGCTTCGATAGGCTTGCAACCGATGATTCAATTAGATCTTCGAGTTGGTGAAGGAACAGGAGCTGTATTATGTTTTCACTTCATCGATGCTGCTTTAAGCTTAATGCAAGAGATGGCAACATTCGCGAGTGCTGGAATTGATGGTCGGGAGGACTAAGCAGATGATCACACTCGTAACAGGCGGCGCGCGTAGTGGCAAAAGTCAATTTGCAGAACAATTTGCAAGATCGTTATCAACACATGGCATCTATATTGCAACCGCGCAAGCATTTGATCAAGAGATGGTTGATCGTATCGCATTACATCGCAAACAACGCAACAATGAATCTTTTCAATGGGCAACTTGGGAAGCACCATTACAACTTACACAATGTCTAGAAAGCATTCGTAATCATACGGTAGATAGTAATCCAGTTCAAGAGCCCGTCATATTGATTGATTGTATGACATTATGGCTAAGTAATTGGTTTATGGAGTTAGATGTGGAACATGAGGGAAATGATAAGTTACTCGAAGTGATCCATTCATTTCTTCAATATTTACAAGATTATCCTTACGCTGTTGTTATTGTTAGTAATGAGGTTGGTAATGGCATTGTACCGATGAATAAATTAAGCAGAATGTACCGCGATGAAGCAGGTCGCCTTAATCAACGGATTGCTGCATTAGCAGATAAAGTATTTCTCGTTACTGCAGGTATTCCGATTGATTTGAAAACGTTGGCTTACAAGCTGGAGGAATAGTCATGTGGTATAGCTTGCAAGAATGGCTACTTATTATTATTGCCGCCATTGTCATTGATTGGGTAATCGGAGATCCGAAATGGCCAACTCACCCTGTTATTTGGATGGGAAGATGGATTAAGTGGCTACAAGGGAAACTATATCATCCTGAGCGCAACTATAGTAATCGCTCTCTTCTGTATAGAGGGATGTTACTTACTGGTAGTACAGTAGTACTCGTGGCAAGTATAATGGTCAGCATTCATGTAATCACTTATGCAGTACATCCTTGGCTAGCTTATATTGTGTCAGCGTGGTTATTATCAACAACGATTGCAGTGAAAGGTTTAAGGGATGCAGGTCATCTAGTCTATGAACCATTGATAAGTGGAGATATGGACAATGCTCGCAAATATGTTGGTTACATTGTTAGTCGAGATAGTGAAGTAATGGATGAAAGCGATATGACGAGAGCAACTGTTGAAACGATTGCAGAAAATATTGTAGATGCTTTTATTTCCCCTATCTTTTGGGCGTTAATTGGTGGTGCACCTCTTGCGATGGTCTACCGTGCATGTAATACGCTAGATTCCATGGTTGGTTACCGAAATGAGAAGTATGAATATTTTGGAAAGTGTTCTGCACGACTAGATGATATACTTAATTATATTCCAGCTCGAATAACGGGACTAATTATTGTTACGATTGCATGGTTGCATCCAAAGCTTGATGGAAGAAAAAGCTATCAGGCAATTGTTACTTTTGCAAAAAAACATCCTAGTCCTAACAGTGGTATTCCTGAATCAGCGGTTGCGGGAGCACTTCATATTGAATTAGGTGGACGCAATCGTTACTTTGGAGAGTGGCATGAACGTGCTCGACTAGGTTGGCCAACTCGGCAACTACAAGCGATTCATATTAAGATGAGTATTAACGTATTATACGGTGTACGGATTTGGATTTTAATAGGAGTGATCGCAGTTTGGTTAATGATGAGCGTGAACAAGTAAAACAATATGTATATGGATGTGTAGCAGCAATACAGTTTCTCACGATATTGCCTATTCGTATGCAAATCGAATTCGAAAAAAACATTCTACATAAAAGTGTTATCTTTTTCCCTGTTGTTGGTGCATTGATAGGGTTAATCGTTAGTATTTGTGGATGGGGAATCGGCTATGTAGCTCCGCCAATGCTGGGTGCGTTATTGTTAGTCATATTATGGATTGCTTTGACCGGCGGATTGCATTTAGATGGGCTTATGGATAGTGCGGATGGATTATTAAGTCGTAGAAGTAAAGATCAGATGTTAGAGATTATGAAAGATAGTAGAGTAGGAGCATTTGGCGTCATAAGTGCAATTATCAATATAGCGCTAAAATGGGCAGCTCTAGTTTATCTGTTGCAAGAAGTTGCAAATAAGCAACTTTCTATCGTTTGGTTAGTATTAATTATAGTAGGGACATCGATGTGGAGCAGATGGTGGATGGTCATAGCAGTTTCGAGTTGGAAGCCTGCGCGCAGCAATGGGTTAGCATCTATGTTTCATGGCATAAAGCGTCAGTATGTTAGTGCAGCCACGACAACGTCTTTATTTTTATATTTAATGCCATTAATGTTTTATGTTATTAACATTTCTGGTTACAAAGACTTTCTCTGGTTAGCGCTACTATTACCAATGATATCTGCAATTGTCGGCTGGGTCGTAGCGAAGTGGATGAAAGCTAAATTGGATGGATTAACAGGGGATACGTATGGAGCGATGACAGAGATTATTGAAAGTATTAATTTAGTGATCGCTGTTATGTTTATCTACACCATTATATAATTGCATTTGATTATGATCATTGTCATTCAATATCGAAATAGATAGAAAAAGTCAGAAACGATATCACATAGTATGTTTACGTAACGACTAGGAAATAAAGGGAGGAGGAATACAATTGCTTGAAAGATACGGACACGGTGGTGATTTGCAATCTGCTTCCGAACTATATGATATTGAACAAGATCAATTATTAGATTTCAGCTCCAATATGAATCCGTTAGGACCACCTCAAGTCGTAGCTGATATCTTATCGCAGTATATGCAACATATTACGAACTATCCTGATCCAGCCAACCGCCAGCTTAGAGAAACAATTGCAAAAAAGCATCTAGTTCACACTGATCAAGTGATCGTAGGTAATGGAGCAGCAGAATTAATTGATCTTATCATTCGTTATATTAAGCCGAAAACTGCAGCAATTGTTGCGCCTTCTTTCATCGAATATGAACAAGCATTACAGAAGATTGATTGCAAAATCACTTATATCGAAAGTCATGCAGATCATGGATTTTCTCCGAATGAACAACAAGTAGAACAATTAATTGAACAACAAATGGTTGAACTCTACATGCTAGGCCATCCAAATAATCCTACAGGGCAATTACTTAGTGAAAAGATGGTAACGAATTTACTTCAATCAGGTGCTATTGTTGTACTAGACGAAGCATTTTTAGATTTTCATCTAGATGAAGATGGGCTGAGCTGGATTTCCAAAGTTAACACATACCGTAATCTCTTTGTTATTCGTTCGATGACGAAATTTTACTCGATACCAGGTATACGACTAGGCTATATGATTGGCGCGGCAGAGCAATTGGAACTTATGAAGCAAATGCAGTATCCATGGAGTGTAAACTCATTAGCCCAATTTATTGGTCATGCTGTTTTACAAGATCATTCATTTGCTAACCAATCAAAATCTTGGCTAGTTGAAGAAGTAAATTGGATGTACGAGCAACTTGTCGCCTTACATGTTAAACCTTTTCGAACGGTCACCAATTATATATTAGTTGATCTCTCCTACGGTTACGATATCTCCGCGTCTGAGTTGCAACAGTTAATGGGTATGCAAGGTGTACTAATTCGTGATGCAAGCACATTCAAAGGATTAGAATCTTCATATATACGTTTAGCGATTAAGTCGCGGCAACAAAACATCCAATGTCTAACTGTTTTATCCACAATTCTATCAAAGTATAGAAAGGATGTTGTTGATGAATTGTAATGATATGGAAAGTAACACGTTGCAGTATACGATTACTCAGCCGTTCAGACAGGGCATTCATCAGTTTTCTTCACAGTTTCAGCAACATTTGTCCGCTAAATATCGTCATAATAGTGTTGTGATCGAAAGTGACCTGCCTTTGAAAGTGATCAGTAGTAGTGTATGGAATGGTGGAGTACATATCGCTAATGCCTTTGTCAATTACCGAGTACCACTTTATTATGAAAGCAATGATCCTATCAATGACATGCTTGAATTCATTGCTAGTGAGCAACTTTCAAAAGAATATACGATAGGTTTAATGACAGCGGCGAATTTAGCTGATGCAGTAATTGGAGAATGGCGTCAAGAGGATTATAGTTTATTTGTTCTCGTAACATCTGGTACGTCCAATGCGGCACGAGCAGGAACACCTCGTCAAACTTATCCAGCATATCATGCGGGTACGATTAACATATTTGTCATAATTGATGGGCGATTAAGTGAATCTGCAATCATTAATAGTCTCATAACGGCAACAGAAGCCAAATGTGCCGCGCTTGCTGACTATGGAATTATAGAGCAAAGCAATGGACTAATTGCTACAGGAACAACTACGGATGCTTTAGTCATTGCTTCATCACAACAACAAAGTTATGTTCACGAGCATTTGTATGCAGGAACAGCTACAGATATAGGCTGTCAGCTTGCAGAGCTTGTGTACAATTCGGTTTACAAGGCAGTTTCATCACAACATGAGCAATAACAAAACATAATTTACTTCAAATACGACTTTCACATATGTGAAGAGTGTAGCGAAGTTAAAGGAAAGCATCAGGAGGCTAACAATGCGTAAAAAATGGGTAGCATTAGTTCTTAGTACTAGTATTCTAGCAAGTTCGGCATTTGTCATTCCACAGCAAAATATCGCAAGTGCCATCGCAACAAGTACAGCTCAAGTCGTTCTCTATTTGGACAAGAAGGAAGCTTTTCGTAATGGCCAGCAAGTAACTTTAGATTCACCTGCTACGGCAATCTCAGGAAAAACATATTTACCTGCCAAATTTTTAGGTGATACATTTGGGATGGATGTAACTTATAATGCAGCGTCTCGTTCTGTCAAAATGGTTACAGAAGACCATGTTATTGTTCTAGATACTAATAAAAATATTATTACGCTTGATGGTGTGAAGCAGCCTAACAATAATATCGCTCGTATGATTAATGGTAGAATAATGGTGCAATTAACTTGGCTTTGCGATGTTATGGGGGCAACGTATACTTATAATAATGAGCAGAAAAAAGTTACAGTAACTTATGTACCTAAAGCTAAAGATAATTATGATAAAGAACTTGGTTCAACTCCAGTTGCGAAGTTCGCTGTAGATAAAGAAAAGTATGAGATTGGTGAAACGATTAATTATACGAATCTAAGCTACGATCCAGATTCAGAGTCTGTTGCTTTATCTTGGACAGGGAAAAAAGATGCTTTCTTTGAAGCGGGTACGTATGAAGTTTCTCTTGTAGCTACTGATAAAAGCGGAAATAAAAGCAAACCATATACAAGAAAAATCGTTGTAACGGATAGCGTCATGTTTGATGAGTTTGAATACGGTGTATACACTGGTAAAGCAGGTTCATACATTAAAGCAACAGATTCCGAATTTAATTCGCAAATTTTAAAATTCCCACAAACTTCTAAAAAATCAACATATGATACTTCTCGTAAATTGCTTGTAAGCGATAGTCCGGAGAATATTAGAACTTCAGGGATTTTATATCAAGATAATATTAATGGTAAAGCTCGTTTGTATGCTAACCATGTTAATAAATCAGGGAAAAACATGCAGTTCGCGATTTTAGCGACGAATAATGGATCTGAGCCAGTAACATTGAAAACGACAAATGCTGGCGAAGTATTCCCATCGAAATATGCAATGCTACTAGGCAGTGAAGCTCCGATTGATTTCTTAATGAATAATAAGATCACTGAAGAATTTGTTGTAAAACCAGGTGAGACAATCATTTACCGTCAGTTCCCTACATTTTTCCCTGAGTACGGAATTAATACGATGTATGATGTTGAAGCGACAGGTCCGCTACAAATTACATTTGCGGCAGATACAACAGCTAGTTCCAAAATGCTTTCACTTAATAAATTAGCTTATGATGGTCATGTTAGAGGAACATTTGAAGCTTCTGATATTCAATTAGATCTTGATTTGTCTAAAGTAGGCACGAATAAATTACAAAGACTTGTTATCGGTGATGGTAATGCTGATCCGTTCATTAGTGGATATGATGTGCAACGTGATGTTCCGACTACTTTATCCGGTAATTATGGTGCAGTTTATCGCATTACGATCAATAATCCAGGCAATATGACGGTATTATTAAATGCAAGAGGAGGCTCTTTCAAAGGTGCTTTCAAAGTGAACGGACAGTTTGTTCGTGTACCATCGTCTGGTGTGTTAACACCATTTGACGGATTTGTATCACTTGGACAAACATCGACGAAAGATAAAAAACTAACGATTGAATTTAGTCCTCCAGCAGGATCTTCATTCCCGATTAATCTTATCTTCTATCCGTTAGATTCAAGAATTGATCAATTGAAGTAGCTTTACTAGACGATTTGATTTAACGAAATAATTTTTTACAACAAGAAACACCTTTAAGTAGGTAGCGAGTGGGTAAACCAATCGTCCAACGTAAAGGTGTTTTTACTTTTTATAAATCTGCAGTGATTAGAATGATAGCAATCGTCTAATATATGGTGAGGAGGAGAACAACATAGTTTGCAGCAATGGATGATTAATATTGCGGCAATTATTAATATCCAGACAACAGGAAATAAGATGTTATTCTACGATCTTCTATTCCAGGAGCATAAGTAGGTTCCTGACCTATAACTAAGTCGGACACAAATGATCCTTTGTCATCGATGTAAAGTCTATACAATCGATCACCTATAGTTGCAGACGCACCAAATTCTTTATTATAACTTTCTAAAATATTAAATTTATCTCCTTCAAAAATACCAATCGAAAGTGACTCATTATTAATCTCTTGGTGAGTGGCACAGTGAATTTCATTATGACTTAGGAAGTTCCAATGGTCAGATATTCGGATAACGCCTTCAGGTTTGTATCCCCAATCTACTTCTTTGTTATAGAAGCTTTTGCTATAAGGTGACTTATGTACTTCCTTAAAGTTCAGATTAATGAATTCACATAATGCAAAAATATCTTCTTTATTTGCATTTTTCATAGTTCATCAATCTCCTTCAGTATATAAATTCATTTTTTGAATAAGCCCATCATCGCGGTGCTGAAATTCAGCATTATTTAACTTGTTCATATAATAAATTATACCTTATTACTAACTATAATCCTAATGTCCGAACGGTCAGAACAGCATCCATATCTATTTAGCAGTAATGGAAGAGAGGATCAGTTTCAATTTAGGTGCAAATTGAGTATGGACTGTAGTAGAATATAGATACTGTCGTCTAATTGTAATTAATAGATGACAGGTTGCTAAGTTGATACTACTGATTTTTTTATATACATATCTAGTTAGGTCTGTTTATAGATTTTTTGAAAAATCGTAGCGCTAATTTAATAGAATGGGGAGGCAACAAAGTGGATACTATATACTGGATCGTAGGTTATATTCTATTTTTAAATGTGTACTTATATTGGGTTATGGGTAAGGATAAAGAAAATGCTCGTCGCAATCAACCACGCATTCCAGAGCGTCATATTTTTCTGTTTAGCGCTTTAGGAGGAGCAGTAGGTACTTATACAGCCATGTATCATTTTCGTCATAAAACAAAACATCGTAGCTTTAAAATAGGTATTCCAGTTATAATCATAATTCATTTCATACTTGCTATTTTAGTCGTAGGAGCGTTGAACTAATGGATTTTCGAATGAATTACTTATCATTTTTCGTCATACAATCGGAAAGTGATAAAGGCTCTGTTGGTAGCTATAAAGCTTTCAAACATTATCAAACAATGGACGGTGACGAATACTCAGATAGTGCTCTGAAACAATTTCTTGACGAGGAATTTATAAAAATTGTTAAGCGTAAAGTAGAACGTCATCCCAACACACCTAATGCTCCAACGAAGGTCGGAATGTTTATGGTGGAGCCAGGATATGAGTTAGCCAGCAATGGAAACTACAATTTGTTTCAACGTATTCGTGAAGCCGATCATAAAGAAAGATTTCATAGTTTATCTGATGAGCTTGTGCGCGTCTATATGGATACTTCAGCTGTTCGAGGCGGTGCATTTATCGTTGCATCATGTACTTTGAATACGTTTTTTGATGAGCCTTTTCTATTCATTTTAAAATGTGACTTCGAACCCAAAATTGCTCGCATCTCCGATGAGAAAAGTTTGATTGCACAAGTGGAGATGGCATTTAGTGCGCGTAGCATTAAGTCAATCCAGTATCCGCATATGGAGCAAGAGGGTATTCTTGAGCGCTGGGAACTGAAAATTCATCAAGCATCGCATGCCAGATATTTTGAAGATTTTTTGAAGTATGTGAGTTATGAAAAGCCTATTCCAGAAGTTGTTAGTGAGCAAGTCGTTGAGATGGTTCATCAGTATATTGAAGAGAAATGGCAAGATAATGTAAGCAGTGAACGTTCTCAGGAAGAAAATGCGGTAGAGGTATGGGCTGCAAGTGAGAAGCGGGAATTACAAGAATGGTGGACACCACAACAAGTAGAAGAAGCTAATTATTCCCTCATTCAACAGAAGGAAGATTTAACGATGGCTTTTAAAGTAGGTAATGTATCTATTAAAGGGCTATTAGCAGATTATGGGGTTAGCGTACATATCGCCAAGCACAATGGGCGTTATGTAGCAGTGATTGAGGGTGATGCGTTACAATTCGAGAAAGGAATGTCTCCTGTTGAATTACTTGCGCCACCACCACTTGAAGACATTATGGAGATCATTGGTACAAAAGTAACAGACACAGCCAGTGAGACTGATTCATTCGATTCATCTGATGCATTTGCAGAAAATGTTCAGCCGATTCAATCTAATGATGATACTCCGCCTTGGTAATGACATCAGAATGCATAATAACTCATCTCTAAGGAGAATCTATTTCGGTATATTGTAATCGAGAGGAGTCCTGCATAGATGATTGTGAACATAATTGTTTTTCTTATATTATTGATTCTAACTGCATTTTTCGTTGCTACGGAATTTTCCATTATTCGTGTCCGGCCGAGCCGAGTTCAGCAAATGGTTGCTGAAAACGTCAAAAATGCAAAAGCAGTGGAAATTGTAACGAAAGAGCTTGATGGATATCTTTCAGCATGCCAACTTGGAATTACTATTACTGCATTAGGACTAGGATGGTTAGGTGAACCAACGGTAGCAAAATTACTGCACCCTTTATTTGTTCATTTGCCACTATCTACTGAGATTAGTGATATTATTGCATTCATTGTTGCTTTTCTATTTGTAACTTTTCTACATGTGGTTTTTGGAGAACTTGCACCGAAAAGTGTAGCGATTATTAAATCAGAAGAGATGGCGATAAAGCTTTCACCGCCAATTATTTGGTTTCATAAAATCGCGTACCCATTTATATGGGTGCTCAATGGATCTGCTAATGCGCTTGTTAAGCTAATGGGATATAAGATGATGAGCGAAACTGATGCTCATAGTGAAGAAGAGATTCGCCTAATATTGAACGATAGCTATGAGAATGGCAAGATCAATAAAAGCGAGTTAGGGTTTATGACTAATATTTTTGACTTTGAAGATACATTAGCAAGAGATATTATGGTACCTCGGACTGATATGGTATGTGTTTTTGTAGAGAATAGTACAGAAGCTAACATTGAAACAATTATGCAGGAACGATATACTCGTTTCCCAGTTGCTCAAGGTGATAAAGATAATATTATTGGGTTACTTAATACAAAAGTTTATTTATTCCAACATATTACTAAAGCAGAAGAGCATCCCGATCTTACGAAATTGATGCAAACGGTATTGTCTGTACCAGATACGATGCCAATCCGAAAATTACTTACGATGATGCAACGTGATCAGATTCATATGGCGATTTTGCTTGATGAATATGGTGGTACATCAGGATTAATTACGATTGAAGACATTATCGAAGAAATCGTTGGGGAAATACGCGATGAGTTCGATACGGATGAACGAGAAGAAATTGTTCGCATCGACGATAGACGTTTTCTTGTGGAAGGTCGCGCACTAATTACAGATGTGAATGAGATGACAGGCTTGGATTTGGATGTAGGAGAAACGCATACCATTGGAGGTTGGTTGTATCAATTACAACCTAATCTAGATGAAAATATTGAGTGGAAGTATGCAGACGCTACTTTTATTGTTCGTGAGCGAGATGAAAATCGAATTCGCAGTTTAGAAATTATTGTTGAGGCACAAGAACCAGAAATGTCTGGACTCGGTCATGCATAGAATAGAGAATGTACAAGCAGATGGTGTGTGCAGATTCTCATTCTAAAGACGAGAAGGAGTGTGTCAAAGTGTTAGATTTATTAAAAGCAATGATAATGGGTATTGTGGAGGGACTGACGGAGTTTTTACCGGTTTCCTCCACAGGCCATTTGATTTTAGTTGGTCATTTGTTAGGATTCGAGGGAGAGCGTGCTAAGACGTTTGAAGTTGTCATTCAATTCGGTGCCGTATTGGCAGTACTCGTACTATATTTCAAAACATTTATGAAAATATTGCAATTTAAATTAAATAAAGGTATGAACTTCATACATATACTACTTGCGATGTTACCTGCAAGCATTATTGGCTTGGTACTACATTCCGTCATTAAGCAATATTTGTTCGGACCATCAACGGTATTAATTGGTCTAGTGCTTGGTGGGATTTTGATGATTGTCGCAGAAAGAAGCAAGCGAGAAGTAACAGCAGAAGAATTAGATGATATTAGCTACAAACAAGCTTTCATTATCGGATGTTTTCAAATCTTAGCGTTATGGCCTGGATTTTCACGTTCTGGATCTACGATTTCAGGTGGTATTTTAGCAGGTACAAGTCAAAAAGCAGCTGCAGAATTTACTTTTATCGTATCAGTACCAATTATGGGTGCAGCGAGCTTACTTGATCTAATTGACAATCGTGCGGGTCTGACAACGACAGATTTGCCTTTATTTTTAGTTGGATTATGTGCATCATTCATCGTAGGTATGTTAGCAGTAGTAACATTCGTTAACTTGATGAAAAAATTAAAACTATCCTATTTTGCTTACTATCGTTTCGTACTAGCAGCAGTATTCGCCATTATCATTTTATAAGTTGAGTTCGCATCATCTTTGATGTCGAACATACTACGAAGCCAATCATCGCTATCAAAATCTGCAAAAGAGGGACAATCTTTGGGTCTATTACATAGACCCATCAGATTGTCCCTCTTTTTGTATGCCCATCCACAGTATATCAATCATCTGCGCTACTAGTTGTTCCACAGGAATTTCTTGCTGTTTAAGATTAAGATGGTTTTTCATTGTCAATAATGCGACAAAGGTATGTGCTAATACGACTGGTGAGTGATGATTCGTTATTTCACCATTAGCAATACCATTTTGAAAAGCATCATGGACGATATCATGAAGTTTTTTCTCAGCTTTTCGAATATTTTCGGTTTGTTCATCACATAATTCAACAGCGGCATCACGCATCATCGATTCAAAATCAAGATGTGCGTTACTCATTTGACGAATAGCAATTTTAATTAATTTATCTTTCAAAGATATGGGTTCGCTTAATATTTTGGCGGTTGCTTGATAAGCGATCGTCATCACCGCTACTAGACACTCCGTAAAAAGTTCCGATTTATTGTTGAAGTAGTAATAGACACTTGCTTTCGTAATCCCACATGCTTTCGCAACGGATTCTAATGATACTTTTTCATATCCGACCTCCATAAATAAAAAAGCACCAGTTCTTAAAATGCTCATTTTCGTAGGTGAATGTTCGACTTTTGGTCTACCTGGTTTTCGCTTTGGTATCGAGTTAGGTTGGTTTTCGTTCATAACGAGCTTCCCTTCATCAAAAATTCATAAATAACATATTGATTTATTTACTATCTAGTATATATAATTAATTAACTGAACGGTATAGTAAATTAATTGGTGAATACGAAATGGAGGAAAATTTCATGATTCAACGTATTGCAGCTTGCTTTACTGGCAAGATCAGCAAATGGGTTACACTAGTAGTATGGATATTAATTGCACTTATCTTAACCTTAACATTACCTAGTGTAGGGGACAAGGAGCAAAATAATGCTGCTAACTTGCC
Organism: Candidatus Pristimantibacillus lignocellulolyticus; assembly: GCA_023639215.1. Classification (NCBI taxonomy): domain Bacteria; kingdom Bacillati; phylum Bacillota; class Bacilli; order Caryophanales; family Paenibacillaceae; genus Pristimantibacillus (SeqCode); species Pristimantibacillus lignocellulolyticus (SeqCode). The sequence continues at coordinate 4,022,887 of CP097899.1, forward strand.
GAGTGATGCACAATCGGTGTTAGCAGATCAAGTTATTCAACAATATTTCCCTAATTCCACAGGTGTTCCAGCTTTATTAGTATGGCATCGCGACGCAGGATTAACCGAGGAAGACTTCTCTATTGTACGTCAATTATCTGAGGAACTAACGAACAACCCATTACCTTCACAGGAATCCATTATTCCTTTGCACATGGGTATTCCGATAGAAGTGTTAACATCTGAAGATGGCAGTACACTTATTTTACCGATTACATTTACAGATGAGACAGAAACAGAAGTGTTGAAAGAAAATCTAGTTCAGATGAAAGAATTCATTAATGAAAAAGCTGGTGCTAATATATTCGAAGGTGAGCTAACCGATGGCTTGTCAGCACGATTCACAGGGCCAGTAGGGATTTCTGTTGATGCTACGGATCTGTTCTTAGACGCAGACATAGTGTTGTTAATTGCAACGGTGTTACTTGTGCTCGTTCTATTATTAGTAATCTATCGTTCGCCGATTCTGGCGATCATTCCGTTAGTTGGTGTAGGATTTGCATACCTTGTAACAAGTCCGATACTTGGTTGGTTAGCAGGAAATGGTTGGATTACTGTAGATTCCCAAGCAATAAGCATTATGACTGTGCTATTGTTTGGTGCTGGTACCGATTATTGTCTATTCCTAATTACTCGCTATCGCGATGATTTACGACATGAGAAAAATCCGAGAACCGCATTAATTCATGCTTTCCAAAATGCTTCAGGTGCAATTGCGATGAGTGGATTTACTGTAGTAATGGCATTACTTGTATTGTTATTTGCACAGTATGGTTCATCACACCGTTTTGCTATTCCATTCTCACTTTCGATTTTAATTATGGGAATTGCTAGCTTAACGCTTGTTCCGGCTATACTAGCCATTTTAGGCCGATCTTCATTCTACCCATTTATCCCAAGAACTGTGGAGATGGAAGAAGAAAGAGCAATAAAACGGAATAAACCAGTGAAGAAACAAAAAGATCAACATCGCCTATGGGGTAAGATCGGTAGTTTCGTGACTGAAAAACCATGGTTAGTTATCTCCATTACAATGATTATATTAATTGTTCTTGCTTCATTCTCAACACAATTGAAATATAAATACGATCTGTTATCTTCATTCCCTGACGACATGGAATCTAGAGAAGGATTTACTATTATCGGACAGACGTATACTCCAGGTGAACTTGCTCCCATTACAGTTATTGTAAAAGATAATAGTGATGTTAATGCATTAGCTAATAAAGTTGCATCACATGAACTTGTTAACAATGTGACTGAAGCAGTTGTCAGTGAAGTAGATTCATCATATAGCTCATTCGAAGTGGTCCTTGATATTGATCCTTATTCTAATGATGCGATGGACTATATCCCTGTATTGGAAGAGCAGTTAACTGCAGAGTTAGGAAATACTGAGAGCTTCTGGATTGCAGGTCAGACAGCAGGTCAATATGATACCCAACAAATTAATGATCGAGATAATAGTGTCATAATGCCAATTGTCATTTTGTTGATTGTTATTTTACTATTAGTTTATCTTCGTTCTATCATTGCCACCATATATCTTGTTGTGACCGTTCTAGTGTCATTCTTAGCGGCTCTTGGACTTGGTTGGATTATTCTTCACTATGGACTTGGTATTGATGCAATACAAGCGGCAATTCCGTTGTACGCTTTCGTATTCTTAATCGCACTTGGTGAAGATTATAATATCTTTATGATCTCAGGTATTTGGAAAAAAGCGAAAACAATGCCGCTTAAACAAGCTGTCAAAGAAGGAGTAGCTGAGACAGGTGAAGTCATTTCATCTGCTGGACTAATTCTTGCAGGAACATTCTTTGTCTTAACCCAAGTGCCGATTACAATACTATTGCAGTTCGGAGTAATTACAGCAATTGGAGTACTACTAGATACATTTATCGTTCGACCGTTCCTTGTACCAGCGCTTACGGTGGTGTGTGGGAAGTGGGCTTTCTGGCCAAGCAAGCATACTACTAAGAAGTAGTTCAAACAGCAGAATTTGATAACGATGAGTATGCTAAAGAAGTATAATCAACATATCGAATATGAATAATAACTCTTCTTAACAGTTATAAATTTATATGGAAATGTAACATTTTTCCTCTTAATACCGTTCTATTTATTAGAGAACGGTGTTAGGGGGATTTTTCATGTTAATCAATCGAAAGTCAATCATCCAGATTGTGATTGTATTTTGTTTGTTTCTTAGTATGATTATGCTCACTGAATCTAAAACTACATTTGCTTGCGATTGTGCGATGCCAAGTAACTTTACGGAAAGTTTAGATAATAAAGATGTCGTTTTTGACGGCGTAGTAATCGAATCATCTAAGGACAAGCGTACATCGATCAGTAAAAAATTGGAAATAAACTCAGCCGATCAAGTGGAATGGACATTTCTAGTAAATGGAGCGTGGAAGGGCAAGGTTACTGAAGTAATAACCATTGTGTCCAAAGCAAGTTCTGTAAGCTGTGGCTATGAATTCGAGGTTGGTAAGAGGTATGCTGTATTCGCAACAAGCAACGTTAACGATATTACTGTCTCATCGTGTAGTGGAACGACTACGATCGCAGATAATTCTAAAATTTTCGAAGAGCTGGGCGATTATACCGTTAAGTTGACAGCCGTTACAGATAATCTAGAGACAACAGATAATGAGGGAGCTACTCAAATAGAACCTCTACAAAGCGATGGAACTAATCCAATTGATTCAGTAGAGAAATCCAACACCACTGTAATAAATATAATCGTTATTGTAATGATTGTGGTCGTTTTATTTATTGTTGTTGCTGGACTACTAGCAAATAAAAAAACTAGGAAATAAATTAATGAACTGTAGATTAAGGAAGTAGAAGAATAGATTCGATTAAAGAAGATCAGGTGATGATTAAAAGATGGAGGCTTTAATTATGAAACGAAGACAGGTTGTGCATCTGTTTATAATTGTAATAATACTGCTAAGTGGATTGATGGTTGGTGAGCAAAAAAGTGCATATGCATGTAGTTGTGCTATGGCCCCTGGGAGTTATGAAAAAGAACTAGCCGATAGCGACTATGTATTTGATGGAGTTGTTACGAACAAGAAAGAAAAAAAATCGTTACTAGGAACAATAAGTTCAGATGATCCAGTGGAATGGACATTTCAAGTGAATGGATCATGGAAAGGTGAAGTTACTGAGGTGGCGACTGTTTATTCAGCGTTATCTTCTGTTAGTTGTGGTTATGAGTTTAAAGTGGGAAAACGATATGCAGTATTTGCAAATGGCACAAACGATCTAATCAAAGTCTCCTTATGTAGTAAAACGATGCAAATTGCAGATAACTCAGATATATTCACCGAGTTAGGATTATACAAAGATGAAAACAGTGTGCGACCAATAGATGAGGTTACAGATGACAAAGTGAATAATCCGGTTTCATCTATCGAGGACAATTCAACAAAAATTAAAGAATTAAGTGAAAATCGGGGGACAGTTATTATGGTTACCGATCAATACGGGTCATCTTCTAGCAAGATTACTATTCAAGAAGATTCTATAGAAAAAGTAAGCCCAAACGGTATAGTTGCAGTTGTTATTATCTTTATTCTATTATTTCTTTTTAGTGCAATGCTAATTTACAAGAGAAGAAGGAAAACGTAATACGATTATTTTTTTTGAAAATAATTTGAAAGAACTAATCATGTGAGGAGTAGCAATTGGAGGAGTTTGAAAGTGAATAAGAAAAATAGTGTACATGTATTTGTCATTGTAGTGTTACTGCTAAGTGGATTAATGGTTAGTGAACAAAAAAGTGCATATGCATGTACTTGTATAGAATCTGGAAGCTATGAAGAGGCTTTAGAATTAAATGATTGGGTATTTGACGGTGTTGTTATAAATAAGAAAGTAAAGACCTCACTACTAGGATTACAAAAATCATCTAACTCAGTTGAATGGACTTTCCAAGTGAATGGTTCTTGGAAAGGCGAAGTGACCGAATCTATTACAGTCTCTTCATCCCAATCATCCGCTAGCTGTGGTTTTGAATTTAAGGATGGAAAACGTTACGCAGTATTTGCAAGAGATGTGGACGGCTTAATAGTAGTCTCCTTATGTAGCAATACATCTATTATTGCTGATAACTCTGACATTTTCACAGAATTAGGTCCATATAAATTCGAAGTTAATGTCCCACCTGCAGCTGATCTCGTAGATAATGTAATAATTGATCCTAGTTCACCAGATGCTATCGTGAATCTTACATCAGAAGAAGAACTAAAGAAAAATATTCAGGATAGAAAAAATATACTATTATTTGTGTTCATATGTATTGGATTATTATCTATCATTGGTGCTATTGTGCTTATGTTTAGAATTAGAAGGAGATAATGAATAGTATGTACTAATTAAGCTACTATTCTTGCTATTCTTGTGTATATAACAGTTGAAATATACATTGAAGTAAGTGTATGCTGTTGTATACAGTGTTATCTACTGCAGAAACAAAAAGTTTAGCTCATGCTTCCGAAGTGACTTTTTGTTACTTAGAAGTAAAGTAATCAGCTACAAAAAGTTTAGGAGGATTAATAATGAACGTACAAATATTACATGCAAAAATGACACACACGAAAGAAGATGGACATGTAGGGGCTGTTCACTTTCAAGTAGAGGGTCATCCCAAACCATATGAGATGGCATTACATAAAAGTAGAAAAGCTAAAGAGTGGGGCTATGGACTGTTCTTCTTAGCTGGTTCAGGCGATGAAGATCTATTGCTTGAAGTGGAAGATGAAATCGAAGATAATGATGAATTGTATGAGCAATTAGTCGAAGCGGCTTTAGCTGCTTTAGAACAAGAATAACGGTGTAGGCAATGTTACAAAAAAGAAGCCGTATCAAAGGATTACCTTTTGATACGGCTTCTTATTGTCAAAACTATAGATGCTGTTCTTTACTAAAATGATAGGTCGTTATTTCGATTCATTTCCATTTGATTGCTTCAATTTGTATCGACGGAACCCACGTAATAAAAGTATACTTAAAATAATGGCACCTAGAGTGAAAAATAAAGCCTCATATTGACTAATAAGTACAATAAATTCGGGAATACGGTCACCAACGAAATGTCCAACTGTGTAATAAATTGATGTCCATAATGTCGCAGCAGGAAAAGCAATAAGTGAAAATTTCGAAAATCTCATTTTGTTCATTCCCATAACATAAGGCGTTGCATGTCTAACAAATGGGAAAAACACACTTATGGGAATTGCATATAAACCATATTTATCAATGAGATCATCCGATTTCTGAATAAATTTTCCGAATTGTTGTTTCTTTGAAAACCATTTCCCTAGTCGACTACTTGTAAAGCGGCCTAAGCTATAGTTGAAAGTCATCGCTGAGCAAATACCGAGTGTCACCATGGCAAAGGCAATCGTTGAATCTATTACTTTTGCTTCAGAAAGTGCCCCTGCCGTTAACACAACAGCTTCATTTGGTATTGGTAAACCGATTAATCCGAGACAAAGAACTAGAAAAAGTGCGATAGGTCCTATGGTCTCGATAATCTCTAGTAGTAAATCATAACCCACATTCATTCTCCTTGATTCAAAATCTATATCAATTAATTGTATCATATCCATCAATTTAAAAGCTTAATCTAACATTAAAGTTTCGTGACGAAAGGGAGTTTGATGCTTTGAAATCGTCTAGCCTAAAAGTAGTATTAGCTCTGTATCTCACTACTTTCTTAGCAGCTATAGAAGGTACAATAGTCTCAACAGCAATGCCTATTATTATTAATAATTTAGAAGGTGCCGAATTGTATAGTTGGGTCAATACGATCTATTTGTTAGCAATGGTCGTTGCTACACCGCTTTATGGTAAGCTCTCTGATATTTATGGTCGTAAGTTATTAATTAGTATAGGTATTATTATCTTCATTATCGGATCAGCTTTATCAGGAATTGCTTGGAGTATGCCAAGTCTAATCGTGTTCAGAGCTATACAAGGTATAGGTGGAGCGAGTTTGCTAACATTACCAATGGTTATCATTACAGACCTGTTTCAAGATCAACAACGTTATAAGATTCAAGGTTGGCTCTCGAGTATATGGGGGGTAGCGGGAATATTAGGTCCATTAACAGGTGGTTTATTAGTTGATTATGTATCGTGGCGTTCTATCTTCTATTTGAACGTACCATTTGCTTTCATAGCGCTTGTACTTATCTATAAATTTCTGCCTAATCACTATAAGAAAACAGCACGTAGCATTGATGCTAAAGGGATTACAACGTTTTCTGTCGGTATCTTATTGCTACTCTACGGATTAAACGGATTTGTTGAGAATGATGAGATTACTGCAAAATGGATTTATACACTGTTGATGGTTATAGCGATTATTTGTCTTTATGCATTTGTGAGAGTAGAGAAGCACGCGAATGATCCTTTCATTCCGTTAGAGATTTTCACGAACAGAATGTTCAGATTTACACTCATCTCAGGATTTGTATTATCCGCAATTACGGTAGCTATTATTTTCTATATTCCTTTGTGGATGCAACATGTAAAAGGACTCTCTGCAACGGGATCAGGTTTAGTAATGATTCCTTTGTCCATTACATGGCCACTTGGTTCAATACTTGCTGGTCAATTTGCGTTTCGCTATGGTATGAGAACAATGGGGTTCATAGGTTCGATATGTTTATTACTAGGTAGCGGGGCTATGGCGACGATTACAGTAGATACTTCACCAATCCTAATTATGTTCTATATCTTAATTTCGGGAATGGCATTTGGTATTTTACTATCTTCATTCTCGTTCCTTGCTTCAGCCGTTGCTAGTGAAAAGGTTAGGGGAGCTGGATTATCAGCGGTGCAGCTGTTCCGTTCGCTTGGACAGGCTGTAGGTCTTGTACTTTTTGGAATGTTGCTTTATAGTCAGACCAATTCGCCACAATATGTCAGCTTACTTGAAATTAGCATACGTCAAATTTTTGGAGCAATTGCTTTTATATCACTCTTGTTAGTAATCTATATTATATGGGCTTTACGTAACAAGGCATTATTAGCGTCATATAATTTTGCAGGGGAATCAAAATCAACTAAAGTTAAGCAGGTAGCTCAAGTATCAGCAGATGGAAGTTGAGGGTATTAGGTTGATATGTTAATCTGATAGATAACAGTAATAGCGGAAGTTCAAAATATCCGCATGTGATCACGATGTAACGCCTAGTAGCTTAGTCGACGGCGAATATGGAGCGAACATACATACTATAGATATAGAATAGGAGAATATAACTTGAAATTCAGACCTTGTATTGATTTGCATGATGGAAAAGTGAAACAAATCGTGGGAGAAACATTAAACAATCAACTTGTTGAAAATTTTGTATCTGAATATTCCTCTAGCTACTATGCAAAGTTATTCCAGAAGGATCAGTTACGCGGAGGGCATGTTATTATGCTCGGCCCTAATAATGAAGCAGCAGCTAAGGAGGCGTTAAGTGCTTATCCGGGCGGCTTACAAGTTGGTGGAGGAATTACTTCAAGTAATGCACTACAATACTTGGAGGCAGGAGCTTCTCATATTATCGTTACTTCTTATATTTTCAAAGATGGTGCTTTGAATTGGGATCACTTACATGCAATCGTTGACGTAGTAGGCAAAGATCGTTTAGTCATCGATTTGAGTTGTAAATCTAAAGACGGTAAGTGGTACGTCGTTACGAATCAGTGGCAGCAATTCAGTGACTTTGAAGTGAATCAACAAAATATTACTGAGCTTGAGAAGTACTGTGATGAATTTTTAGTTCATGCGGTTGATGTTGAAGGTAAGCAGTCAGGTATTCAACAAAGTCTAGTTCGCGATCTTGCGGAGTGGACGACAATACCAACTACTTATGCTGGTGGTGCTAGATCACTCGAAGATATCCAGTTATTTGAGCAAATCAGTCAGTCCAAACTAGATTTGACGATTGGAAGTGCATTATCAATCTTTGGAGGCGCTTTGCCTTATGAATCGGCACTTGCAGCATTCAAATAATTATGAATCTAAGTAAGTAGCTATAATATAGTAATTAGAAAGCCATGATTGTCATTTCAGCGATATGAATATGACAATCATGGCTTTTATTGTTGACAAATTTAATCGTAATGATTACTATTAAATTAAACGTAAGTATTACGAATAAGAAAAGAGGATGTTTGTGGGCAAATTACCTGTTACCGTATTGAGTGGTTATCTTGGTTCTGGGAAGACGACGATATTAAATCATGTGTTAAATAACCGTGAGGGATTAAGAGTTGCAGTTATAGTAAATGATCTGAGTGAAGTGAACATAGATGCAACATTAGTTCGCGATGGTGGAGGATTATCTCGCACAGAGGAAACTCTAATTGAAATGTCTAATGGATGCATATGCTGTACATTACGGGAAGATTTATTGCGTGAAGTAGAGATACTGGCAAAAGAAGATAGGTTTGATTACATACTAATTGAATCTACAGGTGTGGGTGAGCCAGTGCCAGTAGCGCAAACTTTCTGTTACATTGACGATGAACTTGGAATTGATCTAACAAAGCTATGTACATTAGATACGATGGTAACAGTTGTTGATGCATATAGATTCTGGAAGGATTTATCTTCGGGTGAATCATTACTAGATCGCAAGCAAGAGGTTGATGAGACAGATCATAGAGAAATAGCAGATTTGTTAATTGACCAGATAGAGTGTTGCGATGTGTTAATTCTAAATAAATGTGATCTTGTATCGGAAGTTGAGGTAGAGAAATTAAAGCATATGTTACATCATCTTCAGCCTAAAGCTAAAATCATCCAGTCGATTCATGGGGAAATTGACGCAAATGAAATATTGAATACGGGTCTATTCAACTTTGATGAAGCTAGCCAGTCTACGACTTGGCAGTTCGAACTTGCCGATGAACATCATACGCCTGAAACAGAAGAATATGGAATAAGTTCTTTTGTGTATAATCGTTCAAAGCCTTTTCATCCAGAACGACTAATGTATTGGATGGAATGTTGGAGAGAAGAGATTGTTAGAGCAAAAGGGATTATATGGTTAGCCTCAAGAAATGATATGGCACAAAGTATTAGTCAAGCGGGACCATCAATTGCTTTTGGAGGAGCGGGAAAGTGGCTTGCCACACTTTCTGAACAAGAGAGAGAAGATATATACAAAGAAGAACCCGAGCTCCTTCAGCAGTGGATAGAACCTTACGGAGACCGTGTGAATAACATTGTATTTATTGGATTATCGCTTGATGTTGCGACTATTACGAATGAACTAGATGAATGTTTACTTACTGATGAAGAGATGATGCAAGATTGGGATAAATGGATAGATAACTTTCCAGCTGAAGTAGTACATTGATAAGCTGTGATTACAGTAGCCGCTATGCATAGCAAGTTAATATGTCTATACATTAAAAATGCATCCGATAAGGGTGCATTTTGTTTTTAATGTGAAAAATTATAGTGCAACACTACTGTTATTTTAATGAGTTTATAGTAAACAATATTGACAAACTTAATGATTTGCTACAACATAATAAGATATATTTATTTAGTAAGTGTACATAATAAACAATATTTATAATAATCGTTATGAGTTACATAAAGGAGATCACGTATTATGCTCAGTGCATTGATAGGAAGTTTCATATCTGCAATGGCGACAGTACTAGGTGCAGTGCCGTTATTATTCGTCAAAAAATTATCTGAAAAGTGGAAAGATATATTAATTGCATTTACAGCAGGTATTATGGTTTCAGCAACAACTTTTGGCTTAATCCCACAAGCTTTAAAAGAATCGAATTTGCTCGTTATAACATTAGGTTTGCTATTCGGTATTGTTGTACTTGATTTATTGGAAAAAAATATACCGCATATCGATGTCGAGCGAGGAAAAAGTGTTAAATCATTTGATTCTAAATCTTTACTTATCATTATAGCGTTAATGTTACACAACATTCCTGAAGGACTAAGTACAGGTTTTAGTTATGCTAGTTTGAATGAAGGACTTGGACCGTTAATAGCTATTGCCATTGGGGCGCAGAATGTTCCTGAAGGGCTAATACTGGGAGTCTTCCTGATGCGATCTAACGTTAGCAAGTGGAAGACATTAGCCATTGTAACGATTACCGGATTAGTTGAAGTAGTGTCTGCTATTATTGGTTATTTCACAGCAACGTACATTCAATGGTTAATAGGATTTGGGTTATCATTTGCAGCCGGTGCGATGTTATTTATCGTGTATAAAGAATTGATACCTGAAACACATGGTCATGGGTACGAAAGACCAGCTACATATTCTTTTATTATTGGACTTCTTGTTATGATATATCTTAGTTATTTCGTTGGCTAAATACATCTGTTCATTATAAGCATCTTATCCAAAAGAGGCGTTAAAAAGCCTACAGGATAAGATGTTTTTTTGTGTAAATATAACAATTACGTAAATATAGTTATGTAAAATTATTTCATATGAAAACATATGGTCATAACAGCAAAACATAAACCCAAAATAATTAAACCTAAAATACTAAATCTTAGTGCATGAAATCTTAAACTCTAAGTCAAGAAATAGGCACAACCTTTAATAGAAAAAGTGATACAATTTCGCAAATAATACTTACCTTAGATCGTTGCACATTTAATTTATGTATTATTATTTTGTTGGAGAAAGATAATAAGTGAGAGCAACGTTGAGAACAAGTCATATGCAGTTTACGGTCTAAAATACTGATAAAAATGTAAGTTCTACTACAATATTTCGATAAAAAATTATTGACGCTTACAAAAAAGGATGATATATTTCTGTTAATTAGTTTACTAAACTAATTAATTAACGAGGAATAATAAGTTTATTTTTTATTTCTCAATATTCATCAGGGGGAATGAAAATGTCTGCACAGCATGATCAGTCAATTAGTCAAAACAGACAACATCGGGCGTTTGGCATGAAAGACAAACTCGGATATATGTTTGGTGATTTTGGAAACGATTTCTTTTTTCTTTTTGTTTCATCTTTCCTTATGGTGTATTACACCGATATTTTTCATCTTAATGCAGCTCATGTAGGTATCCTATTCCTAATTGCGAGAGTGTGGGATGCATTTGCTGATGTAGCATGGGGAAGATTTATTGATTCTCGGAAAGCAGGAAAGCATGGCAAGTTCAAACCATGGATTTTAAGAATGTCCTTTCCGTTAGTTCTATCTGGCGTATTAATGTTTATTCATATCCCTGGCATGGGAAACACATTTTATCTTGTGTATGCATTTGTTACTTATCTATTGTGGGGAACATTATATAGTACTGTAAATATTCCTTACGGATCTATGGCATCCGTTATTACCGGTGATATTATGGAACGAACAACACTTTCAACTTATCGTACAATGGGCTCCATGCTTGCGAGTCTAATTATTACAGTAGGCGGACCATTTATTATTTTTGTTGATAATCAAGCGGTAGCAGGGCGATTTACACTTGCTGCAATATTATTTGGTATATTATCAATCGCTTGTTACATTGGTTGTTACAGTCTATCCACAGAACGTATTACGCAAGAGAAAAATCCAGAGGTAAAAGCTGATTTCAAAAAAACATTAAAAAGTTTCTTGAAAAATAAGCCATTGCTCTCAATGCTAGCTGCTTCATTATTATTTATGATGTGTGCAATGTTACTAAGCGCGGTTAACGTATATTTATTCAAAGATTATTTCAACAGTGCTGCTAAAGCGTTGAGTATAAGCGGATTTATGCAAGTAGCGACTGTATTTATAGCAATACCTATATCCAAGCCATTAATCCATCGTTTTGGTAAAAAAGAAGTTGCATCGGTAGGGATGTTACTTGCATCAATTGTATACTTTATTTTGTTCCTGTTGCCTGATATATCTGTAATGCAGTACATTGGAATTGCAGCAATTGGTATGTTCGGATATTCTTTCTTCAACTTAGTGGTATGGGCGTTTGTAACAGATGTCATTGATTATCATGAATATCTAATGGATATGAGGGAAGATGGCACAGTTTATTCGGTATATTCTTTCTCAAGAAAAATTGGTCAAGCCATTGCTGGTGGTATTGGTGGATTTGCATTAACGTATGTTGGATATCAGTCTGACGCCGCTGTTCAAAGTGAAGAAGCACTGAAAGGTATTCATAATCTTGCAACTTTGGTTCCGTCGATAATATATTTTGTTATTTTCTTAGTCATGTTATCTTTGTACCCTCTAACTAAACAGCGTACAAAGAAATTAGCTGAGGATCTAGCAGAGCGGAGAAAAAACAAGAGAAACATATAGCACAGCAAAAAACAGTAGCACATCAACATTGTTGAAGGTGCTACTGTTTTTTTACAATCGTGATAATATATTTTAGTTGACTTACAGGGTGGCTTCAGCACCGAAACATCTACATTGGTACAACCGCGTTCGTTAAGTAACGAGGTCCATTTAGCCCATCTGAACAGCAAACTTCGGTAGACCAACAGAGCTTAGAGGACGACTAGCTCTGCGAAATTCGTCGCATCCAATATAAAATTTCCATAGTCTACCACATAAAATTTCCATAGTCTATTACGACAATTCTTCCTTCGTACATTGCTGAATTGGCACGTTTCATATCATAAGGCAGAATTCCTGCTTTCCTAAACTTCTTACTAAGTAGCTTCAGCTTAAGATGTTTGCCTGTACCAGCGACTTTCATTTTTTTCATAATGATCCAACCATGTCCGAATCCGGCAACCGGACAGAGATGCTGTTTTATATGCTTCGTACACGAAGCATACAGCCTATATTCCAATTCATTGCACCTCATTCCGCTCGAGGAGATCGCTACCTTAAGGACATATCCGTTACCCAGATCGTACACGAGGCGATAGAAGCCATGTCCCAAGCTACGGTATGGCAGTCGCAGCTCGGCTCTCGCTATTTTTGCTCTACGATTAGGCGTCAGTCGGTCATATTGTCCCAACCAGTTATATCGTTCCAGCTTAGCTATCCAACGACTGATCGATCTCCGAACATCGCCGGAGACTCTTTTAACCATAAGCACCCCCCTTTCCTCATCCTTCTAACGTTACATCAGGTCACGCCGATACGGCTGAAAATAAGCGATCGTAAGACCCGTACCTGTAAACCAGACACAGTAGTAAAGTAGAAAAAGTAATAGAAGCATCTGTTACAGGGGAAAAGGTGTTGCCTAATGCATTTATACTAAATAATTGTGACCACTACTTTCACCTAACCCTTTTGGTTTTATACTATGTGTATTCACTATTAACTGTGTGGGTATATGCTTACCTAAATTCACGAACTAAGCATAATCATATTCTTCACGAGGCTACCACGGAAACGCTCGTCGGCCCCGTTACACAAAAAGGAAAAAGATAGACTAACGATCAGTTTAACGCATTCTAAATATGTAGCGTTTCTGGTTCAAGTACCCGCAAGGATTTGCCAATCCATACTATAATTGCGATATATTGTAATGGAATACATACTTGTACGTAACAATAGTTATGTAAACTAAGTATATTTAAAAACAAATCGGTAAAAGAGAAAAAACAGAAATTCAAAAAATAATCAACCCAAAAATGATAAAAAAAAGGAGCGACTCCAATAATAATGAAGTTGCTCCTGTAAACATCTATTCTGTTTGTTTATTTAGTAATCGTCTCGTAGGGTAAGTTCAACACAGGTACATCTAAAAATTGTTGAATAGCAAGAGCACAGGCACCTAACACACATGATTTTCTGCCGATCAATGAAATGGATAATTCATTGCAATGACTAATTTTTGAATGTAAATTGTCTTGAATGGCTTTGGTAGCATTAGGGTATAGCTGTAATAACTCGCTATCAATAACAATGACTTCTGGGTTGTAGATATTAATCATATTATTTAACCCGATGGATACATAAAGTATAAATTGCTGCAATATTTCCATCACTTGATCATCATCATCCGCAATCCACTCGGCTACTTGTCCATAAGTAACGTTAGAAATTTCTTTGACCTTTGCAAGTCGATCCAAAATAATTAGATCGGAAGCATATCGTTCAAAGCAACCATGATTTCCACAGGCACATTCGTTACCCTGCGGAACAATAATCATATGACCGATTTCACCTGCAAACCCATCATGACCTCGAACGAATTTGTTATTCATAATCATGCCAAGACCTATACCAGAGTAGAACGTTGCAGACAACAAATTCTCAGTATCATGATGTGTAAAGATCCGTTCGGCAAAAGCACTTAAATTCGCATTGTTCTCAATATGGATAGATAAATTGATTAATTTCTCCAAATCATGTTTAAGCCCAACATCATTCCATCCGAATTGAGGGACGAAGTGAACAATTTCTTCATTGCTCACAAGACCGTGCACAGCTATACAAACGCCAACAATGCCATATCGAGCATCATCATATTGATTAGCGTAGCGATTAATGTTTTCAGCAAGTAGTACTACAATTTCATCATAGTTGGTAGTATGAAGAGCAATTTCTTCATGTGCAATAATCGCACCTAATAAATTCGTAAGCGTATAAGTAATTTGTTTATTATCTAGATCGATACCAAGTGCATAGCCAGCATCTGCATTAAGCGATAGCATAATTGGTTTACGGCCGACGGCATTATGCTCAAGATGAGTTTCAATGACTAATCCCTCATCTAACAAATCAGCAACTTGCACAGATATGGTCGCTCTAGTCAAATCAACTTCTTTGGCAAGATCTGCTCGAGAGATCATTCCTTTATTAACGATTTCTTTAATAATTAAAGAACGATTAATTTTTTTAATATACGAAGCATCGCCTGTAATCATGAATAGCCCCCTAATTGATTTACATATGCCGTTCAAGTGTATAGATATCAATCATTATACAGTTGAAACATTCATTTGACAAAAAGAAATAGAATTGATAAATTGATTATATAATTAATTAGGTTACTAAACAAACTAATTATCTTCACCTCTGCATTATATATTAAATTACTTAAGGGGGATACAAAAATGGAGAAATTTATGAACGATTATTTTATGTTATCTAACGAAACTGCAAAACAATTGTACGATGACGCTGCAAAAAACGCTCCGATTTTCGACTTTCATTGTCATCTTGATCCTGAGCAGGTTTGGGAAAATAAATCATATAGCAATATGACTGAGGTATGGCTAGCTGGTGATCATTACAAATGGCGTGCTATGCGTATGCATGGTATCGGTGAAAGATATATTACAGGTGATGCTTCTGACTGGGAAAAATTCCAAGCATGGGCTGAGACAGTTCCATATTTGTTAGGAAACCCGTTGTATCATTGGACGCATTTAGAATTGAAAAAATATTTTGATATTGAATTGTTGCTTAGCCCTGAAACCGCAGAGCAAATTTGGAACGATTGTAATGCAAAACTTCAACAAGATGATTATCGCGCAAGATCATTTATTGAAAAATCCAACGTGAAGTTTATTGGAACTACTGATGATCCATTATCAGATCTTAAGTATCATAAATTGTTAGCTGCAGATGCTTCATTTGATACGATTATTGCCCCAACATTCAGACCCGATGGCGCTTTGAATATTGATGCTCCTACATTCTCTACATGGGTTGAGCAACTAGAGCAATTGACAGGCGATGCGATTACTTCATTAAAAGACTTTGTGAATGCCTTAAAAGAACGTGTGAATTATTTCCATGAAAATGGTGGGAGAGCATCAGATCACGATATGCCATTTTTAATCTATCGTGCTGTCGAGGAAACAGAAGCTGAAGCTATTTTCTTGAAAAGATTGCAAGGGTTAACTTTAGATGAACAGGAAATTATCTCATATCGCGCTTACTTGATCACTGAACTTGGCAAGATGTATGCAGAGAAACAATGGGTTATGCAACTTCATATGGGTGCTATTCGCAATAATAACACGAAGTTATTCCGTCAAATTGGTAAGGACGCTGGATTCGATTCTGTAGGTGAAAGCAATTTTGCTGAGGGAGTATCTAAATTACTCGACGGCTTAGAATTACAAGATGCATTGCCTAGAACGATTCTATATAACTTAAATCCGAAAGATAATGCCGTTCTAACAGGAATGTTAGGTAATTTCTATGAGGAAGGTGTTCCAGGAAAGCTTCAATTTGGTTCAGGCTGGTGGTTTAACGATCATATTGATGGTATGGAGAAACAAATGCGAGATCTAGCAAATGTTGGTCTATTAGCTCACTTTGTCGGAATGTTGACTGATTCTCGTAGCTTCCTATCGTATACCAGACATGAGTATTTCCGTAGAATATTGTGTAATATGTTTGGACAATGGGTGGAGAGTGGATTAATCCCTAATAATAAGGAATTTAACAATAAAATCATAGCTGATATATGCTACGGTAATGCTCATCGTTATTTCCTAAACAGATAGATAAAAAGCACAAATAGATATGAAGTATGATTCGATAAGCGGCATACATCGCTACGCAGCATTAATCGAAATAAATATGGTTTAAGGAGAGAAAGATGATGTCAAAACAACAAATTGGTGTAATTGGATTAGCAGTGATGGGGAAAAATTTAGCGTTAAATATTGAGAGCAGAGGATATACTGTTGCTGTATTTAATCGTTCATACGATAAAACAGAGCAATTTTTACAAGAAGAAGCAAAAGGCAAACAATTTATTGGTGCAAAAACAATGGAAGAGTTTGTTGCGTCATTAGAATCGCCACGTAAGATTCTTTTAATGGTGCAAGCTGGTAAAGCGACAGATGCAACCATTGATGCATTGAAGCCATTACTTGATAAAGGTGATATTATTATCGATGGTGGTAATACTTATTTCCAAGATACAATTAGACGTAACGCGGAATTGCAAGAACTAGGATTCAACTTTATCGGAACAGGGGTTTCTGGCGGTGAAGAAGGTGCATTGAAAGGTCCTTCTATTATGCCAGGGGGTAAGGAAGAAGCTTATGAATTGGTACGTCCGATTCTAGAAGCGATTTCTGCTAAAGTAGGTTCTGATGCTTGTTGTACGTATATCGGACCTAATGGTGCTGGTCATTATGTGAAAATGGTGCATAACGGAATTGAGTACGGCGATATGCAGCTTATTTCTGAAGCCTATTACATTTTGAAAAATGTGCTGAACTTGAATGCTGATGAACTTGCAGAAGTGTTTCAAGAGTGGAACAAAGGTGAACTAGACAGCTATCTTATTGAAATTACAGCTGATATCTTCCGCAAAAAAGATGAAGAGACAGGACAACCGTTGGTGGATGTTATTCTTGATAAGGCTGGACAAAAAGGAACAGGTAAATGGACAAGTCAAAATGCGCTTGATCTAGGTGTCCCGCTTCCGATTATTACGGAGTCCGTATTTGCTCGTTACATTTCAGCCCTTAAAGATGAGCGTATTGTAGCTAGTCAAAAACTTACTGGACCAGAAGCTACTCCATTTGACGGAGATCGCAATTCATTGATTGAACAAGTTCGTAAAGCATTGTTCTTAAGTAAAATTTGTTCCTATGCACAAGGTTTTGCTCAAATGCGCACAGCGTCTGAAGAATATGATTGGAACCTTCGTTATGGGGATATTGCGATGATCTTCCGTGGTGGATGTATTATTCGTGCACAATTCTTGCAACAAATCAAAGATGCGTATGATGTTGAGCCAGAACTAGCAAACTTGCTTCTTGATCCGTACTTCAATAATATCGCGGCAAATTATCAATCAGCTTTGCGTGATGTTGTTTCAATTGCAATCCAAAAAGGTATTCCAGTACCAGGATTCGCTAGTGCGATCAACTACTATGATAGTTACCGTGCAGAGACATTACCAGCAAACTTAATTCAAGCACAACGTGATTACTTTGGTGCTCATACGTATGAGCGTACAGATAAAGCAGGTACTTTCCATACGCAATGGATGGTATAAAAATTATATAAAGATACATTTGGATTGATAGTGAGAAATCTTTATCAGTACGGGAAGAAACATAAATTTAAATAAAGTAATAGAGCCGTCTCATAAGATTGTCAAAAATCTTGAGATGGCTCTATTTTTGTAAACAGTCTACCTTCATTGCCGATATTGGTGTGGTGTAACGCCATGGTGCTTCTTAAATACTTTAATAAAGTAATTCACATCATTATAGCCAACCAGGTGCGAGATATCTGTAATATTGAGATTCTCATTGT
Organism: Candidatus Pristimantibacillus lignocellulolyticus; assembly: GCA_023639215.1. NCBI lineage: Bacteria > Bacillati > Bacillota > Bacilli > Caryophanales > Paenibacillaceae > Pristimantibacillus (SeqCode) > Pristimantibacillus lignocellulolyticus (SeqCode). The sequence goes on from CP097899.1 coordinate 4,041,145, forward strand.
TCATCAAAATTAGTGCTTCCTTCAGTCTTATATGGTGAATGTAATCAGGGAAAGTTAGACCGGTTTCCTTCTTAAATGATCTAGAAAGTTCATACTTGTTGATTCCTATCTCCTGAGCAACGTTATCAAGTGTTAATTCCTCGGCAAGATTCCATCTTATAAATTCAAGTGCCTTCCGTATATATGTAGAATATGTGATTAGTGATAATTGTTTAACTAATTTGCAGTATTCGATACACATCTCATTTTGAAGTAATTCGAGTTGTTTAATGGTCGTTGTTTTTTCAATTTGAATAGCAAATTTTTCTGAAATGCTATCGATATATATTGGATGTACCCCACCGTTTTCGGTTGCTTTGCGAAGTAGAGTATTCCTCACAAAACTTAAGTTCTTCCTTGATCGAAGAGGATCATTAGGAAATCGATCAGGCAATGGATATTTGGGATGTTTGCCGTTAATCAATAATTGCTCCACTAATGTTAAATTACCTTGTTGGACAGCACTAATCAATTTATTCTCATTGCGGTATCGCTCTTCCACCATATGTTTTTTCTCGATGTTTTCAATTGGTGGTGATAATGAATGATTGAATTGTTTATAGTTTTTGTTGTCGATCGTGATATGTGTATTAGAAAACAGCGTTGAATGCTGGAACATGTATAGGATGAACTCGATAATATGATTAAGTTTTTCCATGCTTATTAAAGGTAAAGACAAATAATATTGCTGAACGAGTGGTAATAACGAAAGTGGCCACTGATGCTGGAACAGTATGTCTTGTACTTGAATCATCGAGGGATCTGTTTGTAAAAAAGGACCGACGATCATCGTACCTTCTTCGTGATCATTAAGGTGTATGGATACTGTAATATATAGCAATTGCTGTGTGGTTGTATGTACTTGAATCTGATGCTTAGTTTGATCCAATTGAAGCAATATATTGGAACGTACAGCTTCAAATAGATGCTGTAGCGGTTCAGGTACATGCATAGGTCCATAAGCAAATAACATATTATGAACGGTATTCATATAGATTGTTTCCATACCGGAAAATGTATATGTAAATTTAAGTATTTGTGTTAATTGTTGTTCTTGATCATAGTTCATTAGCAACAATCCTTTCAAAGTATTTTTTATTTATATCAATATATTACTATTTTCCGCAATAATATGCGAGTAATAGAAAGCGTTTTCTTTTATACTGAACTTGTTCAACAAAAAAGTTAGCTAATGCTTTCGAAGTACTTTTTATTTTGAAGTACATCCAGTCGCAGTTTCAATAAAAATAAAAAGTTAGCTAATGCTTTCGAAGTTACTTTTTATTTTGATGTACATCCAGTAGCAATTTCAATAAAAATAAAAAGTTTTAGGAGAGATGGAGTTGTATAATGACAAGCTACACATATCTGGTTTCTCGGATGAAATCTCATCTGACTTTGTAACTCAATTGCAAGCTGTTAGAAAGCTTAATATGAATTATTTATCATTACGTGGTATTGATGGACGAAATATTGGTGATTACTCGCTTGAAGAGATTGAAGAAAAAGTGTTACCGCTATTAAAGGAATATCAAATCACTGTATCTTCAATAGGGTCACCTATTGGGAAAATCTTTATTAATGATGATATAGGATTTTTGAAACAACTTAATTTATTAGATCGTTTATGTCAAATTGCGAATTTGCTAGAGTGTAAATACATTCGTATTTTCAGCTTCTACATTCCTAAAGGTGACGAAGTAGATCAATACAATCATAGAGTTATTTCGCAAATCTGCCAGTTTACGGAGATTGCCGCTAAGTATAATGTAATCTTGCTTCATGAGAATGAAAAAGATATTTTTGGTGACATCGCTAGACGTTGCAACGAGATGTTTGAGGCAGTTCGTTCACCTTATTTCAAAGCGATTTTTGATTTTGCGAACTTTGTGCAATGTGGCGAAGATACATGGGATTGTTATCAGTTATTAAAACCACATATTGAGTACATTCATATTAAAGACGCAGTCTCAACTAGTCAACAGAACGTATTATGTGGTACTGGGGAGGGGAAGATTAAAACTATTTTAGCTGATCTTATTAATAACGGCTATGAAGGATTCCTAACGTTAGAGCCGCATCTCGTATTATTCGATTCATTAAAAGACTTAGAGCTAGAAGCTGCTGAACATATCATTAAAGAAGACAAAGGTTTAACTGGGGAAGAAGCTTACGCATTACAGTTCCATGCTTTAGTTGAATTATTACAATCCATTGAGAGAGAGGCTGTATAACATGACAAATGTAAGAATGGGAATTATCGGTATCGGTGCGCAAGGTGCATTTTATGCTAAATTTATTACTGAAGGCAAAGTGAAAAACATGGTGGTAGGTGCAATAAGTGATGCTGACCCTGCGAGAAAGCAATGGGCAGCTGAAAACTACCCAGATGTTCCATTTTTCGATAATTATATCGATATGCTCGATAGCGGCACAGTTGATGCAGTCGTTACATGTGTACCTCATTACTTACATCCTGAGATCGGAATTGCCGCATTGCAACGTGATATTCATGCATTACTCGAGAAACCTGCAGGCGTATATACGAAGCAAGTAAGAGAATTGAATGAATATGCAAAAACTAAACCAGAAGTTGCATTTGGAATTGTGTTCAACCAACGTACTAATCCTTTATATCAAAAATTAAAACAATTAATTGATGATGGTGAGATTGGAGATATCCGTCGTACGAACTGGATGATCACTACTTGGTGGAGACCACAAGGTTATTATGATCAAAGTGCATGGAGAGCAACGTGGAAAGGTGAAGGTGGTGGAGTACTTGTGAATCAAGCACCACATCAACTTGATCTCCTTCAATGGATTACTGGTATGCCTGCAAAAGTATACTCTAATGTGAAGTATGGCTACCAACGTAATATATCCGTTGAAGATGAAGTAACCGTTATGATGGAATATGCTAATGGTGCAACTGGTGTATTCGTAACATGTACACATGATATTGTCGGAACGGATCGTTTCGAGATTTTAGGCGACAAAGGTAAAATTGTTGTTGACGATAGTAAGAAAATTACGATTAAACGTCTAACTAAACCAGAGCGCGAGATGAGTGATACGATGAGTATGGCTGACGTGATGAACATCTTTATGGGTGGGAAGTCCGATGATATCTACTCTGAGGAAGTTATTGAATTTGAAAGTGTATGGGGAGCACAGCATATCGCTGTATTCGAAAACTTTGCTGCACATATTGTTGAAGGTGCACCACTGTTAGCTCCAGGTAGCGATGGTATTCATGGTGTGGCATTAGCTAATGCTATTCATCTTTCTAGCTGGCTGAATAAAGAAATAGAGTTACCTATCGATGAAGAATTGTATTTGTCAGAATTGAATAAGAAGATCGCAGCTGAACAATAATCAGAATGGAGTGAGTATGTGATGACGAAACAATCAAAGATCGGTGTGCAAATGTTCAATTTGAAACAAAAAGTTGCAGAGCTAGGTGCATATGCGACACTTGAGAAGTTACATGAATTAGGATTTCATTCTGTTGAAGTGACGCAAATTGCGATGACATCAGAAAATGTAGCACAATTGAAAAAAGCTAGCGAAGATTTTGGTATTCAAATCGCAGCAGTATCTGCTCCATTGAACAAAGGTGTCAATGATCCCGGAGAGTCATTAGAAACTCATTTTGATAAAATAGTCAACGATTGTAAGGAATTAGACTGTAAATATATTCGAATTGGTATGATGCCACTTGCGATTATGGGTCATAAAGATCAAGTGATGCAATATATCGCTGAAGCAGAAGCGATGGCTAATCGTCTAGCAGAACACGGATTGGAACTTTATTATCATAATCATCATGTTGAGTTTGAAAAATATGATGGAGAGTATCTAATTGATATGATGCGTAATCATACAACTAAGCTAGGGTTTGAACTTGATGTTCATTGGATTCAGCGTGGAGGAGAAAACCCAGTTGCAGTGATTAATCGCTTTAAAGGTCGTATCGGATTATTGCATTTGAAAGATTATCGTATCGGAAGACTAGAAGTAGGAGAAGATGATCTTAAAGATATGTCTAAATTCATGCGAAAATTCACAAACATCATTCAGTTCGCTGAGTTGGGACAAGGGTCTTTAGATATACCAGCAATAATCGATGCGGGACTAGATAGTGGTGTCAAACACTTCTTCATCGAACAAGATGATACGAACGGTAGAGATCCATTTGATTGTCTTCAAGATTCTAAACTATATTTAGTTAGACAAGGGTATGGAGATTGGATTTAATAGATAGTAAAGCATAAAAGTATGTGGGAGCTGATAAACTAGCTCTCATATACTTTTTGCTATATGGACACGAAAAAAATAATTAAAACGAGTAATTATCGCGTTGACGTATAAGGTATCCAATGATATTATTTAATTAATTAGTTTACTAAACTAATTAATATAGATAGTCATTATTTGCTTTCTCACATGAAATCTAATTATTTGGTAAAATACTATACAAAATATACGAATTGGAGTGATATGTTAATGGGTATTCTTCAAGAGCTTGTAAAAAATATTCCCGTTCCAAAAATGGCAAAAGTAAAGGTTACTTTTGATAATAGTCATATTGAGCATTTGAGTGAACAATTGTTACTAAAATTAGATCGTCCTGAAATAGTTGATCAGATTAAACCTGGCATGGAAATTGCTATTGCAGTTGGTAGTCGTGGTCTTGATCGTCTAGTGGAATTAACGAAATGCACGGTGCAATTTCTACAAGATCATGGAGCAAAACCTTTCATCGTTCCTAGTATGGGAAGTCATGGCGGTGCTACAGCTGAAGGTCAAAGCGAGGTTCTTGCACACCTAGGCGTAACAGAAGAGAGCGTTGGTTGTGAAATCCGATCTTCAATGGAAGTTGTGAAGTTAGGCGAATTGCCTAATGGACTTCCTGTCTATGTAGACCAATATGCTGCTAATGCCGATGGAATTGTTGTTATCAATCGTATTAAACCACATACTGCTTTCCGTGGTCCAGTTGAGAGCGGCATTATGAAAATGATTAGTATCGGACTTGGAAAACAAAAAGGTGCCGAAGCTTGTCATCAACTTGGCTTCAAGTATATGGCTGAAAATGTTCCTGCAATGGCGAAAATGATTATGGCAGAAAAACCTATTCTCTTTGGGGTTGCTACAGTTGAAAATGCTTTCGATAAAGTGGCGGTTGTTGAAACGTTAACTCCTTCTGAAATTATCGAGAAAGAAGCTAGCTTGCAAGAACAAGCGAAAGCATTATTACCAAAACTGTTTTTCGAACAATTAGAAGTGCTAGTCATTGATCAAATTGGTAAAAACATCAGTGGTGATGGAATGGACCCTAATATTACAGGTCGCTATCCTACTCCTTATGCCCATGGCGGTCCTGACGTTAATAAAATGGTTGTACTTGATCTTACACATGAGACAGAAGGTAATGCAAATGGTGTAGGTACTGCAGATTTCACAACGCAACGCCTAGTAGACAAGATGAATCTTGAAGTAACGTATGCCAATGGACTTACTTCTACTGTAGTGGCGCCTACTAAGATTGCTACTACATTAGCCAATGACAAAGAAACAATTCAAGCTGCGATTAAAACTAGTAACATTCTTGATTTTACAGAAGTGAAAATGGTTCGCATCAAAAATACATTAGTATTAAGTGAAATTGAAGTATCTGAAGCACTGATTGAATATGTAAATCAACATCCACAGATGGAAGTAGTATCGCCATTGTTTGACTTACCTTTCGATGATAACGGGAATTTGTGGTAGTAAATATAACAATCAAAGTTCAAAAAGCGGGCTTTCAGAACCAAGAAGATGGAGCGCTACTTAAGAAAGATGGAAGCGCAAGTGTACATGATTACGTACACGCGAACCGTACTTTCCAAGTTCACTTCATATTCGATGCCGACTGAGCTACGTTAGCATTACATCGTTATCAAAGTTTGCATAATGAAATATCATTACAACTAAGGGAGAGATAATTATGAGTAAATTATTCGACTTAACAGGTAAAACAGCAGTAGCTATTGGTGGTAATAGTGTATTAGGTTCATCAATCGCTCATGGATTGGCAGAGCATGGAGCTAAAGTAGCTATCGTTGGTCGTAATATGGAAAAAGCTGAAGAAGTAGTAAAAGCTATCGTTGACAATGGTGGAGAAGCGAAAGCTTTCCAAGCAAATGTTAGTCAGCGTGAATCATTACTGCAAGTAGCTACTGATATTGAAGCTTGGTCTGGCGGTTGGGATATTTTATTGAATGCACCAGGTAAGAACAGTAGTACACCATTTCTTGAACTAGAAATGGATGAATACGATGATATAATGGATGTAAATTTGAAAGGTATCGTTCAAGCTTGTCAAATTTTTGCGCAGAAGAATATTGAGCAGCAACGTTCAGGTAGCATTATCAATATTTCATCTGTATCATCAACAACACCGCTTTCTAGAGTGTTTACGTATTCCGTTTCTAAAGCAGCATTGAACAGTGCTACACAATATTTGGCAAGAGAGTTTGCACTTCATAATATTCGTGTTAATGCCATTATTCCTGGTTTCTTCCCAGCGGAACAAAATCGTAAAATTTTGAGCCCTGACCGCATAGAATCAATCATGAAGCACACTCCAATGCAACGCTTTGGAACACCTGAAGAATTACAAGGTGCAGCAATATGGCTTGCTTCAGAACAAGCATCTAGCTTTGTTACAGGGGCATTGATTCGAGTAGATGGCGGTTTTGGAAGCATGACCATTTAAGATTGTTAGAAATAAATGAAAAGTTTGAGATTATGCTTTCGAAGTACTTTTCATTGCATAGTCACTATTCAAGAAGTATATGAAAAGTTTGGGGAGGATGACAAATGATGCTGACAGCGAAATATGAAAAGCTACAATCTATTTTAAGAGAAATGCAAAGTGTTGTAGTTGCTTTTTCTGGTGGAGTAGATAGTACATTTTTGTTAAAGGCAGCCGTAGACACTTTAGGTAGCGATCATGTTATTGCTGTTACGGCGGATTCAGAGACATATCCTTCGAGTGAATTAGAAGAAGCGAGAGAACTAGCGTCTCTTATTGGTGCTACACATGTAGTTATTGAAACTTCCGAGTTAGCGATTCCAGGGTATTCAGAGAACAATAAAAATAGATGTTACTTCTGTAAAAGTAGTCTATTCGATCATATATTGCCAATTCTTGAAGAGAAAAATTACAAAAATATTATATACGGCGTAATCGCTGATGATCAGAATGAACATCGTCCAGGTATGCAAGCTGCGAAGGAACGTGGCGTCAGAGGTCCACTTCTGGAAGCAGAACTTTATAAAACAGAAATAAGAGAGTTATCTCAATCCGTTAATCTTCCTACTTGGTCGAAGCCTTCATTTGCTTGCTTATCATCACGTATCGCATATGGTGAACAGATTACGAATGAGAAGTTACAAAAAATTGATGCATCTGAACGTTATCTAAAATCATTAGGTATTCGTCAAGTAAGAGTTCGTACTCATGGAGAAATCGCAAGGATTGAAGTTGAATTATCGGATATGCCAATTCTTCTAGAAAATCATGAGGTAATTGTTGCACAATTACAGTATTATGGATATAAATATGTCACAATGGATCTATTAGGATACCAAAGTGGCAGTATGAACAAAGTACTTGCTCTTTAATGTTAAAATAAGTATTGAATAATAAAAACCACTGTTCGCTGTGGTTTTTATTATTCATGTTCATAAACATATATCTGAAGGGAAGATCAGCAATGGGTAGGCAACTTGTAATAGGAATTGATCTAGGAACAACGAGTGTAAAAGCATGTGCATTTCAAACCGACGGTCATGTTATAGCCGAAGTGGAAGAGATGAATAAGACGGAGTACCCAAAGCAAGGTTATGCAGAGCAAGATGTTGAACGTATTGAACGCTCTTCTGTGTTAGCACTTAAACGATTGATCGAGGAGGCTAATATTGTTGAAGGGGAGCTTTTAGCTATTTCTTTCTCTGCAGCAATGCACTCTCTAGTATGTATTAATGAAACAGGTGTACCGATTTCACCACTGCTTACATGGGCAGATGGTCGTAGCACAGATCAAGTTAATGCTTTAACAGATGAGGACAAACGACATTACTATGAAATAACAGGTACTCCTGTACACCCTATGACTCCATTTACTAAGTTACTTTGGATGAAAGAAACTAACTATGCTCCTTATCTTGCAGCAACTTACTTCATGTCTGCAAAGGAATATATTATTTATAAATGGTTTGGTAAGCGCTTGATTGATTATGCAATGGCTTCGGCGACAGGTCTTTTTAATCCTAATACGATGCAATGGGAACCAACATTACTACAACTAACTAATATCGTTAGTGATCAATTATCATCGATCGTTGAACCGACAACTATTCTTACTGAATTGTGTGCAGATGTTGCGAAAGAAGTTGGAATCTCAGCATCAGTTCCTTTTGTTATTGGCTCAGCAGATGGTCAACTTGCTAATCTAGGTAGTGGCGCGATATTACCTGGCGAAGTTGCAATTTCTGTAGGTACGAGTGGTGCTATTCGTCAATTCACTTCATCTTTCCAAGTAAGTGAGACACAATCTACTTTCTGTTATTCATTTAGTAGTGATTCTTTCATTGTAGGTGGTCCGACAAACAATGGTGGCGTTGTCTTACAATGGGCAAAAGATCTATTGCAATATGACGGTGATTTCGCTGCATTTATATCCGAGTCTGAGAAATCAGAGATTGGTTCAGAAGGTCTTGTATTTCTGCCTTATTTGAATGGAGAACGAGCACCATTATGGGATCAAGCTGCGAAAGGTAATTTCTATGGTTTATCAATATCGCATCGTCGTGAACATCTCATTAGAGCGGTATTAGAAGGGATTACTCTAAATCTATATCAAATAGGTAACGCTCTTGAACAATCGATTGGGCCAGCTCATAAAGTATTTGTTAATGGTGGATTATCGAGATCACCAGTATGGTTGCAAATGTTAGCAGATATATTTAATGCAGAGATATACGTTTCTGAAAGTCACAATGGTGCTGCTTGGGGAGCTTCATGGACAGCTCTAGTTGCCCTTGGATATGCATCATCTTTCGAAGATATTAAAAACTATACACCTATGAACAAACCAGTGATTCCGATTGCTGAAAATAGTGAGAAATATAGAGCGATTTATGAAAAATACATTTCTGTACAGCAAGTCGTTGCGCAACTATTTTAATGTCAATACTATGGTAATGCTTCCGAAGTACTTTTCATTAACACGAAGTATCATTGAAAGCGATATGAAAAGTTTTAGGAGTGATGATGATGTTAGAAGATATATTGAAACAAGTACAAAATGGACAATTAACTGTAGATGCAGCTAAGCAACAATTAAGTGCATTTGAAGATTTGGGTTTTGCTAAAGTTGATCATGACCGCAAGAAGAGACAAGGGTTTCCGGAAATCATTTATGGGGAGGGCAAAACTTCAGAGCAGATTATTGCAATAGCTAATGCGATGCTGCTTAGAAAAGATCAAGTGCTTATAACGCGCATTCCAGCAGATAAAGCAAATGAAGTTCAGCAATCCATTCCTCATCTGGTCTATCATGCTCAGGCACGAATTTTATATTGGGTGCAAGATTTCAGTAAAAAAGATCAATCCAAACAATATATTGCTATAGTAGCAGCTGGTACATCTGATATAGCTGTAGCAGAAGAAGCAGCGGTTACTGCTGAGGTACTAGGATGCCGTGTACATCGGATATATGATGTAGGCGTTGCAGGCATTCATCGCTTATTATTCCATGCAGAAGAAATTCAAAATGCGGTAGCCTCAGTTGTTGTTGCAGGTATGGAAGGTGCTTTACCTAGTGTTGTTGGAGGACTAGTGTCTCATCCAGTTATAGCTGTACCAACAAGTGTTGGCTATGGTGCTAATTTTAATGGTTTATCAGCATTGTTAACGATGTTAAATTCTTGCGCTTCTGGTATTAGCGTAGTAAATATAGATAACGGGTTTGGCGGAGGATATAATGCCGCGTTAATTCATAAACTCAGCGAGAGAGGTCAACATAATGAAAACACTTTATCTTGATTGTATAAATGGCATAAGTGGCGATATGTTTATCGGAGCATTAATTGATGCTGGCGCTGATGCAACCCTAATGCAAGAAGAATTGAAAAAACTTAATATACATGAAGAGTATACCTTATCGTGGGTAAAAGTTATTAAGAACGGTATTTCTAGCACGAAATTTGATGTTCATTTGGCAAATGGGCATAGTCATGATCACTCACACGGACATAGTCATGATCATGGACATAGCCACAGTCACGATTACGATCATTCACATGGACATAGTCATGAGCATAGTCATGATCACGACCACGGACATAATCACAGTCATGAGCATGCGGAAGGTCAAAGTCACTCACATGAACATGCTCATAGCCACAGCCATGATCATGAACACGGTCACAGTCACTCACATATGCATGAACATGAGCACAGCCATGAGCACGATCATGTTCATAGCCACAGTCATACACACGATCATGGACTCGATCACGAACATACGCATGAACATGAGCATAGTCATAGTCACAGTCATACACATGATCACGATCATGGTCATAGTCACTCTCATACGCATGATCATTCTCATGACCATCGATCATACAAAGATATTGTAAGTATGATTGAAAACTCACAATTGTCTGAAGGCGTTAAAGATACGTCGTTGCGTTTGTTCCGCAAAATTGGCGAGGCGGAGGGATTAATTCATGGTCTTCCTCTAGACAAAGTTCATTTTCATGAAGTAGGGGCTGTCGATTCGATCATTGATATCGTTGGAGCAGCAATTTTACTTGAACAACTTCAAATTGATGTTATCAAATCATCATCAGTTCCGGTTGGCAATGGAAAGATTCATATCGATCATGGTATTTATCCTGTTCCTGCTCCCGCTACATTAGAGATTATGCGAGGCGTTCCTATCGAACAGTCAGAACTTCGTTCTGAATTGACGACTCCGACTGGTGCTGCTTTTGTTGCCGTTCTTGTCAAAGAGTTCGGTAATCTACCATCAATGAAAGTTCAATCTATTGGTTATGGAGCGGGTACAAAAACATTCCCTAAACATCCTAATGTAATTAGAGTCATTATTGGTGAGTAATGTTTTAATAGGAGGGAGTGAAACGGATGGAGAAAAATCATCCACCATCGCATGAGCATGTCGATGATCAAATGTATAAGTTAGAAGTTAACCTAGATGATATTCCAGGTGAATGGCTAGGCTATGTGATGGATTTACTTCTGAATAGTGGAGCGAATGATGTATATTATACGCCGATATATATGAAGAAAAATAGGCCGGGGACATTATTGCAATTACTTTGTTCTATAGACAAATTAGAAGCTGTAAAAGCTATTTTGTTCCGTGAAACAACAACTCTTGGCATCAGATATTACCCATTGACAGTTCATCGCTTAGAACGTGAGTATGAACAAGTGGAAACGGAATGGGGAATAGTTACGGTGAAGAAAGGATTCCATAATGGACAACTTGTTCAGTGGGCTCCTGAGTACGAAGATTGTAAAGCAATCGCGACATCATATCAAATTCCGCTTAAAGAAGTATACTCAGCTGTTAGAAGGTATGAAACTCGTTAAAAGGTAAAGCATGAGTATTCATCATATGCTTGAAAAATTTGACTAAATAAAAAAATTAGAGTGAAGTAAACCACTATTTCAAACTCATCTTGTTGAGGAAAAAATAGTGGTTTTTTCTATATTTACCAATGCGTAAATATGATGGTACGGTAATTTTGAGTTATCTTACATACTCTTCTCTTTATTAATGAGATTTCTTCCAATAAAATTTGAGTTAGCTGGTGTTACGCCAAGTTCCCTTGCCCAAATTGATAATTGGCCAATATGGTGAATTTCATGAACTAATAAATGTTTGAATATTTCCTCTTTGCTATACGACTCTTGCATCCAGGTAGGATAAATTTTTTCATCAATGTCTTCATACTTCCACTGATTTAAATATCCTTTTATTTCTTCTCTCAAATGATTAGATAAGATTGAAATTGATTGAAGATCAATATAATTATTAAAATCTAGTGGTATATCGGGTTTATTAAATATCGCTCTAAACCAACTATATTCAACATCGATGATATGAAGGAATGTCTTTAGTATTGAGCCTATTCCTGCATCACGATCTTTAATAAGCTCATCATTTGACACTAATTCAAAATTCTTAATACATTCATCTCGAACTTCCCAGTTGTATAGGATAAGACTTATCATCATTTCATTCCTTTCAAAATTGTTTGTAATGTACTTCCGAAATTTGACTTAACCTAATGTTATCGAAGTGGCTTATACAATTGACGAATGCGTTCTTCATCTATAGGAAGATGTAATGATAAGTCTAAGAAATAGGGCAATTGCCATTTCTGTGTATTACGTGCATGACGACTAGTAGGAACATCCCAAGGTGGATAGATCCGTATTGCTCTTTTACCACCGACTCCTTGATCTGCTAATATGTCCTGATCACGTAATACAGATGATGGAAACACAAATTGACCAAAATTGTTGCCTTCGCGAGCACAAATGACATAATAATCTATTGGTTCTGATATGTCATACGGCTGTATTGCTCCATTTTCATTACGCTCCCATATCGTTACAAATTGACCAACCTTAGTAGGCGTAATTTTCGCTACACGAAATCTAATGTTATATAAGTTAAGTTTAACGAAATACGAGCCATAATCGGCGTTATGTGGTTCTTCTAGGAGTAGAGTACAATGTCGTTCAGGTGTTGAGTAAATACGTTTTATCACTTCAATAAGATCACCTTGCAATGGAGTAGGAGAAGTTTCGATAATATGAACGTAAGTGTTAGGATTAGATAATGTTGAGTCTTGCTTAATCATTTGATGCATTCCTCCAAATGTACATATCAATTGATTTGTAAATGTTTAAAAATAACTATATTAAACATTATAGAATGTATGTTCGCGGTTTTCAATTCAATATAATAATAAGAAAATTCAATATCGTAGTGAAAATTCAGATGATTACTAAGTAGGGATTGACAAACGAATAAAGTTATATTAATATTATCTTAAAGTTAAGATAATAACTTGATGAAAGTTACACCGCAGTAGTAGCCAGATGAATGATAAACACATTAACATCGATTGTTCATTAATATATTTAATTTTCAATAAGTAATGAACAGCATGAATCGTTAAACAGACCATATATCTTAAAATTAAGATTAATGGCATCTACTTATACTTAGAAGAAATATTTTTAACAAGACTCAACAAAATTAAATTATTGGAGGAATTAATTATGAATCATCTAAAAGGGATCCACCACGTAACGGCAATTACAAGCAGCGCTGAGAAAAACTACGAGTTTTTCACTTATGTATTAGGAATGAGACTTGTTAAAAAAACAGTTAACCAAGATGATATTCAAACGTACCATCTATTCTTTGCTGACGATAAAGGATCTGCTGGTACTGATATGACTTTCTTTGATTTTCCAAACATTCAAAAGGGAGTTCACGGTAACAATGAAATTTTTAAAACATCTTTTCGTGTCCCAACAGATGCAGCGATTGACTATTGGGTGAAACGTTTTGATCGGTTGAATGTGAAACACACCGGAATTTCTGAACAATTTGGCAAAAAGACTTTATCATTTGTAGATTTTGATGATCAACAGTATCAATTGATCTCAGATGAGCATAATAGCGGAGTTGAGTCTGGCACTCCTTGGTTAAAGGGACCAATTCCTTTAGAATTCGCAATCACAGGATTAGGACCAATCTTCGTGAGAATTAACGATTTCGATTACTTTAAGCAAATGTTAGAAAAAGTTATGTTGTTTGAGGAAATTGCTTCAGAGGAATCCAATCACTTATTTGAAGTAGGCGAGGGTGGTAATGGAGCTCAAGTTATTGTTGAGCATAACGTAATGCTTCCACCATCTCGTCAAGGTTTTGGTACAGTCCATCATGCTGCTTTCCGTGTGGCGGATCGTGATGTGCTTGATGAATGGACAGAACGTTTTGCTGATTTCAATTTCCACACATCCGGATATGTTGATCGTCATTTCTTCGAATCATTGTACGTACGTGTAGCACCGCAAATCTTGTTCGAATTTGCGACAGATGGTCCTGGATTTATGGGGGATGAAGAGTATGAAACAGTAGGAGAGAAACTATCTCTACCACCATTCCTTGAAGGTAGACGTGAGCAGATTGAAGGTTTGGTAAGACCGATCAATACAGTAAGAAGCACTATTGAATTTACGAAAGAATATGAGGGCTAATGGAGCATATCTTCTCGTTGTAACACAATTTAATCTATCGTTCACAATATAGAGGAGTGTAAGTATGATTTCTATACATCCGCATGATCAAACTGAGCGTGACAACTATAAACTGTTAGTTGGCACGATTATACCAAGACCTATCGCATTTGTAACGACCATCTCAGATCAAGGGATAATCAATGGAGCTCCATTTAGCTATTTCAATATCGTATCATCCAATCCTCCAATGGTGTCTTTATCTGTACAAAGACCTGAAGGAAGAATGAAAGATACTGCTCGAAATATTTATGATAGTAAAGAGTTTGTCGTTCATATTGTCGATGAAGACAATGTAGCGTCAATCAATAAGACGGCAGCTTCTTTACCTCCAGATGAGAGTGAAATAGAACTTGCTGGATTATGTAAGATGGATAGTGCAGTCATCCAAGTTCCAGGCATTAAGGAAGCAAAAGTTCGTATGGAGTGTAAGCTCGTTCATGCAATTCCACTTGGAGGTACTCAAGAAGGGCTAGCAGGTTCTGATCTATTCATTGGGGAAGTCGTTATGTTCCATATCGATGAATCAATTTATGAGGAAGGTCGAATCGATGCTAGTGAGTTAAAGGCTGTTAGTCGATTAGCAGGCAATAACTACGCAAAAATCGGAGAAACCTTCACGATAGAACGACCGAAGTGATCAATTAAATCAGATAATGATTCATAATTTTACCCAAGAACTAATGTAACATTAATAAAGAAGCTCTTACTATTCGCGAGAGCTTCTTTTTTGCAAACTAATAGGCAATATAACTAATACTAATTGATATCCTTATTACCGAGATGTAAATGGTTCATAAACGTTTCTGCGGCAAGAGATAACTTCGTATGTTCACGTACAGCAAAACCAATACTACGAGAAGGTAATATACTATTGATGTTAAGCTCGAATAACGTACCATTTTTCAACTCATCTTGAACAAATGAACGACTAATAAAGGTAGCGCCATAACCTAATCTTGCAAATTCAGATAATAACTCAATACTACCTAATTCAATATCTGGTGTTACAGAAATACCCTTAGCGGCAAACCACTGATCAATAAATACTCTAGTGCTACTTCCAGGGGAAAGCAGTATTAAAGGAATTTCAGCCAGCTCTTGTATTGTGATTGAGCGAGTCGACCATTGACGATAAGCTTCGCCAACTACAAAAATATCCTCAAGTTCCACCAATGTTTGAATATTCAAGTCAGGATCATCGATCGGCATATGTACGAGCGCAAAATCAATCTCACCTTCTTTTACCCGCTTCGTGATTTCAGGAGTTTTACCACGTGACAATCGAATTCTAATTGAAGGATGTTCACTATGAAACGTATTCAGTTGTGGTAGGAGAAGGTGCTTAATAAGGGAATCACTTGCACCAATGCGAATTTCACCTACATTAAGCTGTTTTAGATTTTGTAAATGTTTTTGACCAGAATCAAGCATATCGAATGATTGCTCTACATACTTCAGTAAAGCTTGACCTTCTTCGGTTAACTCTACTCCTTTAGAAAGCCGATGAAACAATTGAACATCTAATGCCTCTTCCATCTGCTTTATTGCATAGCTAACTGATGGTTGCGTAATATGAAGTTGCTGTGCAGCTTTCGTTAGATTTTTATGCTGTGCAGTGTACATGAAAATTCGATACCATTCTAAATTAATCATTTGATATAGAACACCTCTATGGCAAATTAGTAAAATTTCAATTTCACTTATTGCAAGTATCTCATTATAATAAGGATATATCAACATAACTTAAGCTAATTTAAGTAGATACAAAAGATGTCAACCAAGAAGCTATACACAAGAAATTTTAGTACATGCTTTCGAAGTGACTTTTTGATTTCGCAGAAAGTCAATCTAGAAATTAATCAAAAAGTTAAGTGAATGCTTTCGAAGTGACTTTTTGATATCACAGAAAGTCAATCAAGTTGTTAATCAAAAAGTTTTAGGAGGAATAAAAATGGCAGGTAACACATTTGGAGAAAATTTTAGAATTACAACTTTTGGTGAATCACATGGTAAATCAGTAGGGGTAATCGTAGACGGCGTAACGCCAGGCGTTGAAATAGACGAAGCATATATTCAAAAACAAATGGATAGAAGAAAGCCAGGTCAATCTTCAGTAACAACTCCACGCAAAGAATACGATATTATTCAAATTCAATCGGGTGTTTTTGAAGGTAAAACAACAGGCGCTCCACTTGCAATTATGCTTCACAATCATGATATGAAATCAGAAGCATACAGTGAGATTCAACATTCATTCCGTCCAGGACACGCAGACTTTACATACTTGCAAAAGTACGGGATTCGTGATCATCGTGGAAGCGGGAGAGCATCGGGTAGAGAAACAGCTGGTCGCGTAGCGGGTGGTGCAGTGGCTCGTAAACTACTTGAAAATCGTGGTGTACAAGTTGTAGCATTCACCAAGCAAATTGGTGATATTAAAGCAAATTCATTCCATGAAGAGTTTATCGAACAAAACCCAGTACGTACTTGTGATCCTGAAGCAGCTCAGCAAATGATTAGTAAAATTGAGCATCTTGCTTCAGTTGGAGATAGCTGTGGTGGTATCGTAGAATGTCGTATCCGCGGTGTAGATCCAGGACTTGGTGAGCCTGCATTTGATAAATTAGATGCAGAACTAGCTAAAGCAATGCTTTCTATCGGTGCTGTTAAAGGAATCGAGTTCGGTGCAGGTTTTGCTGCTGCCAGCATGTTAGGTAGTCAACATAACGATGCAATGAACAAAGATGGTTTCTTGTCTAACAATGCCGGAGGTATTGTCGGAGGAATTAGCACTGGCCAAGAAATAGTTTTCCGTATTAGTGTTAAGCCGACATCATCTATCTCTGTAGCACAACAAACAATGAATGAACGTGGTGAAGAGATCGAGATTAAAACTGAAGGTAGACATGATCCATGTATTTGTCCGAGAATCGTACCTGTCGTTGAAGCTATGGCTTGTCTAGTAGTAGAAGATCTTTACAAACGACATGCAGCAGTACGCTTCTAGGTTATTAGTAATAGTTAAGTATAGAAGTTACAATTAGAATTTAAGAAGAATCCTTTCCTCAATTTATGGGTGAAGGATTCTTTTTTGTACATATACATAAGAATAAATGAGGGGGTTAAGATCAATGGATGCGATTTTGGCGAGTAATTAATTGATGGGCCTACTATCAAAAAATAGAATAAGACACAAGGAATTTTGCGGGTGGTCATTGTCACGATTAGTCCTGCAATTGAATCAAGACGGCTTTCATACGAAGATAGGTAAAGCTTTTACTGATGTACAAGTGAAGCGCATGCTAGATACGAATGTGTTTAATAATCCGTTGAGGTATGTTGACCCTAGTGGAAATTATTGTGTGTTATTGATGGAGATGGCATTATTGGTTCACCGGAAACTACTAGTTATCAACAAGGAAAATCAAAGACGGAATAGACAATATACTTTAATAATTAGGATAGTGCAAAATTTCTTGGCTTGTTGAAGATCTAGTTTCACATGGATTAATGGTATCGAATTGGAGGGAATAAATTACTCTTCGATATATTTTTGCGTCAACACTATTAAACGAAATGGTTAGTAATGGGTTTTTGGTATACTGTTATAAGGATGGGAAGTTAACACATAATTTATCGAAAAATGATACTGATTCCATTAATGATGCGATGCTTAATTTTATGATGAAAACTGGTGCATATGAAAATAAAGGAGACTATTAAGGAGGAAAGAATGGATCAGACGTTCACCATTATTTTTGTTTGGATTATTGCTAACTTTTTAGCCGTTTTTCGATTCGTAATGTTTTCTGGTATGAATAAAAAAATAGTGATTTTTACATTGATTATGATAAATTTAATTTTGGGCGGGATCTATACTGTTTATCAAGTAGGCATAGAAAATGTAAATAAATCGAGTTTGATTGTAATTGCTGTTATTGTTTCTGTTGTTATGCTTTTTGTATATTATAAGCACCATACTAGAAAATGAGGTAATAAGGAAGAGCGACTACAGGTTTACTTTCTAAATTGATGGATAATTATAATATTCTGATGTAGATACCTTCATTTATGCTAGTTTAGCCACATGCGAGTGAAAAACCTCCATGTGGTTTTCTTAATAATAATGATTATTGACATAAACATTATTAATATAAAAGTAAGAAAGGGAATCGAGCATTACATTACAGGTTATGGGCATATTGGGAGGAGTTTAAGTATGGTGTGCGACATCAGCTTCGGTGGTGGGGACTATGTTAGAGGTGTTCCGCCTCGTTATATAGAATATGTGCTAAGTAGTGTTTCAGGTGTTAAGCAAGCAAACGGAAATTACTCGTATATTTCATGCACACTAGAGGTAGTAATTAATGTTTTTGGAGCGTAGTGACAGTAATAACAAAGTAGGTGAAGTATGGACAATATAAAGAGGATGATTGAACGGTGTGAGTTTTTTCTGGAAGGAAAATGTTCAATTGAAGAATTTCAACAAAGATTACTAACCTTTACTATGAGCGAACTATCAAGCGATCTTTATGAGTTTATTCCTACTCTGGAAAATGAATTGGCAGAAATTAGGTTTTGTTATGATGAAATCGAACATCTGAGATTATCAACACCTTATGTTATAGGATTTCGTGAAATCTTGTTTAACTATGCTTCTAGATCTTAATTATTTCAAGCCACATGCGAGTGTAATAACTCCAAGTGGTTTCTTTTGAGTAACCTTAGTATTGCATTCGTGACTTGGGTCGGTGGTAATGCAGTACTTGGTCAAACGCTAGAATTTGGTGTGTTATATGCATTCATTACATATATCCGCCAGTTCTTCCAACCTATCAATGGCATTACTCAACAGTGGAATACATTGCAATCTGCAACGGTTGCTGTGAATAGGATATGGGGAGTGCTTGAACTGAAGCCAGAAATAATGGATCATACAAAGTCTAAAAAAGTTGAAGTTGAATCAGTACAAGGTCGTATTGATTTCAATCATATCACTTTTGCATATGGAAACGGTTCGCCGGTCTTTAGAGGGCTTGATCTACACATTAGACCGAGCGAGATGATAGGCATCGTTGGTACAACCGGTGCGAGGGAGTGGATTGTCAGCAGGTGAACGGCAATTATTATCATTTACTCGTATTATTGTTTTTCGTCCGAAGATCCTTATTCTGGATGAAGCGACAGCCAATCTTGATTCACAGACAGAGCAACTGATTCAACGTGCATTGCATATTGTCTCTGAAGGGCGAACAACGATGGTTATAGCACATCGTTTATTTACGATTATGCATGCTGATCGGATTATCGTTATGCATCATGGCGAGATCGTTGAGTCAAGGACACATTCTCAGCTACTTGAGCTAAATGGTTTCTATGAGGAATATCGTCATTCACAAAGTGAAACGACGGAGCGGGATGTTAATAATGCAACTAAAGAGCTTATAGAAGTTGTTAGATAGGGAGATGGACAAGTAAAGATGTTAACACTAGAAATCCTTTTGTCAGTATATTGATGAAAGGATTTTTTCATATGGAGGTATCTACTAAGTAATTAAAATACAACATCTATTAATGTGAATCATTAATTCTAAGTGAATCGATACAGAACATATGTTCTGTATGGTTAAAAGTGGCACTTTTCTTGAAGCTAAAATCGAAAAAGTCATCGAAAATATACGGTGATAGAATGAAAATGATGTAATATTAAGGTTATTTGGTGTATTATGGTAATAATGCGATAAATGTAGAAGTTAGAAATTTGAGAACATACGTTCTATTCTGGTGTATATAATTGCATCAGAGATAGATTGTATATCTATAATAAAGGTGGAATAATATTTGCAAAAGAACTGGAATGACGCGAGTATTCATTTATCTGACTTATTAAAGCGTGAAAAAATACATAGTTGCCTAATAAGTAAAGACGACACACTCGTATTTCAATATTATAAAAATAATAAATTAGAGAAGAAGATGCATAAGATTAATTCATGCACAAAAAGCATAACTTCAAGTCTTGTTGGCATAGCACTAGAGCAGCACTTAATACCTGACCTTTCAACTCCAATATCTGAGTACTTTCCTTCAATAATTCGTGATACCGACTCAAGAAAGCAGAGCATAACTATTAATCATTTACTTTCAATGAGTGCAGGTTTCAATTGGCCAGAGATGAGCGAATGGGGAGGGTGGCCACAAATGATACATAGTCCTAATTGGGTTAAGTATGTATTAGAGCGACCCCTTATAAGTTCTCCAGGTGAATCAATGAATTATAACTCTGGTTGTAGTCAGTTATTATCAGCTATCATTCAAATAACAGCTAACATGAGTGCAAAAGAATTTGCTGATCAATACTTATTCAACCACTTGAAATTTAACGATTATATTTGGCATGAAGATCCACAAGGAATCAATATCGGTGGATTCGGAATACATCTAACAACTCAAGACATGCATAAATTTGGTGAGTTACATTTAAAGAATGGCAAATGGGAAAAAAAACAGTTAATAAGCGAGCAGTGGATTGCTTATATTTCTGAGCCTCAATATCTAACTTATGAGCACTTTGGACATTATGGGGGACATTGGTGGATTTCTGAAACATCTAATTCAGAAAGGTTTTATTATGCAATGGGGATGGGTGGTAACTATATTTGTGTAGCACCCACTAAAGGAATGGTAATTACAATAACGAATGATACATACGGAGACACACTTAAGCCTCTTCAATTTATTAGAAGTATATTGGGGTAAACAAACGTTGATTCAAAAAGAAATATACATGTAGTGAAACCACCTACCATTCGACCACCTAAGAATGTCTACTGATTAACATTTGTTAGGTATCGGGGTAGGTGGCAGTACACTACTGACTGATATGTATTGAGTTATTAATTTTACTCAATAGAAGTACGTATCGAAAGTGTACCCGTTTTTCCCGTAGAATGTTACATTACCGAATGTAACTTCCTCAGGAATGTCAAAAAACATGCCTTGTTTACCTGTGATATCATAGGTAACTTTGACTCTCTCTCCATCAGCGATGTAATCTACCTCAAAATGTGTGTATTCCATATCAAGTCCTTGTTCAAACATACCAACACTAACGTGATGTCCAAACCTTTGGACGGCTACGTCTGGTCCGTCATACTCATCTATGACCATTGACATGCTCGAGTCCAGTTTTCCGTTTTTCAAACGGTCGATGTAATTCCTACAGAGAAATTTTTTGTCATCTTCCTCTTCGATAAGTAGCACTACTGCTGTATATTTATCGAGTATAATCTTGTCTAAAACATGAAGGCCATTCGAAGTGATATAATCAGACAATTCTTCTTCGGTTATTACTTTTCCTGAGGGGTCATCATACTCGAGAGGTTGCTCGCCTAGCCACATTTCCCATTCCTCTGGTGATTGGAGTTCAGCGCGATAGTGATCATCTGTTGTGAGGATCGCTGTTCGAGTCGCTACATCCCAATCAATGGAAATCCCAATTCGTTCTGCAGTGGCACGCAACGGAACCATGATATCATCCTCTAAGAGATAAGGCGGGGGACTTTGCCAATCGATCATGATATCAGCAACATCTACGCTAGAATCAATGAACATGTAATTACTTTTATCTGCATAAATTTTAAGATTGCCATTGAAATGTGAAATAAGAACGCTCGAATCATCTTCATATAGAAACTCTGTAATATCTGCTTGAATGTCTGGATGCTCAAAAAGTTGGGCGGGAACGTAAGTTTTTCCTTTTACTAGCGTCGGTTGAGGACCTTGAAGCGTAATTAACTGTCCATTAATTGTAACGGAAGGTTGACTGACTGTACGTTGACTAAAATCGAAAGGATTAGGTGATGCAGAAGCAGCATAGAACGGAGTCGAATAAGAAGCCAATAGCAACAGAATAAGCAATGAGTATGTATAGCAACTTTTGGGCATGTGTTAACTCTCCTTTTATTGTTTCTTATTGTAACAATTAACTAGATTAATAACCTGATAATACCATATCGACGTAGATATACTAAAAAAATTAAGAATTGAAGCGGGAATAAATTGAGGTAGATAGGATTCAAAATAAAAGTATTTTTAAAAAGGAGTCAATGAAACTATGCAGTTATTTAAGAAATTAAGAAACGATTATGTAATCTGGCATGCAAATAAGGTTAAGATACCCCAATTCACGCCAAACTGTATCATTAGACAAAAGATCACTTTTTCTGGAAGAGTACAAAAGGTAGGGTTTCGCTTAGAAATATATTGTATTGCTAGAAGAATGAACTTAACCGGATGGGTGAAAAATTTAATAGATGGAAGTGTAGAGGCAGAATTCCAAGGAGAAGCGTCCCAAATAGATTTTCTGGTCAATAGCATGAAGTCATTGAAGCGGGCCTCAATAAAGAATATAACTACTATTGATCTCTCTATTAGAGAGGATAATGAAGGCTTTACAATAGTAGAATAAGTGAAACAATTATGTAAAGTAAAATAAAGTTCAACAATCATGTAAACCCAAAGGAGATGAGATTGTAGTGAAGAAAATAATTGTTGGAGGCATCTTATTATTCTGTGGTGTTATTTTGTATTTAGGCATACATATCCCAGCATCACACCATGCTTTAAAGTTAAGTGGATGGACAACTCCACCTGGAAGAATAGGAACTGCATTAAATGAAATGGGACTAGCTTCAGCTGCAAACTATTCAGTAATCCTAATAATTGTTGGCATTATTTTATTACTATGGGGTTGTTTTGTTGATGAGATCATTAGTAGATATAAGAAATATAAAAAATAAACCTATCAACCTAACAACCCTTTACATTTAATTCAATCTAGGAGGAATATGCAAGTCGATAATAACAAAGAGCGAGTGGAGAGGGAAGGCTGGCAATACAAGCAGCTTTACCATCCCTATTTCCAGCCCTTTAACCCTTATTATTTACTATTCATTTGAGCGATCCAATCCTCTATAGATTGAACAACCTTTTGTAATTGCTCCTCATCATCAATATCTGGATTATTATCACCTTTTTGCTTTCCATATGATCCAAATTGTCCATGATTTGCTCCGTCTATACTGACATACAAAGTGTCTGCAGGTAGGTTGTTTTTGGCAGTTTCCCAATCTTCTCTATTGAGAACTCCATCTGCTGTACCTGTAATTTGCAAAACAGATAGATCAGTATCTTTTATTGATCCAGTCTTATCGGCATAAGAAGCCAAGAAATATACACCTTTAAGCTTCTCACTGTGTTCAGAAGCATATCTGGCAGCAAATGAACCTCCTAATGAGTGTCCCCCAATAACAAATGATTCGTCTGGGTGTTCGTTAATAAAGGAGTCAGCTTTATTTTGACCGAAAATCGCTAAATTCAGCGGCATTTCTGCAATATATACACGATGTCCTAGTTTGGCTAGTTCTCTCGCAAAGAGGGAGTAGCTTTCCGGTTCTACAAGACCTCCAGGATAAAAAATAATATTCGGTTCGATTACCGTCCCATTTTGAGGTTCATATTTGTAACCGTCTTTAACCGCTGTTACTGTTACCTGATTATTGTTCTGAAAAGCGAGTTCCGCTTGACTGGAAGGACTGTAGGTCATCGAATTGAGGAATATCCATAAGCCAATTGCAACAATTACAATAAATGAACATCCCCATAATAGTATTTTAGTCCATTTGTTTTTTTTCTTTGTTTTTGCCATAGTAAAATCTCCTTCTCAATAATTTACTTTTATATTGAATATTTAATACTTTTCAGGCTTTGTTAGTCTCCAAACGATATAGCTCATGTATGATAGGAGTCCGAAAAGAACAGCGATGCTCGTCATATGAGCAAGTACAACAAACATATACACCTCAGGGCGATGAATTGTAAGCATTAAACCAGCGCCGGAAAGGACTTGAAACAGAATAAGGATAACTGAGATATTTCCTAAAATTTTCAGCTCTCTATTATTATTGTATTTTCTGAAAATTATAAACGAAAGAACCACGATAAGAAAAACAAGAATAAATCCTGCTAAGCGGTGAATGAATACGATCCACTCTCCGGATAGATCTGGTAGCAGCGATCCATTGCACAGAGGGAATCCAGAGCATGCGCCTGCTGAATCGGTATGACTTACAAATGCTCCACTATAAACAACCACATATGAGTAAATCGTCACTATCCATACGAAATTACGAAACTTTCTACTCGTTCTTGGCATTCTGCGAAACTCCTCAAGACCACCCAGCTTTTCCTCCGCCCTCGCTCCAAGACTCGTCATCAAAGAACTGGCAAGAGAAATGAAGGCAAAACCTAGATGCAGCGCCATAACTGGAGGAGACTGCGAGAATACAACTGCTAACGCACCCATTACACCTTGAATACTTACAAATATGAACGTAAGTAAAGAGAAGAATTGTAAATCTCTCCGTTTTTGACTGTACAAAATAAATAACAAGAGAGTAGCTACTGCTAAAATTCCCGCAGTCGTACTCACCAGTCGATGCGTGTATTCAATGACCGAAGCAATGGTATGAGCAGGAACGAATTTACCGTGACATAACGGCCATTCGGTTCCACAACCCAGCCCGGACTCAGTTCGTGTAACAATTCCTCCGCCAAAGGTGGCAAAGAACATAAAAATTGTGGTTACATAACTGAACCTTTTCAAAAGTGTACTATTTTTCAACTCAAATTCACCTGCTCGCTTTATTATTTATATTGAATAACTGCTTCAATTCTAGTAAATTATATATACCGGTAAGTAAAATAACAAGGTTAGTTTGTTCAAATGGATAACTTGTCACAAAATATTCACGGAGGTAATGAAGATGAATAAAGATTTACAACGCTCACCAGGAAGACCGAAACAAGCTGAGAATGATTTACCCATACAAGATATAATTCTTCGAACGGCCGCCAAACTGTTTATGGAGCATGGATATGAACCCGTGTCGCTCCAGCAAATCGCTAAAGCTTGCAATGTAACTAAACCTTCGATATATTATCATTTCACTAGTAAACCGGAACTTTTTAAAATCGCGGTCACGACAATGTTTAAGAATGTACAACAAGCTACGTCACGATTATTAAGAGAAGCAGACCATCTAGAGGCAGGACTGCTAAATGTGGCAAAAGTAAGATTGGCTAATCCTCATTCGGACATTGAGACAATTCTAAGAGATGCGGAGAGATATTTGAGTGAGATACAGATACAGGAAATTAGAGAAGCTGAAAATAAGATTTACGAAGAGCTGGCTAATTATTTTGAAGCTGCAATGGATAAAAACATTCTTCGTAGGAATAATTCGATGCTTCTTGCCCAAATTTTCTCGACTATGATGGTAATTGGTAATAAGGGAGATATAATAAGAAAATCTGATCCAACATTAGATTTATCAAAGGAGATTGTCGGATTATTTTTGAGAGGTACTTTGGTAAAGTAAATGGTCATTAGCGTATTGAAAAAGGGAGCAGCTGCAGCTTCGATATACTGCTCCTAGATGCTGATCTAACTTTTCCCATTAGCTATACAATTATTTGATTCATCTTTTTGAGTAAATAGTAAATATACCAAAACACAGAACGTTTTGGTAAATAATAAGCTATCTAGAAGAAGGAGATGAGCAACTACATTTAAAAACGCTTTCATAAATAATCCATTGTTAAGTGTGAAAGCAACATGTGACTATATGATAATGAAGTCTAGGCGATGAAAATTATGTGATTATTGAGGAATATTAAAGTACATTATGAGGAATTATGCGGCTTATTATTAATGAATAGAATTTATAAAATTTAGATTATGACGATTAATTTTTTTCATCATATTAGAACCGCGCTATGAAGATGTGTGACATACATGATTACATAACATAAGCAAAACCTAACAACTTGTTATTAACTTAATTCAATATATTATTAATAGAACAAGAGACAAATAACAAAGTTGATCATTAACAATCTGAGATCATATTTGTTATACAAACAGAACAAGACTAACGTATTCAAATTATTTAGTAGAATATATGAAATTTGTGTCTAAGGACACAAAAATACCAACATAACTTAACCAAGAAAAGCCTGCTAACTCTGGCTTTTCCTTTTTTATGTAGGAACATTTGTGTCACTAAAAAATGCACAAATGTCCCTACATAATCGTGTTTTGACACAAAGTTACCTACATTGTTGTAGGAGAACAATAAAATATGTAGATAACAATACGTCCCTAGCACGTTTTTTTATTTTAACTATATAAGTTGTTGTCTTTTGTTCGGGACAAGAACTTATATTGCTAACCGAAAATGGACAAGAACTTGTATTATTAGCGCTGAGTTTGTTTCTTAAGCCATTAATGGTGATTGTGGGGCTGAATGAAAGGTTGTTCGAATTACTCAATTGATAAAATATTATGTTTAATCAACATATCTGTAGCTGCATTCAGCTACAGTCCTTCTAGATCTCAAAAATAAAAAGATTGTTCTTCTCTCATAAGATCCCAAAACATTAGACGATACAACCCTTAATCATTGTCCATTGTACTTGGAATTGTTCATCTAACAAGACAAGATCTGCATCATAACCTTTGGAGATACTACCTATAGTATCAAGACCTAGTATTCGTGCAGGCGATTTTGAAGCCATTTTCACAGCGTCTTCTAAAGAAATTCCAGTTTTTACTGTTAGATGCAGTGCCTCATTCATCGTAACCGTACTGGAGGCCAAAGTCCCATCCTGTAGACGTGCGACACCTTTGGAAACCGTAACATGCTGGCCACCAAACATATAATTTCCGTCTCCAAGCCCCATGGCTTGCAAAGCATCTGTGATAAGTACCATGCCATCAGCTCCTTTCAGACGATGCATCATTCGAACGATCGCAGGATGCAAATGAATTCCATCTACAATCGCTTGGAGACTTACATTTTCTTCTTCAAAAGCAGCTACAACTAATCCGGGATCTCGATGATGAATCGGACGCATTCCATTAAAACAATGCGTAACATGACTTGCTCCTGCTGCAAAGGCTTGCTTAGCCACCTCATATGTGGCATCAGAATGTGCGACGGCTATAACTATTCCCATTTCCTTCAGAAATGAGATGAGTTCCATACCACCAGGTAATTCGGGGGCTATTGTAACCATCTTAATCAATCCATCTGCTTCGTTGAAAATTTCTTTCATTTCAGTTAGATTCGGATGTCGTAAAAAGCGTTCATTTTGCATGCCTTTACGTTTCGGATTCAGGTAAGGACCCTCTAAATGAATCCCTGCAATTCTGGCGCCGACTTCATGCCCTATGACATTTTTCACACTACGAATCATGGTTAATAATTCTTCAATTGAAGAGCTGACAGAAGTGACTAGAAACGAAGTGCAGCCAGTTTTTGCACAAGCCCGCGAAACCTCCTGAATACTTACCTGACTCCCATCCATCATATCGAACCCGTTAGCACCGTGAATATGGACATCAATCATGCCTGGTATTATTAAATGTCCTTGACCATCGATAAATTCATATTCGCCCTCAGGAAGAGAAGGTAGATCACTTTCTATCTTTTCAATAATTCCGTCTCTTATCCAGAGTCTGGCAGATAGACCAGGGTTATCTTCTTGAATCACTTTTACATTGTGTAAAATTTTAAGACCCATCACTGTGTTCCTCCTCGTATTTATCTTTCTCCTCATATTGAATAATCGTTATATTTTTATTATGAAGTACTTCTCTTATTTCGATAGGCACCTCTTGATCGGTAATCAAAATATCTACAAAGTCAAAATCTAAACGATAAGCCGACTTGCTTGTAAATTTCGTGAAATCTGCCACAACAATTACCTGATCCGATCTGCGGGCCATCTCTTTTTTAACAGAAACATCATCTTCGTAAGGAAAGTAAAGCCCATCGGCTCGTATAGCTGTAGCTCCGATAAATGCCTTATCAGCTCTTAATTCTTTTAGCTTATCGATGACGGAGGGACCAAATAATAACCGACTTTTTGTATTTAAGTAACCTCCGAGCACATAAACCTGCAGATCTTCCCGACCTGACAGAATCCCTACAATGTCTATGGAGTGTGTGATTGCCATAATATTTTTAGCTGATATTTGCTCTGCTACAAACAGTACCGTAGTTGATACGTCCAATATGACTGTTTCCCGATCTCGAACTAGTTTAGCAGCTAACTTTCCGATTTTTCTTTTACTGTCTGTTTCGTCAATTAATCGTTCCCGATAGGTGAGTATTTCCTTCTGCAATTGAGGTAGAGCAACCCCACCATGTGTACGAATAACGCCCCCTTCTTGAACTAATTTAACAATATCTCTTCGGGCTGTGTCCCTAGATACATGAAGTAGAGAACATATATCCATTACACTCATTGAGTGATGTTTATTAATATAGTCTAGTATTTTCAGCAATCGGTCTTCTTGATACATCCACATCACCTCTAGTAAGTAATTTTATCATAAATGTAAGTAATTATCAGTAATATTAAGTATTTATAAGTATTTAGTTGAATTTCCTTAACAAAAAATATCGTCATTCGAACAAGACCAGTGCGTGGGAGAGAAGATACCTTCGAAACGTAAGTTATTGGTTGCAGTAGATTAACAAATATTTCATCGTGAAAGCAGAAGGCACTCAAGTGTTTCGTCAACTTATTCTGCTTAACGTAAGCCATAATTATCACAGCAAAGTGTAATAAACAAAGATCGGAATCTATCCGATTTAAGTTCAACACTAAGATTGTATAAAAAAATATGATTCGCTACTTGAATACGCTACATTATTTATACGATGTGATTCGATGGATGAAGCAGAGGAAATTATAAATCAATTAAGAAATAAAATAACTGAATTAAAGACTCGGTATTCAAATCCACTTCTTTAGACAATTTCAATATTCCTTTGGATATTACATGAGATTTTTAAAAAAAGAACACCACAATAAGGTAGCTAATGAACCAATTGGAGTGATTTTAGGACCTAATTCAGAACCAATCACATTTGCATAAATTAGTGCTTCTCTTATCACGCCACTTGTGTTTGTGCCCTGAATAGCTAAAGCATCAATCATAACCGTAGGCATATTGTTCATAAGAGAAGAGATTAGGGCAGCAAGGAACCCCGTTCCAATGGTTGCCACGAATAAACCTTGATCCGCTGTCCATTGAAACACTTTTTCAAGATTATCCGTAAGACCAACATTTCGAAGCCCATAAACCACAACATGCCTACCGATCTTAGCTCTATATATTCCACACCATCATCTACTAGTTCTTGTAAAGGGTTTAATCCTTTCGCTGTTTTTAAACGAACAGGACAGTAGAACTCCTTCGCACTCAGTAGTTCTTCCTGCTTAATCAACATGCTTAAATCTTGTACATAGTTATATGTTTTGATTGATCTAAACCCACTTTATAAGATTGGGATCAGCAAGGATACCTTGCATTTTATTCACTTATTCATCCTATATATGTTTCTAAAAGAAGATGAGCCCTTTAATAAAGAAGAACAGAAGATTGCTGATTCCAATTGATCAGATGATTACGCAGGGCATAGATGGCGTCATAAAAGATTCTAAGGGCGTCAGTGGAACAATGAGGGAGAAGGCGCTTGCTTGTATCGACGAGATGAAAGCAATGGTGAAGCTCTTGATGCCGCATAAAGAATCGTTGAGATTCCTATAGCACGGTATTAATTATGGAAAATAAAATTGTAACAAAAGTAGTCTTGAAAGATCATGGCATTCGCGTAACGACTGGGGAGGCTTTTCCGAATTTGGAGGAGGCAATGCTTGCTTACGAATTGTATCAAGACAAAGCTATCGTGATTAAACCGAAATCCACAAACTTTGGACTCGGTATTACTATCTTTAATCGCACATTCTCAAGAGAGGATTATCAAAAGGCTTTTGAGATGGCGTTTAGGCATGACCAGACAGTTCTCCTTGAGGAATTTATGACAGGGAAGGAATATCGTTTTCTAGTCATGGGGGAAGAGGTTGTGGGAGTCCTGCATCGTGTTCCTGCTAATATAGTGGGTGACGGTATCCACACCATCGAATAGCTTGTACATGAGAAAAATAAAGATCCTCCTCGAGGTCGTGGCTATAAGACACCTCTAGAAAAAATACTTTTAGGCGAAGCAGAGGCAATGTTTTTGAAAAATCATGATCATCATTGGGGAGAGATCCCTTCAGTAGGTCAAGTCGTTTATTTAAGGGAAAACTCTAATATTAGTACAGGTGGTGATAGTCTTGACTTTACTGACAATATTCCAGAAAGCTATAAGAAATTAGCCATTGAATCGGCTAAAGCTGCAAGAGCTACTATTTGCGGAGTAGACATGATGATTGATGACTTAGCAGTAGAGGCTTCTGATTCCAACTATAGCATTATAGAGATTAACTTTAATCCTGCAATTCATATTCACTGCTATCCATACAAAGGGAGAAATCGTAAGGCAGATGAGAAAATTCTTGACTTATTGTTTGGTGAATTGAGTTCATAATGAAGAATAGCCGATCTATTTGTAGTAGGATCGGCTATTTCTGTTTTAGGAGATTATCTTGTTATGAAGTATTCCATTATTTATAGTTGCAAAATGTAAGTATATAGCATGAAATAAGCTTTTGAGGTATAAATGTGAAGGATACAAGAGAGTCATCTAATCTTAAAGAAATAGCTACTATACTAAGAAAAGTTGCTAATACTAACGAAGCTCCGTAAAGCCATATCTGATTAGGTTCAAGGTTCTCTCTATTGGAAAAATTATGTTTTTATAAAATATCGAAAAGAAGGTAAATTGATATCTTATTCATTAAACGATGAACATATCAAACAGTTATCTACCATTGCATTTGTAAATAAGAAGGAGGTAAAAGTAGATGATAGATTGGTAAAACGAATTATTCAAAGATGATATGAAAACCTACAGAGTACAGGGGTTTATCTTAACAAATTGCGGACCGATATTTGAAAATAATATAAAGAGAATTTCAGGTGTTAAGCTTGCTATTTCGTTACTTTATTCTTGAGGGTTTGACGGTTTGTAAATCAAAAAACCGAGCGGATGTAATACAATCAGTCTAATAATTTATTTTCATTCAACACTAAACTATAAGCCGCTAAAGAAAAGAACATTACTCATATTTGAGTAATGTTCTTTTCTTTATTAACTTTAATTAGAAAGTTGAAAATAATTTCAGTTTAATATGAGATGGAGAGCACTTATAAAATACAAATATAATTCAGACATATATATTGTGTAACAATATATATGTCGGAGGACAACAACATATATAGATACAGATCCGTGCCCAGCACGGTTTTTTTATTTTAACGATATAAGTTCTTGTCTTTTGCTCAGGACAAGAACTTATATCGTTAGCCAAAGATGGACAAGAACATGTATGGTTAACCTATTTGTTCAATTTTATCACCTCCGGTAACCACATTTTAATAAAATCTCATTTTTTAAGACAAATATAATAAACCTCTAAAAATGTCACAAATGATGTGGTTATTTCGTTATAAGGTAAAGGAGGCAGAAAAATGAAACATATTGTTGTATTGGGTGGAGGCTTCGCAGGAATCAATTTGGTAAATGGCCTAATAAAAGAATTTGGTCATTCGATTGGAAAAGATGTGAAAATAACTTTAGTGGATAAAAACTCATTCCATTTTCGAAAAGTGTTACTATTTAAAATGATTATTGAGGATGTCGATTTAAAAGTACCTTTAACAAGGTATTGTACAAATGGTGTGGAATTTTTAAGGGGAGAAGTTACTACATTTCATTACACCGAGAAAGAAATTATACTAAAAATGGAGAGTGAACAAAACATCACCTTACATTATGACTATCTTGTGGTAGCACTCGGTAGTGTTGTTCAGGAGGTTCCTAGTAGACTTGGCGGGATCACTTTAAGTGGAATGAAGGACGCGCTAGATATCAGACAAAAATTACAATCGCTCATTCTACTAGCTAAAGCCGAAGAAAACAATGAAGTGAGGAAAGCTTTATTGTGCGTTGCTATTGTCGGTGGAGGCATTACAGGTATTGAAACAGCTGCAGAACTAACTGCTTGGTTTAAAGAAGAAGTTTGAGAAGCAGGACTCGATTCTAATGAGGTAGAGGTCATATTATTTGATTCAAAGGAGCATTTATTGCTTGAGGTTCCAGTAAAGGTAAGTGAAAAACTAGTAAAAGAACTTAATAGACTAGGAATTACAATTTGTGCTAAAACAAAAGTAAAGAAGTTTGAAGATGGTCAAATCCTGTGCGCTGATGGAACTACTTATAAAGTAGGAGAGTGCATTTGGACACCAGGTGTTAGAGTAAATCCATTGATTCAAGCACTCCAATTTACTTTGACTAAAGAGCATCAGATAATAGTGACTGATACTTATAGTATACAAGGCTATCCAAATATATTTGCAATCGGTGATTGTGCAAGTATTATTGATAGAAAGACAAATCAAGTGGACGGCATGACTTGCAAGGAAGCGATTCCTCAGGCATCAAGATTAAGCAAGATACTAAAAAATGAGGTATATGGCAATTCCCATTCTATAACGCACAAAGCATTTCCGATAAAATTGTATTGTATTAGTCTCGGTCCTGATAATGGTTTTATTTGGGCTCAGAAGTGGGGATTAGATTTTACAATATCGGGGAAGATGGGTGCACGTATTCGAGAAAAAACATGGAATCAAGCGAGTTTACTTGTGTAATAGTGTAATGTGCAAAAGAAAGTGAGGGTCTTTACTATGGAACAAACTGAACTAAGCCGGCTATATGTCGAATACAAATCACTTTTATTTTCGCTTGCTTATAAGATGACAGGCAGTGTAGCTGATGCAGAAGATGTGATTCAAGATGTGTTTATCAAACTAAATGGATATGAGGTAAAGCACAACCGAAATATCAAAGCATTTCTATGTAAAATGGTGACTAACCAATGTTTAGATTTGTTGAGATCATCTAAAAATAAAAGAGAACAATATGTTGGAGCGTGGCTACCAGAACCGATAGCTTATATAGAAAAGGATCCATTACATGAAATGATGGTGAAAAGTGACGTTACTTATGCTTTAATGGTATTATTCGAACAACTAAATCCAATTGAAAGAGCGATCTTTATCCTTCGTGTAGTATTGAAATATGATTATGAAATAATTTCTGAAATTGTACAAAAGAAGGAAGACAATTGCCGGAAAATTTTAAGCAGGATAAAAAAGATGCTTCCTGAGCTTGAAAAGAAAATGGCGATTGAACAAGTGAAAACAGTTCATGAACAGGTGATTACTAGTTTTATTCGTGCATTTCAGCAAGGTAACACAGCGCAGGTGATAGAATTTCTTCAAGAAGACGTAGTTTATTATGCAGATGGAGGCGGTAAAGTAACTGCTGCAGTAAAACCTATCTACGGTGCTTCACGCGTAAAACAACTTCTTATTTCATTAGCAACTAAATTTCTTGCGAATCAAGAAATTTACTCCATTAAGCAAGTAGAGGTCAATGGTAGTACTGGTGTTGCGATCATGAATGAGGAAAAAGTTAGTGCTGTCATGAGTTTCGAAATTGAAGAGAATAAAATCAAATCCATATTTTCTATTCTAAATCCTGATAAGTTGAGTTTTTATCATACACATGCTAGTTATAAGAAGTAAAATAGGTCAACTAAAGGAAATTCAATATTGTTATCAGATAGAAACGGAATATGTTCTGAGTAACACTAAGCTATCGGATACTTTAGTATAATAATCGAACAAGCATGGAGGAAGAGGTAAGCGAATGATTCATTTGTCTAGAGAATATTTGTAGCAGATAGTTCAAAACCGTTTTGAAATTATACCTAAAGTTAATAATTATCAGATTCTTCAGATGCCGATGAATAAAGACTTTTCGTATTTCCATTAAAAGAGTGGAAAGTTGGTTGGAATTTGAAAGCCAATGAGATATGCAAGAATATTACAAAAAGACTTGTAAAATATAACAAAGGCTGATGTTCAGATTGTTGATGATTGGCCTTTGTTATATGATAAATGAAGGGAGGATTCGGTTAACTATATAAGTTCTCGTCTTTTAACCATATAAGTTGTTGTCCTTCGACAATATTGAGACAGAGAATTTAATAGTTTACTATTTAGCGACACTACTTTTACACAAAACTCGTATTTTGTACATATGTCATAGAGATTGTATAATGCTCCTGTTTTATGGATTATATTAATATGGTGTTGTATATCATATAAAGGTTTTTATCTGATATCTAATTATAAGTTTGTTATTCATCCCTCCGATTAATAGTACATATATGTTTTTATATGGTGTATAACACATATATAAAGTGCGTGAAAATTGTATTAAAGCAACTGCTCCAATATGCACGGTCATTTGCGATACTGAAGCTGCCCTTATCGTTATTTTGAATAACATACACATAGTAGCCTTGTATGATGAATTTCCAATAAAATGAACGTTTAAATTAATAGATGATTAAGTTAATGCTCCACTTTGTTTTGTATGGATCTGACCATACGTGTCACCATCTTGCGTGGCATTAACCTCGGTATGAACGCCATGAATCGATTACGAGCACCTGGCATGATAACGTCTTACGTTTAACACTATCAGGTAAGAACAACTTCGTCATAAAAGTCAATGCTTTGATGTTGACATCACTCATATTCGTCTCTATCTCCAACTTTGTTTCCAATAACACGCCGTACAATCCAAAGCCAGCATTATTGACAAGATAATCGACGATGATCCCCTTCTTCTTCAGCTCCGCAAAGATCTCTTCTGGCACACCTGGGGAAGCGACATCCTTGGCTATAACAGTTGCTTGAATGCCATACTTCTTTCGATATTCCTTCGCGAGATCCAATAGCTTAACCTCGCTACACGCCACGAGTACAAAATTATGACCACCCTTGGCGAAACGATCCGCTAACTCTTTACCAATGCCACCTGATGCTCCTGTGATAAGAACAGTCTTCCCCATCTTATTACGCACCCCTATGTTTAAGGTAATCTGTAATATATTATACTTTTAAGCCCTTCTCGTTCAATTGAATAGCATACATTCAATGTGCGTTTTCTATATCAATTAACTAAATACGAAATGTACTCTGCTTTCGCATCTTCGTGTTGTAAACAGCAGCTTGCGTTCACTTCCGGTGATCTCTGGTTCGCATCTACTCTTATGAAAATCTACTTAAAAGGTTACAATAACTTTACCTTGGGAGTGACCAGTAGCTACTTTTTTTAATGCCTTGTTTATGTCAGTAAATGTATAAGTTGAGTCTATAGAGGGTTTAATATCTTGTTTTTCAACAAGTGTAGTGATTTCTTGTAATTGACTTCTATTGGCTTGCACAAATAAAAAATGATATTCATTTTTATTTTTACGTGCTAAAGAATCAATACGTGCACCGACCAAACCAAACATTGTTTTTTTCCACATGGGAAAATTATTGTCGACCGCAAAGCGATAATTAGGTACTGCTTTCAATGAAACTAATTTCCCATGGGGTTTTAAAATACCTAGTTCAGCTTTTATTTCTTTCGTTCCCAAGGTATCGATCACATAATCTATATCAGATAAAATATCAGCATAGTTTTCCTCATGATAATTGATGAATTGATCTGCACCTATTGACAATGTACGTGATCTACCTCGTTCACTTCCACTTGTAATGACATATAACCCCATTGATTTAGCGATAGGGATTGCCATAGCACCAAAGCCGCCAGTACCTCCGGGAATAAATAGCTTTTGGTTAGGCTGAGCATGGAGTACCTCATTTAATGCTTGATACGCAGTCAGAGCAGTGAGTGGTACAGCAGCAGCTTCATTAAACGATAGATTTTTAGGCATGATGGATATCGCATCTTCATTGACCGCCGTATATTCAGCAAAAGCACCTATTTGATTAACTGGTAACCTCGTATATATGTTGTCACCAACTTGAAAATTAACAACATCTTTTCCAACAGCCGCAATAACACCAGATAGTTCATTCCCTAAGGTTAATGGGAAATCATAATCAGTTAACATTCGAATACTGCCATTTAGAATAAGAATATCTAATGGATTTACACCAGCAGCTTTTACTTTTACGAGAACCTGATGCTTTTTGATTTCCGGAATTTTAACCTCATTTATTTCCAATTGTATTCCTTTGGAGTATTTTATTATTTGAGCTGCTTTCATGTTTTCATCCTCTTTCACTACAGTTTTGTGTTCTCGCTTTATAAAGTATAATGATTATTCCAGATAAATTTATGGCGTACAATCATTTAGATGTACGCCAACTTTTCCATACAAGCTATTTATTCTCTTGATTTTTCAAATCTATCATCGTCGGATAATCCGTATAACCTTTGCTTCCGCCACCGAAGAATGTTGTAGGATCTACTAAATTTAATGGAGTACCTATTTTAAGTCGTTCTACTAAATCCGGATTAGCTAATGACCAGGCACCGACAGGTACTAGGTCAGCAAGACCATTATCAAGATCGATACTTAAATCTTCTAGAGCTCGTCCAGCACGATTGACTAACATAGGATTCGTCCAGATTAAGCGGATGTCTTGGAGCAACTCTTCGTTCCCGAGATGCATGATATGGAGGTAAGCTAAATTCAAATGAGCTAGTTCTTTTACAAGATAACGATAAAGTTCAGGACCATGTTCACCATCTTGTATCCCACCAAGAGGTGTTCCTGGTGAGATACGGAAACCTGTTCTATCTGCTCCAATTTCTTCGACGATTGCTTTCGTTACTTCAATCGCGAAGCGAGTACGATTTTCTATAGATCCGCCATATTCATCTGTCCGTGTATTCGAATTTTCACCGATAAATTGATTAATCAAATAACCATTTGCTCCATGAATTTCAACGCCATCCGCACCTGCTTTAATTGCTGCAGCTGCTGCTTTTCGGAAGTCGGCAATGGTCGTTTGAATATCCCCTTTACTTAACTCACGCGGAACAGGGATTTCCTGCATACCTTTAGCGGTAAACATTTCAGTACCTGGCGCGATTGCGGATGGCGCAACAGGTTGACGATGATGTGGTGTATTGTCTGGGTGCGACATGCGACCAGCATGCATTAATTGAATATATATATATCCACCTGCTTCATGC
The DNA here is from genome assembly GCA_023639215.1 of Candidatus Pristimantibacillus lignocellulolyticus. Classification (NCBI taxonomy): domain Bacteria; kingdom Bacillati; phylum Bacillota; class Bacilli; order Caryophanales; family Paenibacillaceae; genus Pristimantibacillus (SeqCode); species Pristimantibacillus lignocellulolyticus (SeqCode). Next base: position 4,078,753 of record CP097899.1, read on the forward strand.
ACTGCATTGGTAACCTTTTTCCATCCTTCAATATGCTTATCCGTATAAATTCCAGGTGACCATAAGTAACCTTGACCATCATCAGAAGGTTGTGTACCTTCTGTAATTATGAGTCCCATTGACGCTCGTTGAGCATAGTAAAGGGCTGTTAATTCTCCCGGTGTACCATCTTCATTCGATCTACTACGTGTCATTGGTGCCATTGCTAGGCGATGAGATAATTCCAAATTCCCAACTTTTGTTTTGCTCCATATTTTATCCATTTATTACACTCCTCTTTTAAATTTGTTGTCCGTGGTGTGGATTTTTCTATTACGGATTGGTTTGATGTCATGGGCGAATTGTTTGTCATTTGTATTAAGATAAATGTGGGTATATCGCAGAAACACCACCTGCAAGTGCGCTTTGTATGTGACGGCTTAAGTCATCAGCAATAATTTCAAAGCGATCAGCTTCTATGCCATCAATAGCTATTTTGGCGATATCCGTTGGATTGGATTTGGAAGCTACTAACCCCTTCGTCATATCTGTGTCCATATAGCCCACATGTAATCCAATTACTTTCACATTTTGAGGATACAGATTTAAACGCAGGTCGTTCGTCAATGCCCATTCAGCCGCTTTTGCAGCAGCATATGCTCCAACAGTTCCGGAACTAACCCAAGATAACGCGGAAAGAATATTGAGAATTGATCCCCCACCGTTATTCGCAAGAATTGGTGCGAAGGAACGAACCATGGAAAGCGTGCCAAAGAAATGAGTATTAAACTCCAATTGTATTTTTTCAAGATCACCATCTAGTAAAGATACGCCTGTAGACGATCCTGCATTGTTGATTAAAAGTGTAGTATCCTTAGCAATCTTAGCCGCAGCAACTACTTCTTGAGGGTTCGTAATGTCTAGCTTCACAGGTATTACACCTGGAATGTCAATGGTTTCCGGATTTCTTGCACCACCATAAACCTTAGCCCCTCTTGCTAGAAGTTCAAGAGCTAGTTGGCGGCCTAAGCCGCGGTTTGCTCCAGTGACAAATGCGACTTGTTCAGAAATTTTCAATGTTATCATCTCCTATTATTCATTTATAATTTTTTGTGCAACACCTATTTGGGAATGATCATTCTAATATGCGTAATAGAATGGGTCACATGGTGAAAACTTTAAGCGAGATCAGAAACAAATTCGAGAACGATCATTCTAAAATGTACATAGTAAACAATATCCTTATGTCTTTTTTAAGATAAGTCACTATAGGCTCAAGCTTGCTAATAAAAGAATTGGAACAGTCATTCTAAATAAATAATAACTATTTAACTATAAGTTGGATAGACAAACTGGCTATCTGATGTAATTTTTCCTTGGGCATCGAGGTTCTTGCCATTACCCTCAACCCAACACCTACAGCATGTAATTGTTCCGCAAGTTTGTTCGCATTGCAATCTGAGTTAAATTCCCCATTCTGCTGTCCCCACAGAATAATATCAGTGAATAGTTGCTCTGATAATGTGAACGATTCAGTTAACTTTGAATCTACATCGGTATCGCGCATTGCCAACTCCACCGCTGAATTCACCATTAAACAGCCTGAAGGTGAGTCCCCTTCACCATTTATCATGAAATCAAAAATAAATTGAAGTGCCTCTGTTGCAGTCTTGGAGCGTTTAACTTGTCCAGTAATCTCGGCATTCACCTTATCGCGGAATCGATCCATAGCTTTCAAAAACAGCGTATGTTTGTCTCCAAATGTGTCATACAAACTTCTGCGATGGATACCCATATGCTCAACCAAATCTGTCATAGATGACTTCTCATATCCTTGTTCCCAAAAGAGTTTCATCGCTTTATCTAATACTACGTTTTCTTCGAATTCTTTGCTTCTTGCCATTATGTTTTCCTCCTCCCATCGATAATATAACATATTGAGAACGATCAGTAAAGAAACTGAAATCATTATATATATTTCAGTTGTTATCCATTACGCATCCATTACGCTATACCAATTAGTGAAATGGATTACAGTTATCGAGATTTAATCTGTTCCATGATTACGGAAAACTATACATGTTCTTGTCCATTTTCGGCTACAGATATAAGTTCTTGTCTTTTGCTCGGGACAAGAACTTATATCGTTAAAATAAAAAAAGCCGCGTTGGGCGCTTGTTGTCCTTCGACATTTATATTTTTCTTGATCCAGCGTCCGTGAGACTACGTACTTAACAAGATGTAGCCAGCAAACATTTATCGGCTGCTGCTTTTTAATTATAAAGAGTTGATTGGTTGTTATCATTCATGTACTGATACTGCTCGCCATAATGATAAGCAATGAACTGTACAACCTCTTCCCACCGCAATATGTCTCGTACTTTTACCTCTGTTACATCCATTCCGCTCTCTCGGTCTAAAACCCGCCCCAAGACGGGGGCTAAATATTCAGTTTTACCTTATACTTGTCAAAGTGCTTTCTGGTAATAAATTGAAATTAAAAGGCGGATCATCCATGAAAAAAAACAGTTCAAATACTCAAACGGAAGTTATAAGTAGAGCGTTATCTAGGCTTCCTCTATTGCGCGTGCCCTCCCTTCATGCAGGTTGGAAGGGAGCTATTCTCGTGTTATCTTTTGTTACGATATGCTTAGTATTTGTGCAAGCATACTATTATCTTGGGTCGCGGGGTAGCATAATGGACTACTTCGCTGGGACTGTCCTGTCCGTTGTTGCAATTTTAATGATAACGGGTATCATTGCGGGATTATTGCATTGGGCGAAAAAAATGCCTTCCCGATATATTTGGTTCATGCTTGCCTCATTTTGTTTACTACTAATCAGTTTTTTGGGAGCGGTCCAGCTAGCGTTAATTGTTACGTTCTCCATCATCCTTTCTTCTTCGTTATTTGGAGCCTTGCTTTATTTCTTTATCAAGGGAGGCTACCGCAAGGCTACAACATGGGTGAAAGTAACGGTAGGCACAAGCACTGCTGCAGTCTTTATTTTTATCTGCGTGTTGGGATACTGGATTACCAGCAACGGTCAAGCGCAATTAGAGGTACCTCACCCCCTGCAAAAGACTAAGACAGCGGAGCAATACCAAACGACGATGGTTAATCCCGCAGAAATCGGGACATTCCGCGTAAACTCTATAACCTATGCTAGCGAATCAACTTATCGCCACGACCTTGACGTTGAAGGACGACTGATAACACAGTCCGTCGACGGATCGGATTTTGTCGGCAACTGGAGTTCCCGGCGCACAAACACTTTCGGGTTTGGATCTGAAGCCATGCCTTTAAACGGTACGGTTTGGTATCCTGAAGGAGATGGTCCCTTCCCACTCATTCTAATCGTGCACGGTAACCATATGGCGACGGATTTTTCCGATCCAGGGTATGCCTATTTGGGAAAATTGCTGGCAAGTCGCGGATATATTTTGGCTTCCATCGATGAGAACTTCCTGAATAGTTCACCTTACGATGACCTTTTCGTTATTGATGGTTTAAAAGATGAGAATCGTGCAAGAGGTTGGTTAATGCTGGAGCATTTGAAGACGTGGGACACATGGAACATCACAGAAGGAAATCCGTTCTATGGCAAAGTGGACATGCAGAATATTGCGTTGATTGGACATTCACGGGGAGGCGAAGCCATAACTGTGGCTGCAACTTATAATGAGTTAACGGCTTACCCTGAGGACGCCAACATCAAGTTTGATTACGACTTCAACATTCGTTCCCTCATCTCGATTGCAGGAACCGACATGCAATATAAACCGAGCGGGCAGCCCATTGAACTGCAGAATATCAACTATTTGGCCCTGCACGGCTCCCACGATATGGATGTTTCTTCTTTTGCCGGAGCCAATCAATACTATCGTACGCAATTTACAGAGAACAGCAATTTTTTCAAATCACAGGTATATATCTATGGGGCAAATCACGGACAGTTCAACACAGCATGGGGTAGACACGATTCTGTAGGCATTGGCAATCTTCTGTTGAACAACACCGAACTTCTGTCTGGTGAAGAACAATCCCGTGCGGCAGAAGTTCTAATCTCAGCGTTTTTAGAAGCTACACTCAAGGGTAATGGCCAGTACCGTATGATGTTTGAAGATTTGGGATACGCCAGAGAATGGCTCCCAGAAACGATGTATATTAGTAATTATTGGGATGGGAACACAACCTTGATCAGTAACTATGAAGAGGATCACGATCCGGGGACAACGACATTGCCTGGTGGACGAATGGAAGGCGAGTCTCTTAAGGTCTGGAAGGAAGGCAAGGTGCAAATGGAATTTAAAGATGACCAGTACAGCGCGGTTTCATTGGAATGGGATCATGCAGTTGCTCCATCAACTCCTATATACGAAGTCATATTGCCTGAGTCCGGGATCGAAACGTCCGAAGATAGTACCATCTTATTTTCCATTGCAAATAATGATGCAGGTGGTAAGATAGCGGAAACGAATGCATTGGTGGACTTAACCATAGCTATAGAAGATGAGAGTGGAAATGTCAGTCGATTACCGCTTAGTCATGTCTCTCCACTTCTACCCATGTTTGAAGGAGTTCTTGCCAAACGGCCGCTTGGTTTCCTTCGAACGATCAAGGAACCGGTTTTCCAAAATTTTTCCTTCGAAATGGCTGACTTTATAGATGTTAATTCCAATCTTATGCCTCAGCGGATCAGGAAAATCAGCTTTATATTTGATCAAACCACGCAGGGCAGCATCTTGATAAAAGACTTTGGCATTCGCAGTAACAAGTTCTAACAGTTTAGAAAAATAAAATCATATTCTAAATCTTATTCGCTTAAAAGCCAATTTAAATCGACGCGTGAAGGTTTCATTGGGAAGTAGATCTATAGCGGTATGACCATTGATTTGACTCTCATTTTCGCTATGATCTTCGGTTTCCTGTTTTGGAGGAGATTTTGAACGAGGTTGGCCAATATGTTTATTCGTACTTCCCATATTATACATTGTAAAACTGTACCACACATAAATTTCCGTAAGCAGGGAATTAAATTGTGCACATATTGGAATTGGGTAACGATATACAAAGGCTGATCTTCAACAATCTCAAGATCAGCCACATATCCTTCTGAAATATTCTAGCGTATTTCATTGGCATTTCTGAAGTTACGTTCGCAATTCTACTGTCGACATTTGTTAACTCAAAAGTAACGCTGATAGTAACATCACTTCTTTTTCTGATTGAATTACGATTTCAATCCCAAACACCTTCTGCCCTACTTGAAAACGTGAGAGTTTCTACTTAATTGAAAAAACTACTGATTATCCTTATTCGACCTTTGGGTTTAAATGTTGTAATTTATCCGGATTTACAATCAGATAAACCCTTTGAATGGTCATCGTCTGAATCTCCCAATCAAAACTAATGATCCCAGTTGAAATCCCATCTTTGGTTATCAATATACCAGGCTGACAATTGACCTCGACAATCTGTGCTTTTGATGCAGGAAATTGGCTTGACGAAAAAGCGTTCAATATGGTGAGCACTCGCTCCTTATTGTATACAGCATTAATCGCGGCAGATACTTTCCCTCCGCCATCAGCAATGAAAATGACATCCTCAGTTAACATGTTCACTAGGGATTGAATGTTACCGTTCGAAAGAGCAGTAACGAAACGGATTACCATTTCCTTTTCCACGTGAAGATGCGATGAAAGCGTTTCATCTTTATTATTTGATGCGTCTAATTTTTTCTTGACGCGGCTGTAGATCTTGCGGCAATTGACTTCTGTTTTGTTGACCATTTCTCCAATTTCACGATGTTCATAGGCAAACACTTCTTTTAATATGAACACAGCTCGCTCCAGTGGCGTAAGTTTATCCATAAGAATAAGAACCGCATATGAAATTGTATGTCGCTCAACGCTATCTAACGGACTATGTTCTTCAAATTGCACTGTTGGTTCTGGTAGCCAATTACCTACGTAGCTTATTCGCTTTTTTCGTGCAGATTTTAATTCGTTTAAACATCTATTAATTATCATTTTGTTTAAGTACGATTTGATATTATTAATATTGTCAATTTGATATCCATACATGCTAATAAACAAATCTTGAACCATATCCTCAGCATCTGAACTTGAACCAAGCATATTATGAGCAATTGAAAATAAATGAGGCTTGTAGGTTTTATATAAATCTTCAATGTTATCAGATGATGGATCAATTGTATAACTTTGCATAATTTACATCCTTTCTGTTCGAACGCCTGATTACTGAGTACGTTTCCTATTACAACATAGAACGGTTCCAAAAAAAAATTGGCGAGCGATTCCCCGGTTTAATTAAGGAAAAAGCTCGCCGTTTAAGTTAACACTTTTTTAGCTTTATACTTGACAGAAATATGACTAGGTCTACTTCTCTGTTCATAAAGTATTTATGAACATGTAGGTAATTATATCTGACTCGTGGAGCGGTCCAACCAATCCGCAAAACGAGTTGGGGCAATGCGTGCTTTACCGCGAGGGACTAGAGAATGATCTTTATCGTCTATCTCAACACCATAGTATCGTGCTTTGTCGTCTGTAACTACCTGTCTTGTGTCTTTTTTGGCGGTCAGGTATTGGCGAACGATTTCATCGAGACCAAGACGTTCTGGACCAGCCAAATCAACGATACCATTCACAGGCGCCTCAACAGTGAAATCCACTAGTATTGCGGCGACATCATCCGATACGATCGGTTGTATAGGGGCAGATGGCATACGAACGATTTGCCCTTCTGTGGAGGATTGTGCAATGATTTCAATGAACTCGAAGAACTGTGTCGCTCGAACGATTGTATAGGGAACAGTGGAAGCTTTAATCAATTCTTCTTGTGCCATCTTCGCTCGGAAATAACCACTTTCAAACAGACCATCCGTACCAACAATCGACAACGCTACGTGATGGTTTACGCCAGCGGCAACTTCAGCCTCAAGTAGATTTCGAGTAGATGTTTCAAAGAATTCTAGAACTTCTTTGTCTTCCCACGTAGGAGCGTTCGTAACATCTACAACCACTAGTGCTCCACTAATCGCCAATCCCTCTCCCGTAACGGAGTTTATACCTAAAGAAGGTGATGCTGCCACAACCTCATGTCCTAGCTCACGAAGGTTGTTTCCTAGTTTTTTTCCAATGAGCCCACTACCGCCAATAACTACAATTTTCATATTAATCATCCTAGTTTTATAGCCTCTTATTTAAGGCTTTTGTTGTTGTTTATAACACTATTAAGACAATTGGCGACTACAATACGTGACATCAATCGTTTATTATTTTTAATTTGATTGCAATAGTTGCACTTTGATTTCAAAATTTCCAATATAGTGTGCTCTTGGCCGTAATAAATAATCCAGCGACTTCTATAAATTACCGATGAAATTATCTCCTTAAGTGTTTACATTTATGGCTAACTATACATGTTCTTGTCCATTTTCGGCTAACGATATAAGTTCTTTTCCCGAGCAAAGGTCAAGAACTTATATCGTTAAAATAAAAAGCCGTGCTAGGCACGGATTAATATCTATATATATTGTTGTCCTCCGACAATTTGCCCTGCAATTCTAAGAGTATCAAGATTATCTTGATACTCTTTTCTTTTCTATAGAAGATTTGTAGGTTTTATTTCATTGTAATCTCTTTGTGATACGATTGGTTCGCAGTACCTACACAGCTAATCGTTAATGTAAGATTTTGTGCATCACTTTTAAAGGTAACGGTACCTACTGCTTCTGTTGAGTCTACTGAATGATCTGAAGTTCTGACAGAGATGTTAAACCCATTAGATATAGTCCAGTTTAACAGATAGACGTTTCCGTTAGGTATAATTTTATATTCAACTAAAAGAAGATCTGTGCAAGTAATAGCAATAGATTCGGAAATAAGTCCCTCCTTTGTCTTACACATCAAATCATATTTCGTGATTTCTAAGATAGGTGAAAATATATGTTCTATCACGTTACTATTGGTTAACCCTATTCCTTGATTCATATAAACTTGATCAGTGCCACTGACATCATATTTGAACGTAATAGTGTCCCCGAATTTATATTCACCTGAATCTGTTGGATTTGTAGTAAACGAATGGATAGTTGGCTTATTGACTTCAATATTAATAGGCTGTGACACTTGTTTATTATCACCTATCGCATACAACCGAATAGTAGTATCATTATAGATTTCCATTGATAATTCTCCATTAGAAGTTCTTAATTCAAAATCTCCTGGTGTAAGCAAAAGCCTTTGAGGCTGCCCTACGACTTTCCACTGTAGGACAATCGTGTCCCCGTAACTAACAATGGTCTTATTACTTGAGAAGTCAACAATGCGATATTCCCCTTTAGTTTTAAAATAGGGTAAGAAATCTGTATCGTTAGTGTAGCCTACCGTTAAGCGATCGGATAATGAGCTTGATTCGGGGGTGATGTTTATAAACTTAACTGCCACATAGACTAACTTTTCAGAAGTTCCAGTTGCAATAATGTTATTTAAACCGATAAATGTACACTCCCGAGCTTTTAAGTAATCATCTGATATTGGAGCAAGCTTAAAATATGTGCCATATTCCGGGTGGAATGCTTTTTTTACTTTCCAATTGAATGGAGGATAACACTCAATCAACTTTGCATAAGCTTCAGTCGTTAAGTGCGCTTCAGTATCACCAATAGGATAATAAATATAAATAACGGAGACTTTAGTTTGCTCTTCATCTATGTCAGGAATTTCTTCGTCTTCTTCCAAGTTATTGTATATGAGAAGATTGTTATTATTACTTACGTTGTTGATTTGAATTTGTATCTGGTTTACTTGCTCAAGTATAACCTTTGATACTCTTTTCTCACTTAAGTTAATAAATTTATTTCCATATACCGATGCTTGTATAAATCGCTCCACTAGTACTCCCCCCTTATGCTCTCCAAATCTAACTTAAACGCTCCTTCTTTTGACTCGCAAAAAAGGGATGAATTGAGAAGGAGGTTTTTTGAAACATATTCAAAAGAGCCGTTTAAGTCAGTTGAAGCACAGTACAAAGTCGTAAACGAATCGGTTTCTTCAGAAAATTGAAAAGTAAGACTATTTACTGCAGTAGTATGCCAGTTCCAAGCCGTAATGACGAACCTTTCAAACGTCTTAATGTTCATTTCAAATGAACATTGATTAAACTTTAATAACCCCTCAAGCTGGATGACAACATATTCAGAATATTCATATCCCGTAACCTTTAAAGCTATTTGCTTATTAGCTGGTATAGTAATGATTTTTGTGCCTGATTGCTCTAGTAATACTTCCTTTTTATCTGTATACAAAGTAATAGTCGATGCATATTTGGTCGACCAACTTACATTGCTCGTTTTAGGATCATAGCTAAATCCTTCAATCTTTGGTGGGGAAATATATACATTTACACTGGCACTATCGTGATTCATCCCACTATATACTGATAGTTGATACTCAGTATTTTTGTTGACATCAACAGTTAATTGATTTAATTTAGCACGCTCAGATACATATATATTGCCAGGTTGAAGCACAGCATAGTTATCGTTTGATATTTTCCATGCTAACTCAGTTTGCTGATCTGGCTTAAACGTCGTTTTTTCGCTTAAAAACTTATGAACCTTTGGTAAAGAAACTCTTTTGCTTATAGAAAATACTTTTGTTGTTTCAGTTATACCAATAACATTTACAATATTCACATAAACACAGGTTTGACCGATTTTTGCATATGAGATAATATTGTCAAATCTAAAATATACACTAAGCAATTCATTGAGCTCTGTTTTATCTAAGCAGCTTACTACTATATTAAAGAAACCTGCAGTTACGGTACCTTGGGATACCGACCATTTATCATTCTCAGTATGAACGTTAATTTTCTTTGCGTTACTCATATCAATAAAATCCTGTTCATTCTCCCCTATTGGAAAAAAAAAGTTTATATATGAGGTTCCTTTTACCTTCTCTTTCTTTTGAAGCAGCTCTAGAATCTTCACTGAATCATAATTATTTATATTTTCAAAAACGATTTTATTAAATCTCGACGGGTTTAATAATTGAAATGAAAAATTACTCTCTGTTACATTAATTTGATCGATTTGATTTCTTTCATTGACAGAAATTTCATTATGATCTAAATCCAATACAAATTGGTGATCCTCACTCATCTCTTTTCTCCTCATTCAAATTAATTTTAAACCAACCTTCCACGATTGATATAGGATATTTCGCTAGAAAAGCATTTCCATTTGCAGGTTCAATATTGTTTGTTTCAACCCATTCTTGCTTCTCATTAGAATGGATATAGGACCACGTTCTATTCTCGATAATAGAAATGGGTGTAACAAAATTTTCAACACCAATAAGTAAAGGTCCAGCAAAAAAGGTTAAATAAAGCTTGTTCAGCTGCTTCTCAACCAACTGTTGCGGTAAACTCACGTCATATATAGGAAGCATGCCGCTAATAAAATGAACTGATGATAGAGGATTTGAAAGGATTGAAATCGTACAGCCTTCTGATACTTCTTCTACTTGTAAAAGCACTTGATTATTACTTTTAAAATAATCTGAGGTTAAATTATCTTCTTCAACACAGATGTGTAAGGTTGAATAAGTATCCTTTTCGTTGTTAATAAAAAATCCGACAGTTCCATCATTAAGATGACTGTTCTCCCCAATTATTAATGGCATATTAAAGTGCTTCACTGGAGAAGGCTTAATAGGATTAGGTTTTTTTATATTATGATCAATTGAAATATACGCTGACATAGCTCCTGCTTGTTGTAATGCAATATGAGCACGAGTTAAAACTAGTGGCTGACCAATAAATAAACTTAACCCGCTACTTTCAACTGCTTCATAGGGGTGTTCATATCCGTTAGCCTTGTCCATTATTTTTAGCAAGGGTGTAAGGACATCTTCTTTACTTTCGATATTTCTTTTTAATATTTCTTGGATAAATTTTTTCATTTCTTTATCCATCTCAGCTGGCAGCGCTTCAGCGTGTACACCATAATATTTTTGACTATGTTCAGATGAACCTGGTCGATTACGCCACTGGATTTTTTCATCCTCGAAACCTGTTACGACTAAAGAACCAAGCATCTCTCCATTTTTGTCATAGATTAATAAGCTTTGGTCTAAATAATTTGGAATAATCCATCCACAAACAGGTGAATCTGATAGATTAAAGTTACAGTGTTCACCCGTGATAGCATCGAGCCAATTAATATCTAATTTTGTAGGCTGTATAAATCTCGGAGGCATCATAATTAAATTTGCTTCTGCAAATTTCTTGCAATACATATTCTCAGCTATTGCAACCTTATTGATATCAATATCAAAACATTGTCCATAGGTATCAATCAATCTAAGTTCATCTAAACGCATAAAGCCCGCACGTATAGGTGAATAAAATTCATTAAATAAAGGTCTCCTGTAGTGAAAATGGTCTAATTGCTTGGCAACCTTTTCTGCAAGCCGTGGATCACCTTCATTAATAACAAACGGAGGAAACCTAATACTTAACTCATTCATTAAGAAGATCTCATTAAAACTATTGATAGATTGTGAAATAATATTCAAATCGTTTATTTCACCTAAATGATCTAATGTATCATCTCCTAATTGTGTTTTAATCATGAATTGTAAGTGGTCAGTTATTAATGGAGTTGTAATTATTTTACTAGTTATAATAGCCTTGTTTGAATCAGTATACATCTCTCCAATGTATTCATAATCAATATAACTAAGCTTCCAATTATCAAGTGAAGGATATTCATCGAGAAGGTGTTCGTCAGGATAGAATGCTACTTCACAGGCTAAAACAAGTGGATTCCAAGGGTATTCATATGAAGTAAAAGTAGTAGGTGCTGGGTAATTAAGTTCATTTTCAGTACAACTTTGACGTATAGTTAGATGAAATGCTGTAACTTGATCTTTAATTGATTGATACGCAGTCGGTGAAATGTCTGATAGATTAAGCTCTGCAATTACAAATTGAGTTATAGCGTGTATAGATAACGATGAAAACAGGAGTGCCTCTAGCAATATATCCAAATAGAGCGTATTTTTATCTATACTTGGAATAATTGAACTTAGATTGATAGGGAAAGTATAATCGATATCTTTATACTTTATTCTAAAATCGATTGATGTTAATACATCGCTCAGAACTCGGGTTTTTAGTCGGTCCTCATCTTGAAACGTTTGTAGTGTTTTAAATTGAGCACCTTTACTCACATTTTTCAGTAAGACAACAGGTTCATTTGGTTCATAATAATGGTCGCTAACCGTTTGGAAAATCTCATACTGATCACTTAGTTTATCCTTGAGCTCAGTTTCAGTTTGCTTCCATACTTGCTCAACATGATGAAACGATTCGATGATAGCATCAATATCAGAAAAGCTTGCTTCAATATCTAATCGATATCGCTCTATTAATTTTTCTCGATCAACAGGTTTAATTATGACTTTATTTACTATGGTTAACATGTATTTATTCCAGTTTATATATAAATTTTTTCGAATGTCCTCTAGCTTGAAGAACAGCTGTTTTAGCTCGTTATGATGATGCTGTAACGCACGAAATAAGTGCTGTTCATTTTGAGAAAGATCTTTTTGATCGGACACAGCTAATAATGCTTTAAGCTCGTAACGCTTCTGCTCAATCGACTTTTCAAATCTCAGCTCATGTTTTTTATATTCGCTATTCAACACACCATTAATTTGAGTCCAATCATATATTTGATTATGTAATAGAATGGTGAATAGGTCTTCACTATTTGGAATGGATTGGTTCGATATGGCCGCTAAAGCCTCTGCTGATGTATTGCCAACTGCAATTTTAGGCTGTGTTAATTTATTGTAAGTTGATTCACTGTAATCCGTGTCGAAATTAATCCACTTAATTGATTCAAGTAAGCCATGAAGTACAATTGTAGCAGGAAAAACGGCATCCTTTGGTGCGAGCCAGCCAAATCTATCTATGCATTCATCAACTGAATCTAGAAGTAAGTTCTGGTCGGCATAATATCCCCGAACAACATAATTTATACTTGCATTTTCAAGCTTTGTACCATCATCTAATACCAAATTATCGTAAAATCCAAAGACATTTCGATGATAAGGGTACATCACTGGGAATAAGGGGTCACCATAACCTATTGCAGTTAAATCTTCTACATATTCATTCGCTTTCTCAACTGCGGTTCCAACGGCATATGAACGTCCAAGAAAACGATACGGCGTTAAAGGGTCTTCCTTATATGGAAATGTTAAGCTTTGTTGATTGTGTGATTCTTTATCACATTCCTCTAGTAATACATTACTTTCGACAATCCATTGCTTCATATTAACAGCTGTATCTGCATGAAGTGAACTCCAAAGACGCGTGACAACCCAACGATTAGGAACCTTGGGATAAACAGGCTCTTCGTTTTGATTCTTTTGAATGCCCTTCCTCAAGCTATGAGGCAATAACCAATTTAGGTGAATACCAGCACTTATCGTATCGCTAGTAGCGAAAATGTCTCCTTGTACTTTATCACCTAATGGATTATTTTCTATAAGAGCAAAATTATCATTTATGTTTGAGAATTTAGCTTTACTTGTAGGGCTACCTACAAGTAAAGCTTGGGTGAATATAGGAACACATAGAACGTTGTCAGTTTGTATCGTTTTTATATTCAAACAAAATCCTCACCTTTACTCATTAACTATATATTTTATACTCACATGTTTATCTGGTCCTGAAATATTTATTGTGCGATACCCTTCTTCTTTTTCTGAATACACATTTAGAGTAAGATCATATTTTAATTCAAAAATGGAATCAAGGCATTTAACTGGAATTTGATTTTTCCATTCATCAGATGTCTTCAAACTTACGGTACCCGTTCTTTTATCTTGTGAAATTGTAGTGTATCTATCGTTGTTAGAATATGAATAGTTAGTAGTTTTATCTGAGGATACGATATATAAATTAAATTTATAATCGTTTAAAAGCTTTACTTCTTTGTCGAGATCGATATTTAAATGAAACGGTGTAAAAATATCTAAATATTTCCCTTTTAATTGCTCAGAAATATATACTGCATTCAAAGGATAGCTATAATTGAGAGAGTTTGATCCATTATAAATATTGATGATCTTATCATCAGCATGTGGGGCAATAAGTGTAGTATCCTTGATAAGTGAGTTATTTCCAATGAGTTCGACGCTAAAGTTAATATTAAAATGTGTAGCACTATCTGGACTTTTTATATAAAACTCTAGTTGTGAATCGTTATCTATTGTTTCTAACACAATAGATTGCTGTATATCCTTTATATTAATATATCTATAAAAATCTTCCCGTAGCAAAATATCTTCCTGATAGATTGAAATAATGACTGAATCATCACCAATATTCTTTTGGATATTATCAATACTTAATATAAATTCAACTTTAGATCCAAAATAACAAGGCGTAGACAAACGGCAAAAGTTATTTTCGTTATCTTTAATCTCTAAATCTGAAATAGGCTTTAATACTGGTTTTGGGTTTGGGTTTGTAATAATTATAGAATTAGCTTTTTTCCTCACATCATCAATAAACAGAATATAATCAAAAATAGCATCTTTATCAGTTATCTCTTGAACGACTTGTATAAAGTCATATTCATACCTTAAACTGGTTTGCTCATTCCAATGTTTACATATTGCTTCTTGGTCATTACTGTCTATAGACCAGCAAAGACGTAAGTTGGGCAAATAGTTTTCTTTCCAGTCGGCATATGCAGGTTGTTTACCAAAAAAAGAACAAGTGAAATCATATATCGCTTCAGCAATCACTTCAAACTGAAGCGCGGTAACTTGGTTATAGTTAACATTTTCTGTTTTATTTAGCTTTAGGTAAAATTGTCGATTATAGTCTTCAGTTAGAGTGCCAACCTTATATTTCCCTACATTTGGCATACTTGCTCCCTGGTCACTATAAAATTTAGTTAGATCACTATAATTTTTACTGTTTTGAGCTGAAACGATAGTCCAATCATTATATTTTGATTCATAACCATTAAATCTTTGATAGCTAATACTATCAGTTACGATATGAAGTAATACACCAAATTTTCTTAATGCTTGCTTAATTGCTACATCATTTTTGGCTCCTACAGCTTCTGAATATTGTGTTCGTATGTGGTCAAGAAATTCTTCGATGTCTTTATGAGAATTTATTTTTGTGATAGGTTTCACTTCATATTCATTTTTAATACCCGAATATTCAGCGGGAAAATAAGAAAAAGGAATTAATCGACTCTCTTGAACTTTTGTATCTAATAGTAGATCGTTAATATCTGGACTATTTATGTCTACACTAGTAGGTGTGATTGATACTTGTGCCTCATTTCCATTAATTTTACATAGTTTACGGCTTTTAATAACTTCTGGTACTTGATTGAGGGGATAAGTGCATGTAACCTGTTCAAAAATATCGTTCATAAGTTGACAGTTAGTTGCAAGGGTTTGAGCATATGAGTCATTCTGAATTACCTTTGTTGCTATATATTTGATCGTTGCATAGTGTACATTAAACTTCAAGTAATTCGACCTCCTTATTTTGTAGAGAATAATCTCCTACAATAAATCCATCACCGATAATTAATGAATCCGTATCAAACTTGAAATTATAAACAGTATCATGATAGTCAATTGAAGCTACATGAATGACTTCCTCTAACCCATCTACAGTTTGCATCATCATTCCCTTTTTAATTTGATATGCTCGCTTAATCCCATCATTTGTTGACATCGTATGTCCTGGAGATAAGCGTGTAGTTTTTGTAGACGTTTTTATTTCTATCAGATTAGACTGATATCCTGAGTAAATATTTTCAACTTTTTTACTACTACCATCATGAAGGAGTATTTCATCACCAATACTAATCTCGTCTGCACGTTTTAAGCTCTTATCAGCCATTAATAACATTGAATCCTTAGAGAAACAGCCCCATTGAATTTTTATTTTTTTTACGAGAATACTATTAATGCCTCCTGCTTGTGCATAGCTTTTGGCTGCAAACGTTAAGGAATTAACTGATATACCAGTGTAAACCCGTAAATTAAACTGCAAATAAATATCTAACTTAACATTAGGACTATAGCCTACTTCTTCCATATTAATAATGGTATTCCAAAACTCTGGAAATGTAAGCTTAAGCTTGGTGCATCTACCCTCTGTATCCGTTTCTAACACTTTTTGTTTTATATCCTCAATTCTTCCATAATGATATACTGACCCTTTTCTTGGACTCGTATCTCGATCATATATAAAATTTGTTATCCATAATTTGTACCCGTTATATGGATCAATAGCCCCAAAAGGAGTATCAGTCATATCAATATACTTACCTTTTTTTACTGTTATAGTGGCTGATACTGGAATATTGACTTTTACTTTTTCTTTTTTATTATCAATAAAAGGATATTCGGTTATAGAGTAATCATAGTCAGGTAAATTACCGTCTCGAAGATAGGAAATAAATACCTCATCATGAGTATGTCCGTTTTTAATTATTGGATCATCTAAAGTGAACTTTTCGACAATATCTTCAGGCTTGATCGTTACAAATGATACATTAGCAATAGCTATTGGCCTTGGTTCAAATAGTCCATTCACATTTTGAGATACAGGAGTAATGGTAGAGTAAATAGAGTATTCATAAATAGTATTGTTCACATACTCGATGGGGTATGTATCGCTTCTTTCGTTAATTTCATTTGTATCTTGCACTTCTACATAACTACTGCCGATATATACATCATCTTCTCTATAGAGATTAATAGTTGCGAATATTGAATGTTGCTTTTCTGCAAATTGACATTTTAGTAACACTGACGGAATTACGGCACATTCGCCATTTTCGTTAAGTTTAAGTACGTTTGGCTCATTAGGTGAAATAAACTCTAAGTCATTTAACGAATATAGGTTTGAAAAGCCTTCTTTTACCTCGCCTCTTAATTGACTATTTGATTGTTGTGGATTAGCCTGTAGCGCTTGAATGGATTCCACTAGGTGTGGAAACCTCTGGAAATATTGTTGTTCTCCACCGAATCCATCCATATAGTAGGCATAGTGATCGGGGTTGTTAAGATTTAACTCCAAATAATGTTGATTGTCCCTAATTTCGGTTAATACTCTCTTTCTCGCTTCAGCTGAACAATTACTCATTAAATAACACCTCGTTTTCTTTTTCTGCAATAATTGATATTTCCGCTTTATAAGGAGACTTAATCATTTGTAAAGCAAATTCAGCCGATGTAATTTTTTGTGATTTTTTATCGAATTCAAAACATTTTTCAATATTAGTAGCTGTAGCTACGACGTCAATTGTTCTATATGTGTTATTTTTCATCGGTACAACAATCATTTTTTGTGGCATAAATATTTTTCCGTCTTCAAAATTCCGCATAGCCTTTTCATTGTGATCTTTACCGAGATTTATGCCAAAATGCATGCCTTCTGGAGGCTGAGCGATTTCTAATTTAGATGGCATCTCTTCATATATACCTATAAGAACATCGTCTGCAATCGTTTCAATTCGAAGTGCTGTGATAACTTTATCATTCTGGTTTTCGTCACTTGATTTGGCAATAAATTCTAGTCCTCTCCATCCTCTTACAAGAGGAGAACGCAATAAAAAACCACCATAGTGCTCTATTTGCTTAGATAAATCTTCTGAATGGATTTTTTTGCTTTGCAATAAAGGTCTAATGGATTGACTTGATTTATTTGCTCTATCAAATAAATCATTAATCATAGCTTTATCATGTGTTAAATCCATACTACTCGTTCTCCCCAAGCTGTATGCTCCATCAATTAATGCCATTAACCAATTAGGATTTATGTGAAAAAAACGAATGGTGTTTTCAGGTAGCATATTAGGTGATGGAATTAAGTACTGAAAAGGTATATTTACGAGTAGTAGACGCTGACTCAACCATTTTGCAATAGCATCGTCAGAATCATAGGGATCAATTTCTTCCTTGTTATAGAGTGTTGAGAGTTCGTCGAAGATTAAGGGCTCTTGCTGCTTTATTTTTTTTATATGCTCCTTCCACATTTCAATAGCTTTTATTTTTCATCATCTCCTTTATAAGCATTTTAAAGTTATCTTGAATCTTTCGATTATGTTGAGGGTTTTGTTGTAATACGCTATTTTGCTTAGAAGGATAATGTTTCTTAATATACTCAAGTAAAGGTGCAATTTTGTCATCTTGATTCATATCTTTATCTCTAGTAAGTAACTGTACTTGATACAACTGATTTTGAATAAAGCTAGTGTGAAGAGATTTGAAATATAGCTCTTGATGCATTTTCCTCCAAGCCATAATTTGAGTAGCAAATGCTAAATCAGCTAATGCCAGTGAACGTCCAAGCTGCCAAGCACCAGCATAGGTTATATCCATCATGCCTATTTTTGGATCATAGCTTAATAGTTGATCGGAAAACATCGCACATTCATAAGTGGCTCTAACTTCAATATATGGAATGAATGGCGATTGATACCATGAGACAAGCCTACTGCCATCTCGAAAATGGTGGTTCATTGGAAAATATGCTAGCTTTCTTAATGCTTCAACTCGTTGCTCTGCTTCATTTGATAATACATCTTCTTTTAATCTCATCTGGAATGTAGAAATCACATCTACATCTAATTTCTCGACTGTGCTTTTAAAGTCAAATGTTTTCTTAGCTATATAGTAGTTCCAGCTACTGAGTACAATAAATCTAATCTGTTTAAATGCAGCTAGATGTTTCTCACGTGATGAAGAGTCAATGATTAAATTGTCATATCCCTCTAATGAAACTAAACAAGCCAGATGTTTAATAGAATCCTCCTCGTCAACAGGTGTGCGACTTAAACGATTGGTTACTACCGTAGAAAAGTAACTGTCTGTTACATTTGAATCTGTTACTTTATCATCCAAACTTACTCCCTTTACATGTGTAAGCAAAGAGAGCTCGTCCTGATAAGGGAGAATGTGTAATGCTAATTCCACTGGTATGTCTATAACATTGCATGAAAGGTTAAGTTGTTCTTTGTAAATGTTTTTCAGCTTAGGTGTTAACGTCGTTTCATCGCTAATGTTTAAATTATTTACGGTCTGTTGAATAACTTCAATTCCTTCACTTTGATCGAATACAAGTAATGCCATCCAAGGCACTGAGCTATCTGTTTGAAGGACATCTATTTCCCACGGCAAGGTCCGTCGATTTAGTACGATATGAGGTAAGCTTTCGTTATACTCTCCTATTGCATTTTGTTGAGGATACACACTATACACATCATCAGGTTTTAGCTGAAAACGATTGGATGTTACAACAATCTCTTTTGATATTGCTTTAAATTGTGCAGGAATTGTACTACTAGTATTCACGTTAATGGTATATTTGCCCGCTTTAATTGAAGGTTGAGATTGCTGCGAAAAGGTGATTTTGTTATCCATAGCTATATCTCCTACTAGGCATAAGTTTGTTTGCTACCAATTGTTCTAAGTTTAGGAACTGCAAATAAAACAGATTTAGCGTTTTTATCCAATGAAGTTAGCTTCATCGTTGATTCTGTATCAAATATGTCATGTGTTAACAATAGTATATTTTTTTGATAATCATTATTTATAATCGTCTCTTCTAATGCTTCAATTATACGTTTTGGATCATCAGGAAAAGTTTCTTCTGGAATATGGTCAGGAACGGTATAGTTACAGCCACGTGGTATTATTTCATGATCAAGTAGATCACTTTCACTATATTTCCCTTCTTTTGGTATCGTATTTTTATTTGATTTATCGGTATTTGAAGAGATGGTTATTCCAAAAGGTAGGTTCATTAAAGATGAATTAAGTGTAATGGGAGAATTTCCCCATAATGCGGCTGGTGCATTTTTTACTATGGGCTGAATAATAAAATTACTGCTTGTATCCTCCTCTTTGCTATCTAATGAAATCACATCATTTGAATCAGCTTTACTGAGCGTAACCTCTAACTCTATATTGACATCCTGCAATCCCATTGGTGGTATTCCAAATTTATTTCCTTCTAATCCATATGAATCATCCTCATGAACAAAGGACATTTTTGAAAATGGAAGCTGTGATTCAATATTAATGAGTAAGCGAAAACCATCTACAATATCAATAATATGTTGATCAGCATCATGTTCCTCTAATATCTGCATAATTAATCCATTTGAAATGGATATTTTGTTTACATCTGCACTAAATTGATTATGAATAGATGTAGAATTTGACTGTACATTCTTCTTATCTACTGCGTCTGGAATAAAGCTTTCTACAAACTCATTCCACTGGATATTAGGTCTAGTTTGTGAGCTATTAGCACCGAAACTAATAGTAAATGAAATAATAAACCAACTAATTCTTGCAGTGCCAGAAAACTCAGGTCCCCAAATATGTAGATTTGCACCAAGTTCAATTTTAAAGGTAACTCTAGACCATAATATCTTTAGTGAATAAGATGCACCGACACTCACGTATAAATTTACATCGTAAAAGAAGGGTTTCCAAGCTATTAAAAATTGAGCCCCTGCCGATAACCAGGCTCTAAGATTTCCCAGCTCAAATGTCAATGCGATATCAATACCAGCCATAATACAGGAAGGAGTTAATGCAAAATAGCCTGAACCTTTTACCGAAGTATTATTATTAATAATCCAAGATATGCCGAGCTTAGGTATTGTTGGGTAATGTATATTGATAAAATCAGGATGATGTACTCCACCTATCGTAACGATGAAGTCTCCACTATAATCGCCCTTATACCAAAAACCTACTGCAAACCCTCCTGTTAGCTTACAGTCTGGATGAAATAAGAATGAACGATCGGTCAAAGCAGCCATTATTAGTAACTCACCTTGTTCAGGATCAAATGTCGCTTTTAGTGCTAATTCTGCAAAAATAATAGATTGATCATATTTTGACAGTGGTGGCATGGTAGCAGTAGATAATCCTAATAATGAAACCTTAGTAGAGTTACCAAACTCAATGCTAAGTAAGGCAAAACTTTCTAATATCCCAAAAGTTAGAAACTTTATCCCTGCTGTTGCAAAATATTGACCTGATTCAGGTTTAATATATTGATTTAGTGTCGTTAACACTTTATTAGGCTCTGATTTAGCTGATATTTCCTTGCTTTCACCTCTAGCTGCAGCTACAAGTGGGAATTGTGCAATTTTGTTTAACTCTGGTAGCACGATAGAGCGATTAATCCCAAAACCTAACGCGAATCCGTTCACATAAAAAAATGGTGGTCCACCAATTGGAACTGAAATCATACAAAAGGCAAAGAAAGATTTCTCGTTACTTCCCTTTAGTTCACCGTAAGATGCTAAAGCATCTAAACTAAATGTACCTATTTTTAATGATAACGTACCATTATAGAAATCATCATTCGTTTTATATAATCCACCTGATAAGCTAAAAGCTGAGGTATTAAGCGAAACTAATAAGCCACTTAGACCAAAGCTAATATCCTTAAGATTTTTTAAAGAGGTTGATATGTATAATTCATAAAAGTCAAAGCGTACCTTAGAGATGGAAAAACTAGCATCTAAAAATAAATAAATACGTGAATCACCATCAGAGCCGTCTAGCATTACTCCAATTCTTGACAAATACAAAACACTAAAGGCTTTATTTACATCAAGCCAACATATTGTTTTGTCTTGTTGTTCATTCATAAGCCTCTCAGTAAGTCTCTTCTCATATTTTGCATTGATCGGAAGTTCAGTATTCATAATTATCAACTTTGAGAGAAACTTAAACACTACATTTTGATGAGGTAGATAATCCAAAGCTATCGATTCAAAATGAAAACCGTCAGTATCATAACAAAACTGACCTATAATTGGAATCTGTTTCAAATATAACGTTTGATTAAAATCTAATGAAATAGAGTAACGACGTTGATTGATGTCACTTAAGAGGGATGAATCTAACTTTAAATCACCAAAGCCTTTTATTCGGGCGAAAAATGCTAATTCACTTTGATTACTGGCATAGCTTAATTCAACTTTTTTAATAAATAACTCAAAATCGAAAAACTTAGGAAGCTCAATATCAAAATAACGTGCTAGTTTACTAAATACAAAGGTATAGTCCGTATTGACCCAATGTCCAGATACTTTTACGCCAACTTCTTTATTCTTTTGAAGCACGATTCGGAATCGTGCTTCATAAACTTCAAACTCTGCAAACAGCTCTACTTTATTTTCAAGTGCAGATTCAGCATCATTTTTCATAGTTATTCTCCTGTTTTTACGCTATATTAAGGAGTCAATATCTTCAAGTTCCATTTTGTCGATTACAAATTTGCGGTTTGTTTTATAGATGGCTATACCGAATCTCGTAATACGAAAGATTTGAAGGTCAGCAGGTGTTTCAACATTATTTGTAATAACTAGATTAAATGCATATTCCAGTTTCTTTGTTGAATCATCAGCTTCTGATTTAGGTATTTTTGTTGTCTTATCCATGTACAGAAATAATTGTTTAATTTCGATTTTAATATTCTTTAAATCTAGACCAAACTCTTTCAATTTGGCTGTAACTGCTACAACATCAATATTTACTCCACTAAATGACTTAATTAAGTTATTCGCTTCAATGAGAAAATCTTCGATTGAAAATTCATTAGATTTAGGACTAGTTGGCATGACTAAAATTGATTTTTGTGTTTCAGTTGTCGTTTCTTTTGATGAGTAAATCCCCTTTAGTTCACAATTAAATAGCGTTAATTCAACAAACGCCTGCAGATTATAGTCGATATTTTCATCTTTCAAAACAACTTCATTACTCATTTAATCTCCTCCATTATATAAAATAAAAGCTGCGACGCTGAATCGCTAATGGCGACATGAACATAGGTGTCTGAAAGTCTTTGTGGAATACAAGCTAAGTTGATTAAAACTGACGAAGAGAATTTGAGGTAGGAGTAAAACTGTAGGGTTATATTTGTGGATGGGCTTATCATACCCTTACTTACATAAAATGACAATAGCGAATAATGTCGATTATACCCAATCTACATTACCTTCTAATAAACCTTTAAGTGGAATATTGGTATCGCGAGTCTTGCATGGTAGGAGCATCGGCGATTGGGGCTATTTAATGTAAATATTGTATCAATGTTCTTGTCCAGAGCAAATGACAAGAACTTGTATAGTTAAATAAAAAAAGCCTTGCTATGCAAGACTTCTAAACTATATATGTTGTTGTCCTCCGACACATATCTGCATTAATATTACCCATAACGTGTGGTAGTCTCATGTTGTTTTCGTTAGGGCTTCTGACATAGTCATATAGAACATATAAATAAGGCTCTGTTATACGTTTTTATGGTTTTTGCTCATTGAGTTAACTGGCAGAATAGTTTAGTTATACCTGTTATTTACCTTACACAATAGAAGTTTTTAGTGGTAAATTTGTTTGAAGGTGTAAGAAATAAACTCCAACGGATCAATATTATGTTACTATGTAAAAAGATTCAATTATTCAAATGCTTGAACGAGATAATATAAAGACCAAACAAAATTAGTCGATTAACATAGTAATCTGAAAGGAACTCAAACATGAAAAATCATAATACACCAACTATAGAAACAGAAAGATTGATATTGCGAAAATTCAATGAAAATGACATAGAAGCTCTATTTGCTATCTACAAAGATGAAGCTGTGAATACCTATTTGCCGTGGTTTCCTTTGAAATCATTGGAGGAGGCGGGAAATTTCCTCAAAGACAAATATATCGAAGCCTATAAGCAGTCAAGAGGATATGAATATGCAATCTGCTTAAAAACTGATAATATCCCAATAGGTTATGTAAAAGTAAGCATTGAGGAGAACCACGATTTAGGGTATGGGTTGAGAAAAGAATTTTGGCATAAAGGAATTGTAACAGAAGCAAGCAGAGCCATTGTTGAACAGGTAAAAAAAGATGGTTTTCTTTATATCACTGCTACACACGATATTAATAATCCTCGCAGTGGCGGAGTAATGAAGCAGTTAGGCATGAGCTATAAATATTCGTTTGAAGAACAATGGCAACCTAAAGATATACTGGTTACTTTCCGAATGTATCAATTAAACTTTGACGGGCAAAATAATCGGGTGTATAAAGAATACTGGAATAAATATGCTGTTCATTTTATAGAAAATGATATATAGCTAGAAATAAAAGCGTTAAATTGATACAAAGTGGACAACGGACATTCAACTAACGGAAAACGATAGTTCAAAGAACATAGTACTTGTCGGAGGACAACAACATTTACGGTTAAAAGACAAAAACATATATGGTTAACCGTATCGTATCTTCCTCATTCCTCTCAATGACTAGGTACATCTTCTGGTGTATAGAAGATCGTTCCAATGGAGTTAAAAAATTATATAAACTACTACTTTTCTATTAATAAACATACAAAAAAAGCAACAATTATCATGTTTGAACTGAACCCCGAATAGTAGACACTTTGAAAAGTGTCTACTATTCGGGGTTCAGTTCGAAGTTACCCTTTCTTACCTTTTCCCTTTTTTAACCTATACCCTTGATAAACGAGATACAATACAAGTGCAATTACAGCCATCCAGATACAAGCGGACTGAAATATCCCTATGGAAAGCGAATTGGATCGATAGGAGGAAGCTGTGAAAGATAAACACGTCAAACCCATTATCATAAAAGTCAAAGCAATTAGCCAATCTGATCTCTTCACGAACATTCCTCCTTCTTCGTTGGAAGAAGGAATGCAACGCTAAAACAAGAACCATTTCCCATTTGACTACTTACCTGAATAGAGCCTCCTTGCAACTCCACCAGCTTCTTTACAATCGAAAGTCCAAGTCCTGTACCGCCAGTTTGACGGGATCTTGATTTTTCTATCCGATAAAAACGGTCAAAGATGTATAGGAGTTCCTCTTCTGGGATTCCGATCCCAGTATCCTCGATGGATAGAATTAGCGTCTTGGATGTACAATTCAGTCGAACATCAATACGTCCAACTTCTGTATAGCGAACGGCGTTCTCTACAAGATTCATCACAATTTGCTCTAACCTCATCGCGTCGCCGCGAATAAGTGGAAGGGATTCCGAGGGATGAACAACGAGATCTAACCCTTTCTCCTTCGCTTTAAGTGCAGCGGTCTGTACCGCCTGATTGACCACATCTAGCAAGTCTACCCATTCCATCGATAAATTGAATTTCACTTCTTCCATCTTCGCAAGTTCAAATAAGTCATCCACCAAGTTGTGCATACGCAATCCCTCTTGATAAATGATGTCCAAGTAACGATCCCTTTCTTCTTCGGTTGTATATAATCGGTTCTTTACAACCTTTGCATATCCTTCTAAGTAAGTGATAGGTGTTCGCAATTCATGAGAGATATTCGCGAAGAACTCCTGTCGTGTATCTCTGTAGCGCTGCAAATCCTCTGCTAAATTATTGATCGCCACTGCTAAATC
Organism: Candidatus Pristimantibacillus lignocellulolyticus; assembly: GCA_023639215.1. Classification (NCBI taxonomy): domain Bacteria; kingdom Bacillati; phylum Bacillota; class Bacilli; order Caryophanales; family Paenibacillaceae; genus Pristimantibacillus (SeqCode); species Pristimantibacillus lignocellulolyticus (SeqCode). The sequence continues at coordinate 4,104,278 of CP097899.1, forward strand.
ACCGATTTCATCCTTACTCTGAATTTTAAGTCGTGTCTCTAACTCCCCAATTGCGATTCTTTTTGTTGCTTGCTGCATTATAATAAGCGGACGAGAAAAGAACAAAGCGATCATCCATATAATCCCCATCGCAAGTAGGAAAGCTCCTACAACAGAGAGAATCAATAAATTTCTAACAGCATCAAGAGACTGATCCATCCCTTGTGTCGATGCCATCACATAGATTGCTGAAGAAATTTGGTTATCTTGATAGATCGGTTGGCCAATGATCAGATAACGATTCCCCAGCGGATCTTTATGTTCTATGTTAATGGTATTCCCTGCAAATATACGCTTTAAGTCCTCGGATCGAATAAACGACTGATCGGTCGAATCATGTATACCCGAATGATTCGTAACCTTCCCAGCTATATCTATATAAAATAGACTAACGTTCGAAAAATCAGCGAACGTCTTAATCATTTCTTCGGAAGAAACATCAGTGGTTTCCGCCATGGAAATAAAATGAGAGGTCATCTCTGTGACCTCTGTCCTCATCTTGGCTTGAAAGAAGTTTGAGAACATCTGATACAGGCTTACCCCGAGAAAGAGAAGGACAATAATGAACATGGCTGCGATGATCGATCCCAGCTTTATCCCAATTCGATTGTTCCTCATCCTTCTTCTCCTTGGGCGATAAATTTATAGCCTACACCCCAAACCGTTTGAATCGGGTCATAGCCGAGTTCTGCACGTTGCATCTTTTCCCGTATATTCTTGATATGAGTATCCACGACACGAGCATCGCCTGCATACTCATATCCCCATAATCGTACAACCAACTCTTCTCTTGCAAATGAGCGCTGAGAATGTTGTGCCAAACACAGTAGCACTTCAAATTCTTTAGGTGTAAATTCAATCGCTTTATTATGAATACGAACTTCTCGTGTATCGGTATGGATATGAAGATGCTGAAAGAAGATAACCTGTTCCTGATCTTTCTGAAAGTGACTGATCATAGAGCGCCTTAACAATGAAAAAACACGCGCGAGTAATTCCTCAGGTTCAAACGGTTTTGTTAAATAATCGTCAGCTCCAATACCTAGCCCATGGACTTTATCTTTCGTTTCTGAACGAGCAGTGAGCATTAGGATGGGGAGGTTATTTGTTTCGCGAATGGTTTTGCAAACCTGCCATCCATCCATTCCAGGCATCATCACATCCAGTATCAATAGATCAAATGGTTGTTGTTTAATCATCGCTAATGCTTCGTAACCTGACGATGCTTCCTTTATTTCAAAGCCTTCTTTCATCAGATAAATACGAAGCAAGTTCCGCATATTCCATTCGTCATCCACTACTAATACGTTAATTTTTGCCATGACTTCACCTTCTTTACTGCAGTACTATCTTCAATATATACGATTCAATTATTCCTTTCAAGAATACGGACTTAGCGAGAAAGGTTTTGCTTTTGTTTAAGCTGTTCCAATAAGTCTTGCATCGCATTTTTTTGTTCTTTAAGCATATCCATTTCCATCTTCATTTTCTATTCTTGCTCACCCGAATCCAGCTTACTTCCTTTCATTATCAAGCAGAACAACGATAACTTCATGAGTGGGCACATCAGTGCAATTAACCATTCCATTGATGGAGAACCTTTGGTGGGCTACAGGCTACAACATCGTTGCGATCCCTCTTGCTGCAGATATCTTGTATCCGATTGGCATCGTACTAAATTCCGCGGTCGGTACAATTTTGATGTCGTTAAGCACCGTTATTGTAGCCATCAGCACCAAGTTATTACGACTTTAAATCTTCAAAAAAACTCCTGCAGATTGCTAGACCTCAGGAGTTTCTGTTTTATTCAGGTTTATTACCTACATGTGGATCTGGGGTGTAGCCATTCTTATAACCATTGTACATCACATCAGTGACCATTCCAGCAGAAGCATGGTGCAAGTCGTGGCAGTGGAACATCCAATCGCCTGGATTGTCCGCCTCGAACGCGATAATAAAGGTTTCACCTGGTCTTACATTCAGGGTATCCTTGATTACGGGTGCTCCATCTAGCGATTTGCCATTCTTGCTTAATACTTGGAAGAAGTGACCGTGTAAATGCATCGGGTGATCATCGGTTTTGGATTGATTTACAAAGGTGACTTTCACCTTTTCGCCTTTATCCACTTTTATGGTTTCGGTATCAGGGAATACCTTCCCATTTATGGTGTAAACCATTTTGCCGTCCTTCATCTCGGTATTCAGATTCATCAACACATCTTGGTCATAGGCTTGATTCACTGAAAATTTGGTCTTTGCTTGCTTTCCATATTTCATAAGGTCGAACTGTGGCAATTCCTCGGAAGTATTCGAAGCTACCGCTTGATCCGTGACACCCTCGTATTGAATAACCGCTCTCATGTTTTTCACACGCTCATCAGATCCATGCTCTTCAAGTAACCATGTTCCAGGATTATTTGCCGTAAATTCAATGTCGTAGCGCTCTCCAGGTGCAATAGCAATGCCTTGATCGGTGATCACCGCTGGACTATTCACGGGCTGACCATCGGATGCTATGATTTTGAATTCATGCCCATGTAGATGCATCGTATGCGTCAGATAGCCTGCATTGATGAGGCGAAGGCGAACTTTCTCTCCCTCTTTTACGACTAGTTTATCTATCGCTTCACCTGTCTTGCCATTCATAGTATACACATCATACATGCTCATGTCGTGACCTTCCATGCCTTCCATACCACCCATGTCCATTTGGCTGTGGTCCATGCCACTCATTTCGCCCATATCCATATTGCTATGATCCATGCCTGCCATATTGTTATCGGACTCACCTGAATCACTTTCATTAGTTTTCATATCCACACTGCCTGAACTCATCCACTCATCCATCATTAACGTGTAATCACGATCATAGCTATCCTTCGGATCTTCCACGATTAGCGAACCATAGAGCCCCTTATCCAACTGATTCACACTATCTTGGTGAGAATGATACCAGTACGTGCCTGGAATCGTAGCTTTGAACTCATACGTAAAGGACTTGCCTGCCACTACAGCATCCTGTGTTACGCCTGGAATCCCATCCATATCGTTAGGAACAGGGTAACCATGCCAATGAATCGAGACAGGATCTTCGAGCTCATTCTTTAAATTGATCTTGACGGTATCACCAACTTTAACACGAATCTCTGGACCGGGTACGGAATTATTAAATGTCCAAACAGGCAAGGTGAGCTGATCCGACACCTTCAAATTGCTTGCTTGTGCAGTAATAGTGAACTCCTTACCATCCACAATTGACATTTGCTTCGTCAGCACGAGTTCACCAGATAATACGTCATTACTACTTGAACAACCTGCAACCACAAGGCTAAGTATACCCATCGCAAGTAAAAGCTTATATTTACCTTTCATCCTCTGAACCCTCCACTTCATTTTTGATACTCTCTTACACTACACAAAAATTGTGTGGAAACGATGAAGAAATCTAAAATTTTAATTATCGATGTTTAATTATTTTACTTGGAGTAGTACATGAATTGAGGCTGCTTAGCTACTTTTATCGAGAGAAAGCACGCTACTACTATGCTGTTGAAATGTCTGAGCGTACAACTTTATCGATATAAAAAGCTATCGCTATGGTTCTAGAAGAACTAACTTTGCTTATGCTTACAGCTACCATTGATTGCGGAAAAGAGTTCGCTTGTCACCAAGCATTGTTTGAGGAACACGGTCTTCCCCTTTATTTTCTGATCCTTATTCTTCACAAATCGGCTAACGATATATGTTCTTGTCTATTTTCGGTTAACCTTACAAGTTCTTGTCTTTTACTCAGGACAAGGACTTGTATGGTTAAATAAAAAACCTGCGCTGGGCGCGAATTGTTATCTATATATGTTGTTGTCCTCCGACTTTTGTGTAATTGTTGGGGCTATTTCATAAATTGTTTTTTCCTCAAACTAATAAGTTTGTTATTACCAATTCTTTATTCACTTCTATGTTTTAATTTATTATTGTGATGAATTTGTTATGTTAGACACACTAGTTCTTGTAAATATCCACTGTAAGGCTAGCAACAATATTGATGCTGCTACGAGATCCGAAATCAACACCTAACTTATAATCGTCCCTGCTTTATTGTTTTGGGCTGCAAAATCAGAACCATTGATGTGTTACTGGTAACTTTAGCTCCACCTTCTCTGCTGCACTCCAGTCACATATCTTCTATACTGAATCCATAACATCGATGAGTCAGTTCAACGTTTAGTAGCCTTTTGCGTATTTTTTAATTAATGCATTCATTAAGATTAGACTTTCGTCACTTATTCGCTACAAAACTGGATCTCTTTAGGATATACCTCCCCCACCACTTGGACCGCACCGTCTAGACACTGACAGACGCTCCTCTTAAAGATGAAAAAGACGAAGAAAGAGATGATTTTATATGAAAACCATCCCAATATTCTACATTCATATTCATAAAGCTTTTTTGATTTAAGATTTTGTTTACAGTATTATTCACTAAACAACGATATTAGCCCTCGGTTAAAATATTTATTAAACTAAGCCTGCAACCCATGGAGATAACTCTAAACTTACATCACTTGTGTTTATGAGGTCACCAACCGTAATCCCTGTGAGATTTTGAGCTCTAAAATTGATTGGAAAGGCATCAGATACTGAGGCAGAACCAGTATTTCGACCACCTACTGATGTCCCATTTACTTGATTATACACAACGAAATAATATACTAAGTTACCCGAAAGAGTAACAGGTGCAGTTAACGGTAATATAAATAAACCTGCTGTCAAACTGTTTGATACAGTAGTTACAGCAATAACTGTAGATATAGTCATACTGATGGGTTGTAATACTGCCATCTGAAAAGTACCAGTGTTAATACTGGTTTGTGTAACATAGGTTGCAAGCCTACTAATCGTTGAATCTTGCCCATTAAAGGCAAGAGCTCCAATGGCTTGGTTATTTCCACTCCCAGCATTAAAATCGATAAATGTATCTATATCTCCCAATTTTAAGGTTTCAATAAATGGTGAACCATTACCCGTCGCCCCAGCTGTTCCGGTCGCTCCGGTTGCTCCATCTGCTCCATCTGCTCCAGTAGCGCCAGTTGCTCCAGTAACACCAGTCGCTCCAGTTGCGCCGGTTGCGCCAGTCGCTCCAGTAACGCCAGTCGCTCCAGTAACGCCGGTCGCGCCAGTTGCACCGGTTGCACCATCAGCTCCAGTTGCGCCGGTAACGCCAGTCGCGCCAGTTGTACCAGTAACGCCAGTCGCTCCAGTTGGGCCGGTAACGCCGGTCGCCCCGGTTGCGCCGGTTGCGCCAGTAACGCCAGTCGCTCCAGTAACGCCAGTTGCGCCGGTAACGCCGGTTGCTCCAGTTGTTCCAGTAACGCCAATCGCTCCGGTTGCGCCAGTAACGCCGGTTGCACCATCAGCGCCAGTAACTCCAGTTGGGCCGGTTGCTCCAATTGCTCCAGTTGTACCAGTAACGCCAGTCGCGCCAGTAGCGCCAGTTGGGCCGGTTGCGCCCGTCGCGCCAGCTGCCCCAGTTATTCCAGTAACGCCGGTCGCTCCAGTAACGCCAGTCGCTCCAGTAGCGCCAGTAGCGCCAGTAACGCCGGTTGCTCCAATTGCTCCAATTGCTCCAGTTGTTCCAGTAACGCCAGTTGGGCCGGTTGCGCCAGTCGCGCCAGCTGCCCCAGTTATTCCAGTAACGCCGGTCGCTCCAGTAACGCCAGTAGCGCCGGTTGCGCCAGTAACACCAGTAGCGCCGGTTGCGCCAGTAGCGCCGGTAGCGCCGGTAGCGCCGGTTGCGCCAGTTGTTCCAGTAACGCCAATCGCTCCGGTTGCGCCAGTAGCGCCGGTTGCTCCAATTGCTCCAGTTGTTCCAGTAACGCCAGTCGCTCCAGTAGCACCTTTTTCTCCTCTATACCCCCGAGGGCCTCTTTTGCCAGTAAATCCTCTTCTACAACACTTCTTGTGTTTCTTCTGATTATTTTTTTTGCATGAGATATCCCTATTACAACAACAATGAGTTCTTTTTTTACACTGGGTTATTTTATTATGTTTCCTATATGGTTTATATTTCCTCAGTTTCTTCTTACATGAACTACGATAAGGAAGTTTTTTTGATTGCTGACATGTACAGCATTTCATGCTATTATTCTTTTTTTTGATTAAAATAAAAGCCAACGTGTAACACCTCCGTATACCTATGATATGTTGTTGTATATAACTTGGATTGGGTAAAAAAAATAAATGCTGATCATCAACTTTCTGATAATCAGCATTTATTGCACTTCATAAGTTATTGATAGAGCCTCACTTGTTATTCATGAGTCAATTGGGCTATTGCTTTCGTTTCGTGAACAGTACCAAATGGATGCTTAGGCGGTGCATAGATTACGTATATTTTAAGTGGTGTATTACCTGTATTTGTTACATTATGCCATTTGCCAGCAGGTATCATGATCGCATAGTCATCATAAGCCATCTCTTGAAAATTTAATTCATCTTTACTATCCCCCATTTGAACAAGTCCCTGTCCTTCTTCGATTCGGATGAATTGATCAGTTGTGGGATGAACTTCTAAACCAATGTCTTCTCCAACATTAATACTCATAAGGGTCAACTGAAGATTCTCTCCTGTCCATAAAGCGGTACGATAATTATTGTTTTGCTTAGCGGCTTGGTCAATATTAACTACAAATGGTCTTGGTCCATAATCAGTTAACTTTATGCTTCTAATATAAGGATGCAAACTGTTTTGGCTATAATTATAATAGGTATGAATCCAATTAACCCATGATTGATCAATAAAAGAATTTCGATAATGATAACATGTATGACAGTACATATTATTTATTCTCCCTCATGATTTTATTGCTTACCTTATAACCTATGCAGTGCCTAAGTAAATGATTGCAAAATAGGCTATAGTGTGTTGAGCTTATTGCTTTACCCATATGTTAGAAGAAATAAGTGGAATGTATATAATTAAGAAGATGCCCTACCTCAAAAAATGAAGTAGGGCATCAATTATTCATACTGAAGATTATAATTATAGTTATGACATAAATTAGATTAAGTCAATCCATATTTTAATAGCCGTTGCCAAAATCAATACTGCTAAAATGGCTTGTAAAGCTTTCGTATTCAATGTTTTGCCGACTTTTGCTCCAAGTGGTGCTGCAAGAAGACTTGCAATAATCATAATAATTGCTGGTAAGTAATCAACTTGCCCAGTCATTAATTTACCAACACTTCCCCCGATTGAGGAGATAAATGTAATAGCTAAACTCGTAGCAATGGTCATTCGCGTTGGGATTTTAAGTACAACAAGCATAATGGGAACTAATAGAAATCCACCTGCAGCTCCAACAATGCCTGACCCTACACCAACAATGAGCGCCAGTACTACTGCTATCGTTTTATTAAAAGTAACTTTATCTAATGGAATATCATCGATTTGTTTTTTTGGTACAAACATCATAATAGCTGCTATTGTAGCTAGTATTCCATATACAACATTTACAGACTGCTCTGATAAATACGACGAGCCAAAGCTACCAATAAAGCTTCCGAGTAATATAGATCCACCCATGTAGATAATTAGTGACTTATTGAGGTAGCCACCTTTACGATAAGCCCAGACGCCCGCTATCGAGGCAAACAATACTTGTACAGCACTAATACCTGAAACCTGATGGGCTGTAAAGGCTGCTAGTCCAAATAGTGGCGGGATATATAAGAGCATGGGGTATTTTATAATTGATCCACCAACCCCAAGCATTCCTGATACGAAAGAACCGATAAAACCAATTAAAAATATTACGACAATAAATGTGATATCCATACTTTTCCCTTCTTTCTAATAACGATGGCGGGCTTCGATGATCGAAAACCCGCCAAATGAATGACATTAAGCTTTTTTAATATAGAATTTAAATACGCCAGCTTCTTCTGTTTGTTCTATAATGGTATGTCCACCTGCATTTGCCCACGCTGGAAAATCTGCACATGCACCTTTATCAGTCGCATGAATCTCTACGATTTCACCCGAAGCAACAGTATCCATTGCCTTTTTTGTTCTAACAATTGGCATAGGACATGCCAGTCCTTTTGCGTCTACAACTTTTTCTATTTTCATTATGAATAACCTCATTTCGTTTTTTGGATGTTATTTATTTCATATAAATCAATTAACGTACTGCACAACGGTTTGGACCAATTTCCATTTCGGTTTGTTCATCATGATCTGGAGTGATTTTCCCCATATTCACTTGACGTATTTGTTGATAAGCATTCGGTTGTGGTGGTAAATGATCAGTAACTATACTGCGGAATTCAAGCTCATCTTCAATATTCAAACCATGATTTTCAGCGAGTAAATCACCTAAACGTTTGGCAACAGTACCGTCTTCATTCAATTCATCGATGATCATAAAATGTGCGGGTAGAACAATTAAGTCCTCTGCAAGCTCTCTATAGCGACGATATAATGTTTCACGAAGATCGCCTACCCAATCCTCCGCAAGACCTGCTAAGTCAGGACGACCAATCGAATCGATGAATAGAATATCACCTGTTAATAGATACTTACCGTCTACTACAAATGAAGTTGACCCAATCGTATGACCCGGTGAGTAAAGTGCACCTACATCAATGTTAGATGCACCTATTTGAACGGTTAATCCATCCTCAAGTGGTGTATAATCGAATACCACTTCTGCCGCATCCTTCGAAGGCAAGTAGTATGTTGCACCTGTAGCCTCTGCAATAGAGCGTCCACCTGAAATATGATCGGCATGTAGATGCGTATCAAATACGTGTTTAATTTCCACATTTTTCTCTTTGGCAAAGCTTGTGAATACTTCAGTAAATCTTACCGCATCAATGAGTGCTGCCTCACCCTCAGAAATCACCATATAGGAAAGACATCCTTTTCCTAATCGAACAAATTGATATAATTCACCGTTGCCAGAAAGATCAGCTACTTTTATTGGCTCTAAATAACTGCTCCAAGATTTCATGCCACCTACTAAATAGCTTACAGATAGGGTCGCATCAGCTTCACTCAACATATCAGCCACCATGATCGAGGAACCTTCTTTAGCACAGACAACTAATATATCTTTGTCCTTTGGAAGTTGAGGTAATATTCCCTCAACACCATCTAATAATTCAAAATAAGGAATATTTACATAGTCGAATTGATGACCTTCAATTTTCCAGTCTTCAAATGCATCTGCATTACGTACATCCAAAATGAATAATGATTGATTGTCAATTACTTTACGAGCAACATCAGCTGCTGTCCATTTCGTTACTGTCATTCCTAATTACCCCCATAGGTATATTTTTATTATTTTTTTAGTGAGAGAATTAGCTCTCTCACTACATTTTTTGCTTATTGTCTAAAAAGTTAAGGTTGGAGCAGCATCTTTGGCAAATTCAAGGAATGTAACAGCTCCTCCAACTTCAATTCCTTCTACAAAGTCATCCTTAGTCAGACTCATAACATCCATAGTCATTTGGCATGCAATAAATTTCACACCCAACTCTTGTGCCATTTCAACCAATTGAGGAATCGCTGGAATATTAGCTTTTGCAAATCCTTCTGCCATAAATTCTTTTCCTGCTGGCATAGGAAGTCCATGCATACCTTGCTTATGAATTAAATTTAATCCTTCAAATGTAAAGAAAATAGCTACTTCTTTTTCAGAAGCTGCTGCTGCTGTTGCAATGTTAAAAACTTTATATGCATCGAACAGACCACCGTTACTTGCGATAATTGCTACTTTGTTTGACATGATGTACCCTCCATATATTAAATCGATTTTGTTAATTCGCCATTCCAGTTTGTCATACCTGGTAAGACGTTATACACTTTATTAAACCCATGGTTCGCAAGTTTTTGTGCAACAAGATCACTACGTTTGCCAGTACGACAAATGACATAAATTTCTTGATTTTTATCTAGCTCATTCATGCGTGATTCTAGTTCACCCATTGGTATTGATTTTGCACCTTCGATATGCCCAAATGCATATTCCGCCTCTTCACGTACATCTAGAATAAATCCACCATTTGCAGCACGCGAAACAATCTCTTGATTATCGATAGTCTGCTCATGTGTCTTTTCTACCATGGTGTCATTTGAACATTTACGAATGTAATGATATAACACATCACCATCTTCTGTTGTACCAATGTATTGATGACCAACTGTTTCTGACCAAGCTGCAAGATCGGCTTTTGATCCTTTATCTGTTGCTTGTACCTCTAAGATTTGACCTTCTTCTAATTCGTTCATTGCTTTTTTCGTTTTTACGATAGGCATTGGACAAGCTAGCCCTTTTGCATCTAACATAACATCTGCTTTAACTGCCATTTTTAAACCCTCCTAATACCCTATGGTGTATTATTTTCTGTAAATTTTTTTACTGTTCAACTTTACCTTCAAAGGCCAACATACCACCGACCATATTGGTAGCGTCATAGCCTTGGTAAGTTAAAAATTCAGTAGCTTGACCACTGCGTCCACCTGAACGACATATGATAATATATGGTGTGTTTTTATCTAGCTCATGTAATCGAAACTCGAGTAAGCCTAACGGAATATTCATCGCTCCAGCAATGTGACCTTCTTGTACTTCAGCCACCTCACGAACATCAATTAGATTTAGCTTTTTACCGTGTTCTATGCTTTGTTGAACTTCTTGAACGGTAATCTCTTTCATTGTTATCATCCTCTCCATGCATTCATGCCACCACGAACGTTAGTGACCTTATCATATCCTAATTTCTTTAATTGTTTACATGCTTGATTGCTTCGCATTCCACTTTGGCAAATGACGACGATTTCCTTACCTGTAGGTACCTTTGACAAGTCAGAACCGAGTGGAAGATTTTTGAACTGAGCAATATGACGACCATTGTATTCACCTGGAGTTCGAACATCGATAAATACTTTATTTTTGTCAGTTAACATCGTCTTCAGCTCATGGGCTGAAATCACCTTCACACCTTTTGTTGGTAACTTGCGCCAAATGATAAATAAAATGAGGATACCAATAACAATTGCCGCCTCCATATTTCTCCTCCTAAAACTTTTAGTTACTTCTTGATAGACTTCTACAATACAAAAAGTCTATTCGGAAGCAATGACTTATTAGATAAATAGATTGACATTACCATTTTCTGCGTCAGCAAGATAAGCTGCTACTCCTGCATAATGAACACCATCTAATAACTCATCTTTTTGTAAGCCTAATAAATCCATCGTCATCGTACAAGTTATTAACTTAATATCTTGCTCCTGTGCCATTTCAATAAGCTGTGTTAATGACAAGGCATTATGTTTCTTCATGACATGCTTTATCATCTTCGGACCCATACCAAGCATTTGCATATTGGAAAGACCTAGCTTTTCAGCACCACGTGGCATCATCTTACCAAACATTTTTTCTAAAAATCCCTTTTTCACTTCAACTGGAGCTTGTTTACGCACTGCATTAATTCCCCAGAAAGTGTGGAAGATGGTAACCTCATGATCATAAGCCGCAGCACCATTGGCAATAATATAAGCAGCCATCGCCTTATCATAGTCCCCACTGAATAATACAATCGTCGTTCTTTTCTTTTCCATTTCATTCTCCTTTTACCCATACCGGTAGGGGTATAATTTTATTAAAAATATAAAGCCGAAGATTATCGGCTTTTAACAAGTAGATTGACTGCTTCTTGGATGGACTCATTCATTTTTGATTGATCGCCTTCCGCATTTTTCACGCATTCTACTAGATTCTCACTAACAATGACCCCAATCGTACGATCTAAACCTGATCTTACAGCAGAAAGTTGTGTAATGACTTCTTTACAATTTTCTCCTACCTCCATCATACGTAAAATGCCTCTTAATTGACCTTCCATACGTTTGACACGATTTATGACTTTACTATCGTATGTCATACACATACTCCCTTCTTCAATGAGATTTGTTATTTTCCTTACAAACTCATAATATACCCATAGGGGTATAAAGTCAACAATTATTTTACTTAAAGTTGTATTTTGTCACAATTGGTTTACGCCCGGTAGTAGTATCATTGAAATACTCATACAAACAAATCCCAAGGAAAGAGCCTGAAACATTAATAACATTTTTGTATCCATTATTTCTTAAAGCCATTACTGCGTTATAGCTTCTTTGTGAGGAGCGACAGTGAACATATACCGGAACATCCGATGGGATTTCATTGATTCGATCGCGAAGTTCACTTAATGGAATGTTTTTCGCATTTCTTAAATGTCCATTAGCAAATTCTTGCTTTTCACGAACATCAATAAATACCGCATTGTTTTCAACTAATTCACGAACCTCTGAAACATGAATTTGCTCAAACCGATCGTACAGTACATTTAAAGCAACTAGTGCAGCCAAATTAACAACATCTTTTGCTGTACTGAACATAGGAGAGTACGTTAACTCTAGCTCTTTCAAATCTTCTAGTGTCCCACCCATCGTGATCATCGTTGCAATAACGTCGATGCGTTTGTCAGCATTTCCTTTTCCGATGGCTTGTGCTCCAAGTATTCTCCCCGTAGGTATTTCAAACACTAATTTAAAATGAAGTGGATTACTATTTGGCATAAGACCTACTTTATCAGGAGCAATAATATAGACACTATCTACTGCAATACCAGCTTGTCTTGCTGTTTTTTCATTGATTCCTGTAGAAGCACATACTAAATCAAAAATTTGAATACTTGATGAGCCTATGACTCCTTTATTTTGGTGTGGAATACCATATAGATGATCTGCTGCAGCTCGTGCTTGACGTTGAGCTGGACCTGCAAGCGCAAGCCTTGTCGGTTTTCGAAGCAATTGATGATACACCTCAATAGCATCACCTACTGCATATATAGAGGGATCACTTGTCACATAGTTAGCATTGACTTTTATTCCTCCGAGCTCACCCAATTCAAGTCCAGCTTCTTCTGCTAGGCTGGTTTCTGGACGAACACCTATAGCAAGCACAACTACTTGTGCCTGTACTTGTTTACCAGAATGTAACTCAACATAGCCCTCTGTTATTCTCTTTAGTCCATCACTAACAATGAGTTCTATCCCTTTATCAATCATTTCTTTATGTAAGATTTGCACCATATCATAATCGAACGGCATCATTATTTGGTCTGCGAATTCAACTAAAGATACGTTGCGACCTGCAATTCGTAGATTCTCTGCTACTTCTACACCTATAAAACCTCCACCAATGACTGCTATGTTTTCAATGTGACTTTTTTGTATATATTCATTCAAACGCTCTATATCCACAACGTTTCGTACTGTAAACACATGTGGCAGTTGGACCCCATCTAAATTCGGTACAATTGGACGTGCCCCAGGTGATAAAATTAGATGATCATAGCTTTCTTCGTAAATTTCACCGGTAGCTAGATGCTGAACGGTAATCGTTTTGTCCATACGATTAATCAAAATGACTTCTTGTTGCACTCGAGCTTCTATATTATATTTTGATTCAAAGCTATCCGGATTCATAAGTACGAGCTTGCTGCTATCTTCTACAATTCCACTCAAATGAAATGGTAGTGAACAATTAGAAAATGAAACGTGAGGCCCTTTTTCAAACATAATGATTTCTGCCGTTTCATCGATCCGACGAATACGTGCTGCTGCAGATGCCCCTCCTGCAACTCCACCAATGATTAATATTTTTTTCGCCATACGCCACATCTCCTTATTCTATAATTTAAAATATTTTTAATAATATAATACCTGAATACACATTATACCCTATAGGGTATAATGTCAAGTGAATTATTGAACTCTAGCCTGTCTTGCAATTCTAGATTTCAAAACACGATTATGCAGGCACATTTGTGCATTTTTTAGTGACACAAATGTGCCTACATAAAAAAGAAAAGCCAGAGTTATCAGGCTTTTCTTCGTTAAGTTATGAAAGAAAACCGAATCGTGCACTTTTAATAGTAGCTACAATTCGGAGTTAAGTTCAGATCACTATGCATCTGAAAAATTAAGCAGTACTTCATCCTTATAGAGCAACTTACCGTCTACATCAAAAAACTCTAATGAATGGCTATGCTTCATAATATTCTCATGTTCAAGAATATAATATTTTTCATTAAATGAGTATTCCATACTAGTACTATCGATCTTTAATATAAATGTTGTTGCTTGCTCCAATAGGTTCTTATTTGTAATGTATAGTGCAGTAGAACCGGGGTAACTACCTCCGTAATAAATACCATGATCATTTTTAGTAAGTGTTGTGTGTGAGGTGAGATTACCACCATTATCTTTACCATATAACACATAAAATTGAACGTTGTCTTCTGTTTCTAAGATAAAGTAATAATGCCCGTTTTTTTGGATTTGATAACTTGAATTAAGGTTGTTTTCCTGGATGTAAGTAGCTTTGTCTTGTTCGGTTAGCTGTTCATTTGAACATCCAGCTAAAAGAAGAATTAAGAAGGTTAGTGTAAAAATAATAAACTTTGGGAGATAAATGTTTGTAGCCTCCTATTCATAGTTATTAAGGTGATTATTGATATTTCTAATTGTATTTCAGTGAGTTTACTACATGTTCTTATCCATTATCGGCTAACCATATAAGTTCTTGTCCTCCGACATTTCACATAATTTGTCATTCAGCGATTACTCATTTAACAATAGGTAATAATCGATTCCATCACTGTCTTTACTATTGCTGCTATAAATACTCTTTGCTACCTTTTCAAAGGTCAATGTGTTGTCATTCGTTAAAATAGTATATTTTGATTCTTGAGAAGCGTTAGGCAATGTGCCAGTTAATTCTAATTTATATTTATATTCTTTTCCGTCAAGGACTGTATAGCTACTATTCTTTATATTACATGCTGTAAGTGTAACTAATAGTATTAATATCCCAAATGTCATCGTTATTTTTTTCATATACATTATCTCCTTTTAATATTAATACAGAACTAAATCCACCTTAACCAACACTAATAAGATAATTCAATAATATGGTGTGGTCAACAATTTTTTACATTATATATTGTTAACAAAACATGAATAAATCGTTTATCGAATCCTCCCTTATGTTGTAAAACAAATCAAAAGGTTGACCTTCTCCTTTGGAGATCAACCTTTTGTTAGGCGCTTTTCAGGATCGTAGTTAGATGGTATTAATCCATATTACTTTATTAACTACAATATATTGTACTAGTTTAATTACCATATAAATTAGTATGGAATTAGTTATTTCTATATCTCGTCTTATTAATCTATCCACATCGCGATTAATTCTTATAACCCCATTTATTCTGAAATGGAGCAATAAATAGCTACTTAGAGTCATTCAATCTTCTTTAGGGGGTATTTATAATAAATCAGTAGTAATTATTTCAGGAACGGAGTCGAAATTAATGAGTGCTGCACCTAATGTAAGTTCGAAGGATTCACTTGCTAGTAAGCGGAAGCCAACCAGATCTAGTTTACGTCAAGCGATTTATCAATCTATGTGGAGATGGCATTTCTACGCAGGGATCATCTTTGCCCCATTTTTAATCATTCTGGCTTTCAGTGGCGGAGTATATTTATTTAAACCGCAGATTGAAGGCTATCTGTACAAGGATATGCTGACTGTCCGAGAGGTCGGTGATTCTGCATTATCACCATCAAAGATTATGGAGAAAACTACACTTGCCTATCCTGGAACAACAATTTCATCAATAACACTTAGTGACTTACCCGAAGCTACGATTACAATGTCCGTCACCAACAATGGAACCCCGAGGATTATGTATGCTGATCCATATACAGGAAACATTCTCGGAATTATGAACAGTG
Source organism: Candidatus Pristimantibacillus lignocellulolyticus (assembly GCA_023639215.1). Taxonomy (NCBI): domain Bacteria; kingdom Bacillati; phylum Bacillota; class Bacilli; order Caryophanales; family Paenibacillaceae; genus Pristimantibacillus (SeqCode); species Pristimantibacillus lignocellulolyticus (SeqCode). The sequence goes on from CP097899.1 coordinate 4,120,176, forward strand.
ATGAAACCTTCTCTGCTTTTTTCAAAAAAATGCACAGTGAACTTGTAATTGGCGGTACTTGGGCAAATAGACTCGTCGAGCTTGCTGCTTGCTGGGCTATTATCTTGCTCATTACAGGATTATTTCTGTGGTTGCCTCGCAATAAAGCTTCTATATGGGGAACGATTTTACCTAGATTAAGCAAGCCAGGTAGTCGGATATTTTGGCGAGACCTTCATGCGGTTCCAGCTTTCTGGTTATCTTTACTTCTTGTGATTGTGATTGCGACTGGTTTACCGTGGTCTGGTGTACTAGGCGGAAAGATTGATAGTTTAGCAAATTCAACAAATACAAATACTCCCCCCTATGCTTATAGCTTCGGAGATAAACCAGAATCGATTAAAGTAGCGAAAGATCTTGCTGAAGATTTGCCTTGGGCTACCCAGAATCTTCCTGTTCCAATCTCAGCAAGTAGTGACTATTTGCCATTAGACATTGATAACATCGTCAATACTGCAGCAAAACATAACGTATTATTGCCTTATACCATAACATTACCACAAGGGGAAACTGGTGTGTACACACTCTCCACCGCTCATATCAAGCCTGGTAAAAATGCAACACTACATATCGATCAATATAGTGGTGCAATTCTAACCGACGTACGTTATGCAGATTATGGTATTATGGCCAAAGCGATTTCGTTAGGCATTGCTTTTCATGAAGGGAAATTGTTTGGATTAGCCAATCAACTTCTAGGATTAATCGCTTGCATAGGCCTAATATTGGTAGCAATTAGCTCATATATGATGTGGAAAAAGAGAAAACCTGAAGGCAAGCTTGGGGCTCCTTCTCAGCCCAAAAATAAGAAAGTAACTTTGGGAATATTAATTATCATGTTAATCTGTGGAGTACTCATGCCGCTTGTTGGCTTGTCTATACTAATTGTTTTGTTACTTGACTTATTAATTATTCGTAGAATCAATCCGCTAAGGAATTGGTTTTCTTCGTAGAAAAGGTGAAATTATGAATCATTTGTTTAATCGTCGGTCATCCTTGTCAATGCTGCTTTTATTGGTTTTTATATTAAGTGCATGTACAGCTAATGTAGATAACACAGATGAGAATGGATTAATTCCTCATTTGACTGTTGATCTCCAATTACCTTCAGATATAGAACTGAATAAAGTTACGACTCTATCGGTAACCGTACAAAATAATAATCAACCGTTTGATCAGGCAGAAGAAGCATCATTCAAGATATGGCAGGAGGAATCACCCGATAAGGCTATTACACTGCAAGCTACTCAGCAGACATCTGGTGTTTATGAAGTCGATCACGAATTCACCTCCGAAGGTCTTTATGTTATACAGGTCCATGTATTATCTTCTGATATGGAAGTTATGCCTTCTAAAAGATTAGCGATTGGTTCAGAAGCTTTGGAGCAATTAGCCCAGCTTGAACAGCAACAAACTGATATTCCAGTAATCTCTGAAGGGCATAGCCATCACTAAAAACTAAAGTAATGCAAATGACACTCTCACGGTATTATCGCGGGAGTGTCATTTCGTTTAATCATGCAAGGCCGCCATTTGAGAATATAACCTGTCCATTAATCCAACGTCCTGAAGTTGCTAAATATATTACTGTGTCGGCAATGTCTTCTGGTGTACCTAGACGTTCTAGTGGTGATGCTTTAGAAAGATTATCGATTGTTTGTTTATCTTTTCCATCTAAAAATAATGGTGTCGCAGTTGGACCTGGAGCCACAGTATTAACTGTGATATCTTTTCCACGCAATTCGCGAGCCAATATCATTGTCATTGATTCAACCGCAGATTTACTAGCAACATAAGCACCATATTTCGGGAAATTCGTGCGAGTAACAGAAGTAGAAAAATTGATGATTGCTCCACCCTTGCGAACACGTCGCGCCGCTTGTTGGGATATGATAAAAGAACCACGTATATTTGTGCGGTACATTTTATCTAAATCATCTAAGTTCATCTCTGCAATAGAGCTAAGTAGCATAATACCTGCTGTATTTATTACGACATCGATACCACCAAATTTATCTTCTATTATATCAAAAGCTTCATTCATAACATGCTCATCTGCAACATCTCCACCTATACTAATTGCTTTTCCACCTTGCTGTACAATTTCATCCACTAAGGTATCTGCCTTTAACTTATTTCCAGAATAATGCACAGCAACAGCAAATCCATTTTCGGCTAATTTTTTTACTATGGCTTGTCCAATACCTCCAGAACCTCCTGTAACAAGTGCAACTCGCAAATCATCTGTTTCAGATAATATATTTGTCATGATATCTCTCCTTTGTTATTAAAAAGTGCAAATAGTTACAAAAATCAAAAAATGTAACTTCACAAAACTATTATTGCACCACTAAGTTACAAAGTCAATATTTTGTAACTTAGTGGTGCATCCTGTATAATGAAAATTAGAAAAATTAGGGGGTAACACAATGGCAATACTTACAAAAGAAAATATCTTTTCTACTACAGAAGAAATTATTATGAAAAAAGGAGTACAAAAAACTACTCTTTCTGATATTGCAAAAGAACTTGGAGTTACACATGCCGCATTTTATAAACATTACAAAAATAAAGAAGACTTATTGCAGCAACTTGCACTTCGGTGGTTAGAAATTACTTCTAAACATTTATTAGAATGGGAAGCCCCATTAAATATAAGTTCAACAGTAGCACTTCACGATTGGCTCTGGCTTCTCGCTACAACAAAGAAAAAACTTTATCATGAGAACAAAAGTATGTTTCGGTTATATACGGATTATTTAGAAAGTACACAAATCCTCGTCAAAGATCATCTAAAGAAATTAGCGCAAAAAGCAGAATCCATTAGTGGATTAAAAAAATCAGGACCTGCTATTATTACAGCATTTGTATATTTCCATAATCCATACTTTGCAGACCGTTGGGATAACGAGTTTTATAAGGAGACGTTTGAAGATGTATGGGAGCTAATTGCTAACAAAATACCTTAGGTTAATATTAGATGGCTATTATGCAAAATGAGTTCAGTCAATACTAGACTGAACTCATTTTGTATTGGTTTTACGTCCTTCTACATTAATTCTTCAAAAAGAATCGGAGAAACTAATATGAGCATCAATGAATACAACAAAATAGTAATATCCGCTTTCATTAAACAGAACTTTGACGAACACTGCTACTTGAGATAACTTTTTTCTTAACATGCTTATCAAGTCTTTCTTGTAAGGAATCTATATCCCCCATGATTGAATCTGGAATAGCATCATCTAAGTGGTCCTCCATATAACGTAGTGGCTTGAAATTAAATCCGATGATCGACCAGATCATAACAAGAACACCTACGCAGATAATCAGTACGCCAATACCCCTGCCGGGTCCCACACCTAGAATGGGTCCAAGGGTACTAGCAAGCGCACCTCCTTGATTCATCGCTGTACCGAATACCGAATCAGCGAGTAGCCCAGCTATTAAATAGCCAATCGGCATACTAGACATAGCAATCATCTGATTGGTTGCTAATACCCTTCCTTGAAGTTCTAATCCAACTTTGGACTGGATGAGGGATTGCCAGTGCGTATTTACAAGTGTAACGGAGAACCAGATGCCGAAAATCCCTATGGCAGTAAGGAAGACATCGGGGCGTAGTCCGGCAATAATCATAGACAAACCTTCTATAATAACAAAACCAACCATGCCTGTAGCCATACGTTTTGTACCACCCCAGACACTCATCAAGAGCCCGCCTACCATAGCTCCGATGGCACCTATCATCGTAACCGTTGCAAGATCTGTCGCTGATCCGAATGAAAGTATAAGGGGTTGAATGAGTACAGTTGCCAAACCAAATAGAACATTTCCTACAAAGAAAAATGCAATCATATATAGCATACCTGGTCTTCTAATTATAAATTTCCAGCCCATTAACACTTCCTTAGTGAATGACTCCACTCTTCGATAGAATAACGTATTGGGAAATCTTACGATAGCCAGTGTAGATATAGCGATCAGAAAACTAAAGAAATCGAGTATAAATATGTTAGTCATACCGATCATGCTATACAGCGCTACACCTGCAAGGGGGGCAATCATCTCACTCGTCGAAGTAGCTAGCTGAACAAGACCATTTGCATGACCCAAATATTGCTTCGGAATAATTTGAGCAATAGCTGCCATGAATGCTGGTCTGTGGAAAGAACGAGCGATGGAACCCACAGCTGATGTTACGTAAATATGCCATACTTCTAGAGAATTTGTAGCCATGAGAATCGCAAGCACAATAATAGGTATTGCCATCATCACATCACTGTATAACATGACGAGTCGCCGATTATATCGGTCAACGATAGCACCAGCGATAGGCAAAATAAGTATACCTGGAATTAAAGATGCAGATGAGATCGCTGCAAAATCCGCCACAGATCCCGTTTGTGAAAATACCCATACTCCAATAGCAATACCTGTTAGTCCAGATCCTAAGATCGACATTAATTGGCCTACTATAACGATAAAGAAAATTTTCAAGTTCGGAACTGCTACTCGTTTCTGCGGCGGTGTCAACTCCTCTATGCAATTATCCGAACGATCTGTTACTTTAAGCCGATCACTGATCCAAGCACTCAATTGATCTGCCTGATGCTTAATAAAGTAATGTCCCGATCGAGGGATGACGACAAGGTCAACCCGTTCACTGAAATACTCCCATTCCTGGTACCGTTCCTCATAAAGCTCGGTTGCTTTGTCTTTCTCGCCAATGATGCATGTAATAGGACAACTTAATTTCTTCAATTGTTGATCAGCATAAGCAGACGTATAGTAATTCTCGCTCTCTCTCGCATCATGTCGCAAGCAACGTATCATGAAATCTCTCTCTTCCTGATCTTCTACTTCCGTAAATCCACCTAACGCCTTCAGGAATGCATGATAAGATTTATTGGACATGCTGCGGTCAGATGGGAATAGCTTGGAATAGAAATCGAAGAAACGACCAGGAATTCGGGCGATCGGGAAAGTCCCCCCCAGAAATACGTTTTTCAACGGATAATTCTCGTTATCCAACTGTCTAGCGATCTCAATCGTTAACGCCCCTCCCACACAGTGTCCGTATAGAGCGATCGGTCCTTTAATCACTTGTTTAATCTGTTCCACACACAAACGTGCGACCTCCACGATCGGAAGTAAAGCGTCATCCTTACGACTGTAATCATGACCAGGCAGATCCATCGCATACAATTCAATATGGTTGGGCATTTGTGCGGCGAGAGGTTGATAAGTAATCGCACTTCCCCCGGCGTAGGGTATACACACCAAGGACAATACCCGTACATGCTGAGCTTGATGTGTTGTTAATTTATGGAGTAAATGATGATCAGAAGCTCTCCCCTGATCGATGTATTCCGCCAAGGAACGAATTGTTGGTTGTTTGAAAAAGTCCATAATACTAATCCAATCACCTAATCGCCTTACAACCTTCAGCGCTTTGAATGACTCTCCGCCCAATTCGAAGAAATTGTCATCGACTCCGATCGTTTCGACGCCCAATATGTCTTTCCATACTTCCCAAATTCTTATTTCAGTTGCCGTTTCAGGCTTTGCTGCATTAGGATCTGCTACCTTCATTTCGATGTCCATCGATGCAAGTAGGTTCACATCTACCTTACCATTCGAATTTAACGGAAGAGAATCCATCGGGATGATATGGGCTGGGATCATATACTCTGGCAATTTATCTTTAAGCTTCTTCTTCAGCTCAACGTGCGGACTGTCGATCTGTTCTGCTAGATCGAACACAGCATAAGCAACGATTTTCTTCTCCTCATTACCTACTTCCTTCAATAAAACGATAGCATCTGTTACGAATGGGAATGAAGTAATGACAGATTCAATCTCCCCAAGCTCAATTCGATAACCTCGTATCTTAATCTGACGATCCATACGTCCTATGATGTCAACCGCACCATTAGGCATATAGCGAACACGATCTCCGGTTCTATACAACCGCACATCTTCTTCCTCTACAAAAGGGTTCGGAACGAATCTTGTATCGGTAAGTTCTTGATTACCGATATAGCCCCTAGCTACACCAGCCCCACCAATAAATAATTCACCTGGCACACCCATAGGAACAGGTTGTAAGCGAGTATCCAGAATATAACGTTGTACATTCCCAAAAGGAAACCCTATCGGCACTGTGTTGTAGGGGTGTGCATATAAATCTCCCTTAATCGGATAAGCGAATGCCGATACGGTCGTTTCCGTGGGTCCGTAATGATTCTCTATCCTCACATCTGGACGTAGTCTGTTAATTTTCCGAACAGTTTCCCAACTTAAGCCTTCACCTGCAAGCATTAATATTTTATCCGGAATCACATATTCAGGTTGAGCGGCTTCCATCAGCACTTCAAAATGACTGGGCACAACCTTCATTACATCAATTCGGTTTACCCTGAAATACTCAGCAACACCATCAGGATCACAGGACAGATCATAGGATAAGACATGTAATGTGCCCCCAGTACATAAAGCTCCGAATACATTGGTTGTACCGAGATCTGCCGCAAAAGTTGATGCCATAGCATAACTTAATGACGCCTGAATATTTAGATGCTTAATCAGTCCTTGAATATAATTGTGGAAATGTTGAAGTTCAACCGCGACCCCTTTGGGAGTGCCAGTCGTACCGGAGGTGAACACAATATACATGAGATTCGCAGATTCCGTAACCATCACTGGATTATCATCACTAAGCTGTTCTAACAGTTGTCTCTGTGTAGTCTGATCAAGTTCGAACAAAGCAATATCTAATTGTTCAAGCTGGAGGTCCCCTGATAGCTTGCTCTGCGTTAGAAGAATCTTCATACCCGACTGTTTAATCATGTACGTCAAACGTTCCTTAGGATAGGCAGGATCGAGAGGAACAAACGCACCCCCGGCTTTCAATACAGCTAGCATAGCGATAACAAAATCAGCAGACCGTTCAATAAAAATACCAACGACCTGTTCAGGTCCGATCCCTTGTGACCGTAAATAATGAGCGAGACGGTTGGCACGCTGATTCATATCCTCGTAAGTGTAGATCATATCTTCAAATACTAAGGCAGGATGATGAGGTAACTTTGCGGCTTGAGCCTCTATACGTTGTACTAGATGAAAGTCACTGTCATAATGTACATCCATCTTATTCTCATCGATAATTAATTGCTGGGTCTCTTCTACTGACATGAGGTTAATAAAGGAGATACCCTGATCAGGATCGGCACATGCACGATCTAGCAAATTGAAGTAATGCTCCAGCATCCTCCTTATCGTAGCTTCATGAAATAAATCAGTACTGTACTCTACTTCTACATTATGTGCGTTAACGGAGAAGGTCATATCGAATTTAGAGCTGTTTGTATGAGTAGAATTGTCGAAAAGTAATGGGAACTCTTCCGAATCATCACTCCATCCCACGTGCATGTTCTGTAATATAAACATGACCTGAAACAGTGGGCTATGACTCAAATCCCTTTCAATCGGAAGTAGTTCAATTAACTTATCTAAAGGGAAATCTTGATGCTCTTGCGCTTCTAGGGAAATGTGTTTGATTTGCTTAACGGTTTCCCTAAACGTTGATGTCTCGGTTAGATGAACTCGAATCGGAAGCGTGTTTACAAAAAAACCAACATTTTGCTCGATTTCTTCCCTACCTCGATTAGCAACGGGAGATCCGATAATGATATCGGTCTGGCCAGTATAGCGATACAGCAATACAGCATAGGTAGCGAGCGTCAATGTATAAATGGTCACTTCTTCCTCTTTGCACCATTGTTGTAGTCGATGATAGAACCCGTCGGGCAAGGGTTGTATCATATGTGATCCGTTAGAGCTCTTCACGGGTGGCCGAGGCTTATCGACAGGTAGCTCGAGTACTGGGAGCTCCCCTTGAAATTTATTGAGCCAATAGCTCTGATGGTAGTTCAACACCTCATCCACCATGAAGCTTTTTTGCCAAGAAGCATAGTCGGCATATTGAACGGGTATCGGTGGCAGTTCTAAGGGTAGATTACGACTAAGTGCCTTATAAGACTGTTGTATTTCATTCATGATGATCCCGATTGACCAGCCGTCACAAGCAATATGATGAATATTTAGGAATAAATAGTGTTCTTGTGTATTCAGGGTCAGTAAATACGCCTTAATTGGGAGTTCACTCTCAAGCTTAAACGGTATCATAGATTTCTGTTTAATATAGGTCTGCATCTGACTCTTCTTATCTTTCTCAGACAGACTACTAAGATCGGATACCTTCATGTGTATAGGTGAGAACGGATGAATAACCTGAACGGTCTCTTCTTCCTGTACTATTTTATAAGTCGTACGTAAAATTTCATGTCTCTGCAGGAGTACATTGACGGATTGTTCTAACAAGGGAACATTTAATTTTACCGGAATTTCGAATACACAAGGGATATTGTACGATGGGCTATCAGGCTCCCATTGATACATAAACCAAAGTCGTTGTTGGGAGAACGATAACGGAAATTCATTGGTATGACTTTCTCGTGCTAACGGCGAAATCGTACGATTCGGCAATTGATTCTGAGCGGTCTTATCTTTGATTTTATCAAGCAATTGCTGACGCTTCTCTGCGGGGAGCTTGCTAATTCGATCTAATAGTTTACTCAAAGACTTACCTTCTTTCCTGGAGAACTGCTAATAACTGCTGACGTTTCTCGGGAGAAAGCGTATTGATCCGCTTTAATACGTTATTCTTATCGCGGCCTGAGGTTTGGGTGCTAGGGTCAGTAGGTAGATCGTCTAGAGGTTGGGTCGTTGTATTGATTACATGTTGTAAGTAGGTCTCGAAGGAAGCAATACTTAAAGTAGCGTGAAACGTAGCAGATTTATGGTAGGAGTCTTGCGATAGTCTGTAATAATGCTCTTCATCCGAGGTCAATTGGTTCAAGGCTTCGATCCAAGTCTCCAAATTCTGCTCTGGAATGACGGGGATAGGAATGGAACTGGTGAGTACTTTTTCTTGGATATATTGTTTAATAGGATTGACAGGCAGGATATGATCCAAATGTAGCTTAGCCTCAGGTATACCGCCTACATGGCTTGCAATGACCGGTATACCACGGAGCATAGCTTCAAAAATGACTTGTCCGAATGATTCCCCCCACAATGAAGGCATGAGAAACACTTTGGTCTGCTTATAGATATCGTTAATATTCTCAGCAGGCTTAATGATTGTAATATTGGATACACTTCTCATCTCCTCAATCTCTTCATCCATTGTAGCCCAGGTGGGAACGGCCGCAAATTGCAGGTGAGGCATTTGCCGAGCCAATCCGATGAAAATCGAGAGTCCCTTTATAGCCGAAGGATTAATAACCGTTATATATTTGTTGTCGAAATCGGCCAAATAAGGAAATGGTCCGGGACCATAGGAAGGAAAGTAAATGACCGTAGAATCTAGACCTGCATGGGTGAGAAAATAACCCTTTAAATATTCACTGACCGAGATGATACCATTTAGTTTCTTATATAACGAAATCTTGGATCGGTCTTCATGAAAGCATTCCGGACCAAACGGTATTGTTGCTTGGCTATGAGCGAAGAAAACCGTTCTGGATTCGGTTTCCAATACCGTCTCAAGTAGCAAGTGCGTATTATCCTCAGATACAATAGTAATATCCGGCTTAAACGCATCAATACTTCTCTTAATAAACGGAAATACTTGAAACATCTTCTTAACTGTGTAAGCTGTAACCCCTTTCCTACGGATTACGAACAACTCATCTGGTATGTCCTCGAGTACCTCAAAGTCATTGTCTCTAATTTTTGTTGCCAGAAACTCCTCATAACCAACAATGCCTAACGATGGCGTAATCACCCTACACTCATGCCCTCTTTCGGCCAGTCCCTCCATCAATATTCGATTTGCTTTATGTGCACCACCCCACGGATAGAGATATTCCATGGACTGTACCAGAAGTATTTTCATACGAGCTCCTCCTCGTTCTCTAACTCGGCTAACAACAACTCAAGTTCCATTGAATCCATCCTTTCTAGCTGATATTCTTCTAGCGTTATTGCAGTTTGCTCTATCGTTGGCTTGGCACTAAAAATAATATGCAACGGTACTTCCATACCGAGAACCGATCGGATACGTGAAACGATCTGTGTAGCCATTAACGATTGTCCGCCTAATTCGAAAAAATTATCATGAATTCCTACCTTATCGAGCTTTAAGACCTCAGCCCATATTTGCGAAAGTTCTTTCTCCATAAAAGTACTTGGTGCTACATATGCAATATCAATATCTGGTCTGACATCCTCCAGAGGTGGGAGGTTATTGCGATCAATTTTACCACTAGTTAGCAGTGCAAACTCGTCAACGAATAGGAAACGGGTCGGAACCATATACGTGGGGAACTTGGTTAGCAGATAGTTTCGAATTTGACTAATGTTGGGCTTAATCGAAGTGGCCGATCTCAAATAAGCGCCAATCGTATTCTGCTCAAAATCATAAGTAACTACTGCTTCCTGAATATCTACGTATTCACGTAACGCATATTCTAGCTCACCTAATTCAATGCGAATTCCGGATACCTTAACTTGCTGATCGTTTCTACCGATCCATTCGATTACGCCATCTGCTACCTGTAGACAGATATCTCCCGTGCGATACAGTTTATCGCTAATACCCTCATTGAAGGGGTTATCTATAAAATGACTCGCACTCAATTCTGCTTCGTTGAAGTATCCCCGTGCAACTCCCATACTTGAGATGTAGAGCATACCTGACTCACCAATTGCTACAGGTTGCAACTGGTTATTTAGGAGATAGACAGCAGTTCCTGCAATAGGAGCACCTAACGAAATTATTTCATCTGCTGCATCACATGCATGTATCGTGGCGCAGACCGTCGTTTCGGTTGGACCATAAGCATTCAAGAAATTCAGCTTTGGCGCCCAATAATGAATTAATTTCTTCGTACAAGCTTCACCTGCAGTCACCAATGTCTTTAGATGAGGAAGCTCTTCATGCGGCAAACCATTCAAGACAGAAGGTACTAAAGTGACTACGGAAATCCGTTGCTCCTTTAGAATTTGGTGAAGTCCTGCGCCAATAGATAAGCCATCCTCAGGTACTAGAACGAGTGTTGCCCCCGCAACAAGCGTTGTAAAGATTTCAGAGACAGAAGCATCGAAGGAAATAGAAGCATATTGAAGTACTCTGTCATTTTCGTTTAATTGAAATTTTTCGATTTGCTCCAGAACCAGATTAGGAATTCCTCTATGCTCGATCATGACACCTTTAGGCTTCCCTGTAGAACCTGAAGTGTATATCATATAAGCAAGGTCGTTAGGAGAATTGAGACTAGGTATATTTTCCTTAGACTCTATCTCAACGTGCGACCACTCATTGTGGAGATCCAGTAATTTTACTGATGACATTGGATTTATTTCCATTATCGTTGTTATTTTCTGAAGGTAAGAAGAGGCAGTTAGAATCATCTTGAAGTTCGCTTCATTCACAATGTTCGCGATTCGTTCATCAGGATAGGTGGTTGAGATCGGCACATATGCAGCTCCCGACTTCAATACAGCAAGAATTGAAATAATAAGCTGCGGTGAACGCTCTTGAAAGATACCTATCAGTGTTTCTGCACCTGCCCCATTTCTCTTTAAATAACGGGCAAGCTGGTTTGCACTTTCATTGATTTCTCTATAAGTAAAAACTATTTCTCCGTATTCGAGACATCTTGAATCAGGGCTTTGAATGACCCTATCTTGAAACCATTCGTAGATCGGTTTAAAATTTGTATTCATTATTTCCCCACCTTCCCAAAGTGAATTGCCGATAAATCTGATTTCCTTAGAAATAACCAAAAAAGCAAAAAAAAGTTGTTATTTGTGCAAACGTTAGCGCAAACGACCATATGTTACCAAGCCTACTTAAGTCCAATTAAAGTCTAATCAATAACCTTTATTCTATAGTTGACGATTTTCTATACATGAGATTTTATGGTGATGTGTTTAAGTGCAATCGTTTGCTCATAATTCCCCGAAAATATTTCACCTCCTATAAAATTGGGTAGTATCCATGTGTATGCGTTGAAGATGCGGATTACAACTCCGAATAAGAAAAAAAGTCATGATGAGAATTAATCCACTCCCCAAGTTTATCAAATCTAATTTATCCATTTAGAAAGAATCTGCTGAAAGGTAGATTCCCTCAAATATAAGGGCATTGTTGGAATACGTTTATGGCGGGCACAAACAGAACACTTGTTTTCATGTTCTAATAAATATGTCTGAAAAAAGACGTGATTAGACGATTGTCCACCTTCTAGAAGACGGTATTTCCCTTTATTAAAATTTTTTGAACAAGTATGATAGGAACATAATATCTTTGCCGTTTTTGACTAGAACCTGATGTCATTCAATTGAAAAGATCGTGAATGACTTTAATTAAGACTAATCTTCTGATTTACTAAAAAAACGAACACTCATATTGGTGTCCGTTCTTAGATAAAATACTTATTCACTAAATTGTTTTGATAATTGTCCTTTACAAGGGAGACTTTCGTCTTCGCGCAGGGCTACTTGTTCAAAGTAACTTACTCTGCTTTATGCTGATCTTCTGGCATCAGTAACTGATCTGTTGGAATGGTGTTGTCCATCCAATTATCAATTAGATCTTGAGCAAATTTAAGATCTTCTTCATTCACACGGTTATAGGAAATACCGTTCAATCGCATGCTCTCACCCATAACCGTGTAACTTTTAATTTGAACTTTGCTGCTGGTTAGTAATTGTTTGCTCAGATCAATGATGAACTTAGGTTGCATGTCCGTCTGTAGGTTTGATCCCATTATATCAAGTAATTGTGGAATCTTAACGATTTGCTTTAGATTCATCATCTTTTTAGCTACCTGATTTAAGAAGACCTGTTGTCTCTTCGTACGATTGAAATCACTATCCTCACGATATCTCACATAATTTAAAGCATCTGTACCGTTATAAATAGACTGATTTGCTTTAATCGTGAATTTCTCATGGTCTCTGCCTTTATTGACGATATCTTTCTCAATCGGAAGTTCCACACCTCCGAGCTCATCCACTGCATCCCTTAATCCTACAAAATTAATCGAAGCATAGTAGTCTAACGTATGGTCGAGAAGAGCCTCCATGGTATCTTTCGCCATCCGTTGTCCGCCAAAAGCGAAGGCATGATTGATCTTATCCTTCTTGCCTTTTCCTATAATTTCTGTATAGGTATCTCGTGGAATTGAAACTAATAATACCTTCGATTCTTTAGGTCTTATCACCGCATAAATCATGGTATCTGAACGCGCTGTTTCATTTTTACGTTGATCTGTACCTAATAGTAATACAGAAAAAGGGCTCATCGTTTCTGCTTTCGTATATGTTACATCGCCCTCCCCTTCCAGCGGTTTATATGACATCTCTTCCAACGTGTTCACGACCCGATCTGATAGAAATATATTAAAAGCAAGCACAGCCAAAGGTTTACGGAATGCAATAGCTCCTGATGCTATCAAGACTAGCACTATCGCTACTATGGAAATTTTTTTAACTCTCTTATTCATTATTCTAGTTCCTTCCTAATATTTGGAGTACATAATAGCGTGATTGTAAATTTTTTAGTTACTTCGAAACCGGAATGGCACCATAATACTCCTCAAGTGTAATTCCTTGATCCGCGATCTCTTGCGCGATCTCCTTTCCTACATAACGAATATGCCATGGTTCATATTTATAGCCTGTTATCGCATCTTGTCCCTTTGGATAACGAATAATGTATCCATATTCCGGAGCATGCTTCTCCAACCACACGGCTTCATCTGTATCTCCGAAGCAATCCTCAGCCGCACATTTACCATCACTACCAGAGACATCAATTGAGAGACCTGTTTCATGCTCACTCGTACCTGGATATGCACTATAAGTTCTTGCCTTTTCTAAGCCATCTTTTTTGACATAACGTTCAAACAATGCGGTCTGAGTGGCATGGGACCTGTAGGCAGATACACCCGCCAGATGAATACTATCTTTCTTAGCTGCGGCAAACATCTCTTCTAACGCGCCAGCTGCTTCCTTGCGCATCTTACGTTTGTCGATTTTTTCATTGAATATAAATGCAACATCCGGATATACCAAATCAGCAGGATTATAATCATCAGGCAGCTTATTCTGCTTGTTTACCAATACTCCAATACTGGATGGCTTAGCAATCACTGCAATCTCAGATGAATCAGGACTAGGCTTTGGAGTTGCCTCAGGTTTTGCTGTGGGCTTAGGTTTTGCTGTCGCCTCAGGTTTTGCCGTTACTTCAGGTTTATTCGATTGAACAGGTGATTCCGTAACTGGAATATCTGTTGTAGGTGGTTCTGTGTTCGGCACTTCCGTTGTCGGCAATTCTGTAGGTTGAACAGAAGGAACAGGTCTTTCTTCAGGCGCTTGAACAATTGAATTATCATATCGAATTAACAAAAAACTCGCTATAGCAACCACGCACACGACAGAGAAGAATACTGTTCTTTTTCTACGTTTCCTCATCTGTTTCAGTTGACTCATCTGTTGATTTACTCGTGTATTCATACATTACTCCCTACCCATTATTTATAGTAGATGCACAATGAGACGATCTTCTACTATTATATAGACGATTCAGTGTCTTAAAATGTTGTATACTGTCACTGTTTTCGTTAATTTACACTAAATTACATATTTTTCTATATACCACAATAATGGGCAAGTGCTTAGATAAGTTTCAATAAAGAAAAATTACTCACTCTTAATGTTTATTAAGATCAAAAAAAAACGGCTACTTCAGCAGCCGTTTATTGTCAGTCAATATTTAACTAATAGCGTTTATTGTAATAGAGCGAAGAGTGCAATTAATTCATCGTCTGCTAATTCTCTCCACTTCCCTCTATCTAATCCTTCAATCGTAATATTCATAATCCGAACTCGCTCGAGTCTCTCCACTCTATATCCTAGCGCTTTGCACATTCTCCTTATTTGAAGATTTAGACCTTGTGTCAAAATAATTCGGAACTCATAGTCATTTATTCGAAAAACATCACAGGGCTTAGTCGTCACTCCCAAAATATGTACACCTCTTGACATCTCATCTATAAATGATTGAGTGATTGGCTTGTCCACTGTCACAATATATTCTTTTTCATGACCATTCTCTGAACGCATCATTTTATTGACAATATCTCCATCGTTCGTTAATAGAATTAGACCCTCTGATGCTTTATCCAATCTGCCGATAGCAAAAATCCGAGTAGGATAATTTACAAAGTCGATAATGTTTCCTTCCACTTCTTTTGATGCCGTGCAAGTAATCCCAATTGGTTTATTGAGTGCAAGATAGACTGGCTCCGCCTTACTAGGTATCGGAGCTCCATCAATAAGTACAATATCACTCGGCTCTACATCAGCCCCTGCCTCACATGTAACACCATTTATCGTAATTCTTTTAGCTGCAATTAATCGATCAGTTTGTCGCCTTGAACAATATCCAGTTTCACTTATGTATTTATTGATTCTCATTCTTAGCCTGCTTTCCTACTATGTGAAGACAACTAAGCTATATCTTCTGCAGCGTCTCTATCAGGGTCGATACCCTTTGTTTCTTTGCCGAAAAACAGCACAGTTAGTGCTCCGATTACGATTGTAATAAAAAACATCATAAACAAAGTGGTAATTGCTACTTCTCGCGAAACTAACATACCAACCAGAAATGGACCGATAACGCCACCAATTCTTCCAAAAGATGCAGCAAGTCCAACACCAGTTGCTCGTACTGTCGAAGGATAAAGCTCTGGCGAGTAAGCATACATGCCACCCCATGCCCCTAGGTTGAAGAAGGATAGACAGATTCCAGACGCGATTAATATTCCTTCCGTCTCCGCATTTCCAAACCATACCGCACTTAAGGCAGTTAGCAGCAAATAAACAACAAGAACGAATTTACGACCGAATTTCTCAATAAAGTATGCCGCGGTAAAATAACCTGGAATTTGTGCCAGTGTCATGATCAATATATACTGGAAGCTTGTAACGAGATCAAAACCTTTTAGTAGCATAATAGATGGCAGCCACAGGAACATACCATAATACGAAAATACTACCGTAAACCATAAGATCCACAATGTAATGGTCGACTTACGATGTTTTACGGACCAGACAGAGGCCACTCTAGCTTTAAAAGTAATCTTTTGACTATGCTGTTTATTAAAGGTTGGTGAATCTTGAATGGCTCTCCTTAGATATATCGCATAGAAAGCTGGTAATGTACCGATTACAAAAGCCATACGCCATCCATATTCAGGAATAACAAAATAAGCGACCAGTGCAGCAGCAATCCAACCAAACGCCCAAAAACTTTCAAGTAGAACGACCGCGCGTCCTCTATCTTTTATAGGTACTGACTCTGATACAAGCGTAGTAGCGACGGGCAACTCACCGCCAAGGCCGAATCCAGCTATGAAACGTAGTACACATAGTACGACAAAACTCGTTGCCAATGCTGATAATCCACTTGCAATGGAGAAAATAAGCAATGTCCAAATTAGAATCGATCTTCGTCCAAACCGATCAGCAAGTAACCCTGATATCGCAGCTCCCACCGCCATACCGATCGAATTAATAGCCATGACTAGTCCTACCTGCTGTGCACCCAAATGCCATTCAACAGCTAGTGCAGTAACGATGAAGGAAATCATCCCAACCTCCATAGCGTCAAACAGCCAGCTTAGCCCCGCGCTAAACAACAATTTACGTTGTTTGGGTTCGCGTAATAAAGCTGATATCTTCATATTCTCTGCTCCTCGTGTTCTATATATTTACTCGCTTGACATGATCAATTCGATTTTATCTAATCCAAAAAAAGATATAATATCGACTATTATAAGTATGATCGTATCTTAGCGAACTAAATCATATAATACCATGGGAACACATCGCTTTAATATGGATGCAAAAATATAGAGTAAACATTTATACAGAATTTCATAATTTATTACGTAAAACAACGTTCTCCCTTAGTTCAAAGTTCTTTGACTATATACTTTGATTGTTAGTTTTTGTCAGGAAGTTCCTCTTCTAAAAAAGCATCATGATAGAAATTTCCGAAGGTTAGAAAGATTCATTAAAAATAGATTAATCCAATTAGATGTAACATCCCCAATAAGCCCATTGGATAAATAATTAATCTTGAGAATAAATTCTTGAAATTATTATTTTGATGCTTCTCAAAGAAAAAATGAGCGATTG
The DNA here is from genome assembly GCA_023639215.1 of Candidatus Pristimantibacillus lignocellulolyticus. Classification (NCBI taxonomy): domain Bacteria; kingdom Bacillati; phylum Bacillota; class Bacilli; order Caryophanales; family Paenibacillaceae; genus Pristimantibacillus (SeqCode); species Pristimantibacillus lignocellulolyticus (SeqCode). Next base: position 4,137,495 of record CP097899.1, read on the forward strand.
AGTGAATTATTAAAAACACATCTATAATTACGAAAGCTATAAGTTGATGACTAACAAATGAATATAATAATAAAGTATAGAGTGGCAAATGAAGAATAGTAAATATTTTGAATGCACGCTCATCTTCCATATCTTTTAGGATTACGAACATTTTCCATTCTTTAGCTCTTATCGCATCCATTTCATGCAAAAGTAGGAGAGCAAAATTAATTGAGAAAATCATGAGTAAAATTGATGACAAAGTTTTCGCCTCATTTATAAAATTTATTCTAAATTAATAACATCTCATATCACGCTTGGGGTTATTAATACTACGATTAAGAAACAATTATGTTTCCAAACATGGAAAGTTATGCTAAACTGCCAGTTAGATGAAAAGGCTGCCAGCCCATTGCTTTGGAAGCCTTCTCCTATTGACTATTTAATGTCTCTTGATAGGAATTCTCGATTTCTTTTATTAGATTCACTTCTGGTGTATAGTAGGATTAGTTGGAAATATATTTCAGGAGGCAACAGCCATGTCACAGGAGATTTGGATTAACCTGCCGGTCAAAGATGTTGAGAGATCTACTTCCTTTTTCAATGAGATTGGATTCTATGCGGAGAGCGTTGGTAACGAGAGAGCAAAGCTTGTCATAGGTCAAACAATGATTCTGCTATTCCCGGATGCGGTGTTTGAGAAATTTACAGGATCAAAAACCGCAGATACTTCCCATAGCGCAGAAGTAATATTTTCCATTGGAGCTGATAGCAGAGAAGAAGTAGACGCCTTTGTTCAAAAAGTAGAGTTTGCTGGAGGAAGCATCTTTGGCAAGCCGAGTGAAATTGACGGCTGGATGTACGGCGCAGGATTTGCCGACCTGGACGGTCACCGATGGAACCTGCTGTACATGGATGAGAGCAAAATGCCTTAACAATAATATGAAAATGCCAGTCACCTAATTAAGGTCACCGGCATTTTTTTTCACCATATATAATCTCATATCTGTTATTCAAATTAAAATAATCAGTTATCTTTGTTAAAAAGAGTTAATCGTGTTTTTTGCTAGTGCGGCAACCTCAAGTAGCTCCAATGTTTTACAGTAGTCTTTCTTAATATCTCCGTCCATCGTATCTAGATCATCTTCTAAATAATCAACCACGCTTATATCTTGAAACCAATCCCCCGCTTCAGCTTCCGGATGGTTAACATTTTTCCAACAATATTCAAGTTTTGGACTGTAAATTCTTCTTGCTCCTTTACGAAGTTGACACGATTTTAACCTTAATGGAAAAGTATTTCCTGGTACACTTTCATTTACATCATTGAATAAGTGCGGCCAATAATCTTTCCTTGAGCCAGTATGTGGATGATATTTTGCCCAATCTAGAGCATGTCTGTGAAAATCCGAATTTTTAAATAAAACGGAATACAACTTTTTACCAAGTAATATTCGCTCATGTAGAGATTGAAATTTTTGAAGAGTCTGTCCCTTTAAATTATTTCCTTCATAAGGGATAATAATTTGATTAATTGGCAACCAGCTCTGAAGTTGAAATCCAATTTTGTTGAATATTTCTTTTTGATTATTAGGATTTTGAACGACCCTTTGTTCCAGATAACTTTGCTCATTAATGACTAACGCTATACAAAGAATATAGGAATCTCGAACTCTCCAAAAATAGTTCCAAACAGTTTCCATAAACATTGAAACATTTAGTTGAGGGAGTAGATAAAACAGGGGTCTATTTTGAGCTAAACTCTCACCGTAAAGCAGAAACTGTGGGTATATATCTTGAAAAACCAGCCAGTTTCCGCGTTCTAAAAAATGAAAAAACGATTCCCGCTCCTTGCGAGAGAGTAGTTTAGTTAGAAACTCTCCCCTGAGATCGGTCATATTCCATCCGCCGTTCCGTGATACCATATGACCTAAAAATGCCCAGTGGATTTCAGGATGGCGAAGATAAAACTCGAGATAGGCCTTCGTTCGGGTTACATTATTTAGGTTATGCGCTTGGGTCTTACGTTGAATTTGATTCAAAAGCTCTTGCTCTGAAGAAGTTAGCTTTTTTGAAACAGAAGTGGAGTGTTTCATTTTTTTCTTTAATTCCTTGCGAATCGTTTGGAGTGGTGTAATTTGGCGTTTTCTAATAGAAAACATATTAACTCCCTCCCTTATGAAAACCAATGTCTAGATGATTATTCTATTAAGAACTTTAGAAGTTGATGACAAGGAATTAATCAAATTACAATTTCCAAACTAATGGTCGTTACATAAAATAATGCATCATTAGAAATATGAAATACCCCCACCCATGATCTTTTTTATCTTAGGTGGGGGTATTTTGTTGGTGTATATGTATCTTTATTAATACTTCTTCCAACTAGGGCGTAGCCGTAGCCGTAGCGTTATTACAGTATTACATTCCTAATATATGATATCCAGCATCGACATGTAATACTTCACCTGTAATACCTCTTGAAAGGTTACTAATGAGAAACATCGTTGCATCCCCTACTTCGTCTTGGTCAATATTTCGTCTGAGCGGAGCTCTATCTTCTATCGTGGACATGATGTCATTAAAACTAGAAACACCTTTTGCTGATAATGTGCGAATTGGACCTGCAGAAACTGCATTGACTCTGATCCCATATTTACCCAAATCTTCTGCTAAGTATCTAACACTTGCTTCTAATGCAGCTTTTGCTACACCCATAACGTTATAGTTTTTTACGACACGTTCAGCTCCAATATAGGACTGAGTCACAATGCTTCCGCCCTCAAGCATAAGTCTTTTGGATTCTCTTGCTACAGCAACTAGCGAATATGAACTTGAACTTTGTGCTAACATATATCCATCTCTAGTTGTATCAACATACTCCCCTTGTAATTCATCTTTTTCTGCAAAAGCGACAGAATGTACAACTCCATGTATTTGCCCAGCAACATTTTCGATTTCCATAAAAGCAGATCTTATACTGTTATCATCAAGAACATCGCAGGATACAGTATACAAAGGTGAAATATTATTATCACTTAGAAGCTTTTCAAGTCTTTCTAGAGATCGCTCTTTGCGGTATGTAAATATTAATTCTGCTCCTTGTTGATGAAGGGATTTTGCAATGCCCCATGCAATACTTCTCTCATTCGCTACACCCATAATAACAATCTTTTTTTCTTTCAATAACATTATTAATCCTCCTATGTGGTTGGTGCCTACTCTATTGTAAGCACACTCTTATTTTAGTCGTTTGCATAACAATGTCTGATTTTCCCTCCATACATCGGACGTGTAAACTGAAGAGTAAACCCAGCAGATTCTAAGTTTTTAACGCTGGCATGGTTCTCAGGATGCACAGTTGAATACAAGTAATTACAACCACTTTCTTTAGCACGTTCTTCCCTAATCTCATGAAACATTCTTTGCAAGCCTTGTCCACGAACAGATTCATGGACAACAGTTGAATCGAGAACTGCAACAAATGCTAAATCTTGATCTGGTATTGCTAAGTCAATTCCGAGATTACTCTTGCTCTTTCCGGGAAATGCCAATACGGAATATGCGACTAATTGTTCATGATTAAAAGCACCGTAAATCTCTCCCTTTCCATTTATAATTTCTAAGAAATAATTCTCTTCATCCATAGCAAATTGATCCTGGAAAGGTAAACGTGAAATGACGTCCTTCATTAAAACTAGCACCTCAGGTATTTCTTGATGATACAGCCGACGTAATTTTAAATCCTCTCTTATATGCAAATTAATAACCCCTTACTATGAGAACGACTAATTAGATCCTAGTTTGTAATTTCTTTTGTCATAAATACACTGTTGGGATCTTCATGGTAATCCCCAAAAGGATTACAATATTCAAAGTCGAATTGCTCGTATAACTTTCTGGCCGCTGTGAATCCTTCTATAGAACCCGTTTCTAAGCTCAAGCGGCGATATCCTAGTTGGCTTGCTTCCTCGATGATATGAGCAAGTAATTTAGATGCGACTCCCTTTCTAAGATGTTTTGTAGATGTACGCATTGATTTGAGTTCACCATGATAGTTACCAAGATCTTTAAGAGCGCCACATCCTAAGAGTTCTCCGTTTTCCCAAGCACTCCAGAAAGTAATATCTGGTGACTTTAATTGATCCAAGCCTAAAGCGTGTACACTCTCCGGCGGGGATTGTTCGAACATGCTATGTAAGTGCTCACTGACCAATTCAATTATTTTATTTCCGGTCAAATCATCGATTTTGATTTCCATTAATTCCACTCTCCGATATTTGAAAAATCTCTTCTCTTTGTTGATCTAGCTAACTGATCTTCACTTTATCCTGTGCTTCCTATTTTTCATCTAGAATTCTAATTAGTATAACACGATAAGGAGAAATGACTAGGTACGACTTAGTTCGATTTAAAAAGAAAAGTAGCTACATAAAGTAGCTACTTTTCTTTTTCTAAAATAATTAATTAAAGGTTGATTTCTCGATTCTTAAAATAATACTTTTTATCATGCTCATTTATCTCTCGAAGCACCTTACATGGATTACCAACTGCTACTACATTGGATGGAATATCTTTTGTAACTACGCTCCCTGCTCCTATCACTGTATTATCACCGATAGTAACACCTGGGAGTAATATTGCACCAGCTCCAATCCAGCAGTTTCTCCCAATAGATACAGGTGCGTTATATTGATAAGCTTGTTCACGAAGTTCAGGCAAGATTGGATGCCCTGCTGTAGCTACAGTCACATTTGGACCAAACATTGTGTAATCACCAACGTAGATGTGTGTATCATCTACCAATGTCAAATTGAAATTAGCATATATGTTTTTACCAAAGTGAACATGCTTGCCACCCCAATTTGAATGAAGTGGTGGCTCTATATAACATCCCTCTCCAATATCAGCGAACATATCTTTAAGTAGAATTGTTCTTTTGTCATATTCCATTGGCCGTGTCTTGTTAAAGTCATAAAGCTTTTCTAAACATTTAGTTTGCTCTTTAGCCAATTGCTCATCTCCAGGCAGGTATAAACTGCCATTGTGAAGTTGTGCTTTGATATCCATTTGAATATACCCCTCTCACCATTGAACCTGATCGATTCGCATGTCTTTATAATAATATTGTCTGTCGTGCTCTAATGGGTTTCCTACAGCAATTACGTTTGCAGGTATATCCTTAGTTACAATACTTCCAACTCCGATAACGCTGCCTTTTCCAATTGTAACACCAGGGAGTACTATTACACCACTTCCAATCCAAACATCATCCTCGATTACAACCGGTAGAGCAAAGATGCCACCTTCTCTTCGCACATTCGTTCTCTAATATTTACGTGTTATTCCTCCTGATTAAAATGATTTTTATAAGTTTTGTTTAACTAACTTACTTCATTATTATAGATTAGTTGGACAACGCCAGATGAGAATAATCTTTTATTAACCAATTTCAAATTCAACCTCTGCTTTATATTAATAAACATCGGTTTTCCTTCTCCCAAAATAACGGGGTGTATAGATAATCTAAATTCATCAACTAGACCTAAATTAATAAAAGTTGTAATGAGACTTGCTCCGCCATACAGCCAGATGTCTTTACCAGGCGTATTCTTCAACATATTTACTTCTTCAACAATATTCTTATTAATAACGATTGCTCCAGTATCAGTCCCTACATGTGTTTTGGAAATCACATATTTCTCTTTACTATGTACCATTTCCCATATTTCTTTGTCGCTATCAGAGTCTTCAGCATTCGGGACATATTTTCCCCATAAATCGTAACTTTTTCTACCATAAAATATAGTATCAATTTGATTCAAGAAATTAGTGAAATCCATTTCTGGTTCCATTATGCACCAATCAACTTCTCCATTTTTCCCTTCAATCAAACCATCTAAAGTAACAGCTAAATCTAAAATTATTCTTCTCTGTTTTACGTTGTTTGACATAACTCTTCCCCTTATAATAGAAATTAATTGATACTGTGAAGAGCATAAAGTGCATCCTGTTTATCTTTTAAGAAGAATACTTGCTTCCCATTGTTACACTCATAAATAAAATCCTTCAAACTCTTGCTGTTATACTCATCAAAATCTCCAATAATAGCGAGCTTAACATTGTAATTCGCATATTTTTGAAGTACATCACCTGCAATTCTTGTTTTTAGATCGAAGAAATCCTCAGTTATGTTCGATTTGTATATCATAATTTTATTGCATCCATTGTTGTTGTAACTAATAGAAGCCATTAAATCCAATGCATCTTGAACAACGTGTATTATGATGTCAGTGCTATCTACCATTGCGACTTTAGAGTTACCAATTTGGTCGATTATTATATTCATTTCGTTTTCACCTTTCGTTGTTAAGATGCTTTAATCTAATAATTTTATCATACAATTCACATTATCGGATAAGCGTATAACTTTTAGAATAATCTACCCGTTAGCAAGGAAAAGGCAGCTGTTAAATCAGCTGCCTTTTCCTTTAGTTACTTCTCCCCATACGACTATTTTTCATACTACTAGAATGCGTGATATTTAAGTCAATTTTGATATCATTGATCGTATTTTCGGTAAGTAAAGTTTCTTCTACAGGGGACATGGCCTTCCATTTTTTATTGTCAGTTCTGTATAAAGTGTATTCAAGGTTCAAAATATCTGTCTGCTCTGATAAACCTATTTGGTATACTTCCCTTATCTCTTTTTCGATTGCAGATTTTGTTTCGTTGGTTAATTGTTGTAACCCCGTTAGATTATTATTTGTTCGACTTATAATAGATCCAGTTGCCTTCATTAGAATATTATATTGCGGTTTGTTCCCTTCTTGGACCAATTTCAGTTTTGTTTTCGGTTTATCAACAACCATTTGAACATCTTCATCCTCTTTACTCGGAATGGCGATTGATGCTCTTATCGTACCAGGCTGAATCCAACGAAGTCCATTTAGCTTTTCCAAGGGGATATAGCTACGGAATTCTTCGTTTTTAAGAAAAAATGCCCCGTCAATCATTAATTTAGGTTCTGCTTTATTTGTTTCAACCCATTGATTGTTGTTTACGACAAGCGTAGGTATACAAGAAGTGAATCCGGACTCATTAATCTGACTAATTAATCTATGAAGCCTAACTGATTTTATTAAAGAATTTTGAGAGTAGACTCCTTGTGGTTCATGAAGAATAGTAGCAAGCGGTGACTGTTGGTAAAATCCGGATGTGGAAAAAATGTCTTTTACCGATTCCCTTGTACCATACACCCAAGGTGTTAAACGAAATTCATAATAACGGACAAAACTATCGTAAATTTTCCCAATCCCTTGCTTAAATGCTGATTCACTTATCACGATTGCTGTCATATGTCCCCAATATATTTTTTCTTGCGACGTTCGATAAAGATCAAAGAGTGAATCTTCAAAAGACAAGCCAATCCCTTCTCCTATCCATATATTAGAAGGGGCTTGCTGCTTATTATCTGTCTTAGCTACAGTAAGAAACTCTAATAACTGTATATAACTATGGTACTCGCCATCAACATAATCTACACCTATGGATGACACATAATTCAATTTTTCTATACTTTTGACGTCAGTACTACTACAACCTGATACTAATAAAGACTCAAAGAGCAGAACAAGTACAACTATTGATTTACGTAACAACTACCTCACCTTTTCTGTTTATTGATCATCGATGACGAAACACGAGATCTCCTGAATGGGTCCATCAAAAATGCAGATAACCAATCCTTTATTTGCAAAGAAGATATCGGCTCTAAATAAGCCATCCCAAAGGACTCCAGTCGGCAAAGGTAGATTAAAATAGCGAACATGCTAAGAAAGAAACCATATATGCCTAGGTAAGAGGATACCAATAAAATACCTAACCTTAGTAAGCTAACCGTACCCGACAAAGATTGATTTACCAAACAAAACGAGGCTACTGCTGAAATAGCTATGACTACTAGTAAGGTTGGAGATGCAAGACCAGCACGAATAAGCGATTCTCCGATAATAAGTCCGCCAACAATCCCCACCGTCTGTCCAACAGCTTTCGGTAGCCGAACACCTGCTTCTCGGAGTAGCTCAAATTGAAATAACAATAACAGCGCTTCAAGAAATGATGGCATTGGAACACCAGAACGCGAAACGACTACCGTAGACAATAGCTCAAATGGAATTTGGTCCAGATTCACGGAAGCAATTGCGATCCAAAAGCCCGGCAAGAAAATACTAAGTAATAAACCTAAAATTCGAAGTAACCGTTGAAACATAACAATAAAATAAGGGAAATGGACATCTTCAGGAGTTTTCAATAATTCTAAATAGTTGCTTGGGCCGATAAGTACCATGGGGGAACCATCTACAACTATTGCGAATCTCCCACGAAGTAACGTTTCTGCAACAAAATCAGGTCGTCCTATATAATCAATCAACGGAAACAGGGAGAACGTCCGATCAGACAACCATTGCTCCAATTGCCCACTACTTATAACGCTCTCTGCATGGAAATTTTCTAATCTTTTTCTAGCTTCAATAATCATATCCGGATTTGCTTTATGAGTTAAATAGATCAATGAGACATTCGTCTTACTTAAGCTTCCTAAAACGAACAGTTCACTGAACAATAAACCCGTTTGCATTCGTTTTCTTATAAGAGATATATTTGTGAATATATCTTCTGTGAAAGCATCTTTTGGACCTTTTATCGAAATTTCAGTATTAGATTCTTGCAGAGATCGTTGTGGAACGTCAGATATACTTGCTAACCAGAAATTAGTGGAGCCCTCATGGTAAAGAATCAAGTTACCTGTAAACAGACCTGTAATCATATCTCCGATAGAATTTTTTGTTTCAATTAGAGGTAATTCTTCAGAATAACCCTTACCTTCTATCGTATAGGAAACTTTGTTGTTAATATACTTGCATATTCTAGTTAGGTATTCATTTAACTGGCTTTTATCGACCATTCCTTCACAGTAACATGCCGTTAATTTCTCTGACGTTTCAAATTGTGCAAGTGATGGAAACTTAATATCTGCATATAACAAAAAGGATTGCTTCAATTGGTCAACAAGTAAACTTCCGTTTCGAAGATCTATGTCCAATTGTGCAAAAAGAGTAGATTCCTCAGAAGATTGATTCATCATGTTGTACTCCCTTTCCTTTGTCGAAAATAGGTTGCTGCAAAAAGAGCAACTGTTAATGCTACTCCGAACCAGATTGAATACTTGTAGAAATAGTTATGGATAATATCTTGCATCTTTATGTCGCTCACCCTAAAAATCGCGGGCATGGACATAATGGCTGTGCAGCTAATCGTAATCGTTTGTTGATAATTTGGAAATTGCTTTCCAAGTAAATCTGATAAAATATATATCAAAAGGGAAGTTCTAACGATGCTTCCCGCCATCAACTGAAAGACAGCTAAAAAATCTACATGACTAATATGACTCCCAATCATAATAAGTCTCCATTGTTCAAATGCAGGAAATCTCATATATGCTGCCTGGGACGGACCGAAAACAGAGATCGCTCCCATAGTAGGTCCAAAAATTAAGCCTACTAGTAACGTAAGTAGCAAAAAAATACTTAAATAGTTCATGGGCTTAGTCAATTTATGTTGCAGGAATAATAAAACTAGCAAATCAATACTACCGCCAAACACAACTGCTCCACCACGTAGACTAGGATTCATTCCCTCTGTGAAGACAGGATGTAACAAACCATAGTCTTTGCTGCCAATGGTTGATATAGATACGAAAATTCCTAATAACCATACGATTGGCAATAATACGGTTGACATATATACAATCGTTTTTAGTCCCGATCTTGCCGCGCAATAAGATATTGTAATAAAGCTTAAAATTACAATTAAGCTTGGTGTATTTGGAAGGAAATATATGCTTACGTTTGTTGTTGTATCAAAAATAATCATTATTCCAGCTGCAAGGAGATATAAAGTAATTGCACTGCAAATGATCCAAAAAACAAAAATCCCCATTCGAGATATTAGCCATTGATTAAACGATATAGAACGAATAGATTTTAGTATTAAATATAATATAATGCTCCATCCCACCAATAACAGATAGGCGGCCAAAATACTAATCCAAGAATCTCGTCCTGCTTCCTTAAGAAGATGTGGGATTACAAGGACATGATTTGATATGCCAAGTGAAAGTAACAACAAAAATATTATCTGAAGTCTAGAAAAGGATACATCCATAACTTCCCTCCAAGTGAGTGATATATCAACATTTTGTATATTCCCCCTCACCTGGTGTTATTATACATAATTGAGGTTTTAATTAAGCTTCATGTTATCCTTGCATGGAACTCATCTTAAGTGCGTTTGTAGACATGAGGAAAAGCCATCGGTTGGGTTGAATCAAACGATGGCTTTTTTGTGTTCTATTTTTGATAAAATTCTTCAATTTTTCTTACAAGTGCTTCTCCATCTAACGAAGACAAGCCGGCATTAATACGATAATATAAGCCATTCCCACCACGATCGTTAATCCCAGGTCTGATTAAAAATGCATGTTCAATGCCGATCTCATCCATTACCTCTAACAGTTCTTCACTGTAAGCTCCATATGGAAAAGCTAAGATGTTAGCCTGTTCGCCAAGCTCCTTTACCAGCAACTCATGTGCGTGTTCTAAATCCTCACGAACTCGTGTTTTATACTCCTCTGATGTTTCACCATCTTGATAATTAGCTAATAATGGATACTTATCTTTCACTTCATTAATTTTTATATGTGAATCATACGTATGGCTATATATGCTCATTCCATTAGCTTTCAGCTCTCTCATTTGATCCCAGGTCATATGAGGAAAATATTCCGGATTCGGCTCGTCTGATGATTTCACGACTACAAAATTAGTCGCAGGAAAGTGATGTTGCTGTAAAATTGGATAAGCGATCTCATAAAAATCTTCATAACCATCATCAAATGTAATCAAAACTGATTTTTTAGGAAGCTCAATCTCCCCTTCCATATAATCTATATATTGCTCCATAGAGATTACATTAAATTCATGTTCAGAAAGTGAATTCATCTGATCAGCAAAAACTTCTTTATTAATAGTAGCTGGATTACCTCTATAACCAAAGTCATGATACATTAGGACTGCTATCCCATTTGTCTTATTCACGGTCATGGAAAATATTGCTATTAAACTAATAGCTAACGTTACAATAAAACTAAGTACGATGATAAACGATTTACGGTACAATTGCCCCACTCCAATATCTACTATTCGCCATCTGCAATTTGCTATTTAATAATATAAAAAATAATTATAAAATATTTAGTAGAATCCTGCAATTGAATAATTTAGTAAATCTACCTATCAATACATCCTTTAGATCAGCATTAAAGTTAGTAAGTGGACATGCTTTGTCTGAGATCCATAGTTGATGTGGATCATTTATATGCAGATTATACTTATTTAGCTGCTCGTCATGTGATTACCACTTAAAATACTTTATATAACCGTAACTTTAGATAAATCGGCTCCCATGCCCTTAAGTGATGCATAGGTTAGCTTATCCATGATTGCGTCGTCAAAGCAGATTGTTTGGATGGAACGGTAATACTTATTAGTCAATGAAAAATACGCCTGAAAAGACACATTCTTTAGAGTAGCCCCCCTAAACGAAACTTCGTTTACTGCCGACTTGTCAAACTTAACGCCGATAAAAGTTTGCCCGTCAAGTCGCAACCCGCTGAGGTCGCAATATTTGAAGTCTACTCCGTCAAAGACACAACTTTCAAAGTTCGTATTTCTCAGATCGATCATGTTTAGCGTGACTTCTGTCATATTGACCCCCTTGAATGTAACACCGACTAGATCTGACTTGCTAATGTTGGTTCGTACAAGGATTGATTGTTTGAAGCTTGCATTCGCAAGCGTAGTGACAGTAAAGTTACAATCCGTCAGATTAGCTCTGTCAAAATTAGCTGCGCTTACGTCGCTCGCCTTAAATGAACTGCCCGTCAAATCTGCACCCTCGAAGTTGGAACCTATCAACCCGCTAGTATTAAATTGTCCCTTATGTGCAATTACACCAGCAAAGTCACTTTGCGTTAGGTTGCTCGCGCTAAAATTTGTCAGTAATTGCCGCTCCAGCGAGCGAGACAGATTAGCTACTTCTAGAATCGTTGCCTCGATGTCACCTATGCTTTCAATGGTCATATTAAACGCTGTTTCATCGTCTTTACCCTCTTCTTTAAGTTCATGATACCTCTCTTGTAAATCAGAGAGTAGGTCAGATTTTAATTCGGTAACACTTTTTACCCCATCGTAAGGCGTAAAAATACCGTTCAAATAATTGGTCAATTTCTGACTCATATGATCAAATCCCCTTATAATAAATTTTCAAGCACACGCTTAGCGTATTCCCAATTGTTTTTGTTACGGGAATGAGTTTCCCTCCCCTTTTCGGTTATTCTGAAATATTTGCGCCGGCCGCCTTGTGATTCGTCACCCCAATACCACTCGATATCCCCGTCTGCCTCAAGTCGTCGAACACTGGAATACATAGTAGCTTCTTTTAGTTCGTACTCACCGCCTGAACGCTCAGCAATTAACTTGACAATCTCGTACCCGTAGCGGTCAGCTTCGGATAATAACCGTAAAATCATCGTATCTGTATGTCCGCGCAGTAGGTCGGATGTAATTTTGTTCTCACTCACATAATCACCTCATATTTGAATAATACGAAATACTACCATGACTGTCAAGGTAATATTATTGATTGATTACTTTTTCTATAATATAATGCCTTTCAATAAATTATCGATATAAATGCGGCCCCCTCAACTTCAACAGAGCGAATTACCGCTCTTGATCTTATTAGAGGACTTCTTTGTCATATTTGGATATATGTAAGCATAGTAAATAATTGAACAAAAATCGAGACAGGAGGTTGATTTATGGATTCAAATGATGAGTCTTTATATAGATTTCCAGAACAATCAACACAGCCAACTGGACCAGACAGTGATCAGCAAGCTTTACCTTGGCAGCAAGATGTACCAGCAGCTTTGCATTCACAAACCGTTGGATCTAGAGGCCCAATACTAGAGCAGGATAGCAAATTACATGAGACAATGGAGCTATTTATACATACTAAAATTATTGATCGTCCTGTGCATGTCAAAGGCTATGGCGCTTTAGGTTATTTTGAAACAATAAACTCCATGGAAGCACATACCAAGCTGAATTTTTTACAAAATCCAGGTGATCAGGTTCCAGTTGCAGTAAGGTTTTCCTTAGCCGTCAGCAACCAGGGCACTCCTGATACGTCTCGTAATGTTCGTGGATTTTCAACTAAGTTTTATACGGATCAAGGTGTTTTCGATTTATTGTGCAATCATATTCCTGTTTTTTCAGTTCGAGATCCAATACGCTTCCCAGAATCAATTAATGCCTTCCTTCCATCTCCAACAAATAATTTAATAGACCCCGAAAGGTTCTGGAGTTTTATTGCTAGAGCACCAGAAGCAACAAACTTTCTTGTGTGGCTTTACTCAGATTACGGTACGGTTAAAAGCCTCCGCCATATTCGAGGTCACAGTGTTAACACCTATGTGTGGAGAAATGCTGAAGGCATTGTAACCTATGTAAAATACCACTGGCTTCCTATTGCTGGATTAGAATATATTGATCGACAAGAAGCAGCAAAGCTAGCTGGGGAGAATCCAGATTACTCAGGTAAAGATCTATACGACACACTTGCTGCAGGTGAAATCGTAGAATATGGACTTTATGTGCAACTCATGGATCCTCGTGATGAGGCAATATTACCATTTGATCCACTTGATGATACGAAGGTATGGAACGAACAACAATATCCTTTGCACGCTGTCGGTCGATTAGTGCTTAATCAAAATATGAAAAACTTTATGGAAGAAGTTGAAAAAATAGCATTTTCACCATCTAATCTTCTGGAAGGCGCTGAATTATCAGAAGATAAAATGTTACAGGGACGAACCAATATTTACTCAGATTCACAGCGTAGACGTATAGGACCTGATTTTCGAAAGCTTCCTATTAATCAGCAGCAGAATTGGACTCCAGAATCCCTTATAACGAGTGGTAGTGGAAAATATATAGCGGGGCAACTCATTCGTTCTGAAATACCGAAAACAGATGATTTCACGCAAGCGGGGCAATTTTATGAAGATCTTACCCCTGAAGATCAAGAGCATTTAGTCGAGAATCTAGCGATTGATCTTGCTGCAATCGCTGATGATATTGCGCAAATTGTGTTAGGCTATCTCCACCAGTCATCTTCACAATTAGGAGAACGTGTTGCTGAACATATTCATATGCTTCAACAAAATTAATTAAATGATAGAAAAAAAGGGACCCTAGGGCCCCTTTTTACTTTCTTCTAAATTAGTTGAACGGAATATTTTGCGAAGCAGTTACATTTCGTTTACTTATTGACCATATGATAACTGGGATTAGTAACAAAGCAAGTCCGCCACCAGCAAGTGAAAGCGTTGCATAACTTGAATGTGATACAACCATGCCAGATAGTGCTCCACCTGATGCCCCTGCTAGTGCAATTAAAACATCAATAGTTCCTTGAGTTTTTGCACGAGTTGTTGGATCAGTTGCATCTACAATGATTGCTGTACCGCTGATTAAGCCGAAATTCCAACCAATACCTAGTAATGCAAGAGCAACGATAAGTATTGCCATCGAATCCGGGGGAGCAATAGCCGCCACAATACCTGCAAGCAATAGAACCACCCCTGAAGCAATTGACATCGTAGTACGACCAAACTTATCGACTAATACTCCTGTTATTAGTGAGGGTAAATACATCGCTCCGATATGAATACCAATAACTAATCCTATGTCCCCTAGACTATGACCATGATGTTTCATATGAATCGGAGTCATTGTCATAATCGCAACCATGACGATTTGCGTCAATACCATTACTGTTGCCCCTACAACCAGTCCTCTGTTGTTACTAATGCGAGTTTTCTTATGGTCGACTGCAGGTGGAATATGTGCGTTATCCTTGGCTAGATCTCTTGCGACAAGCAATGGATCGGGGCGAAGAAAGAGCAATAGAACTAATCCTGCCAAGATAAATGCAGTAGCAGCTAGAATAAAAGGACCCGTTAGGGCTGGTAAACCTATTGAAGTAGCAAAACTGCCCGTAACTTCAACCGTATTTGGACCGGCAACAGCTCCGAAAGTAGTCGAAACCATTGCAATACTAATCGCCTTCGCACGCTGGTTCGGCTTAGCCAAATCTGTTCCTGCATAACGTGCTTGTAAGTTCGCTGCCGTTCCTGCTCCATAGATAAGCAGCGATATGAATAACAGCACCACACTATTCACTTGGGCGGCTACAATGACACCGATTGCTCCAAGTCCTCCAGTTAAAAATCCTCCGGCAAGCCCCAACCTGCGCCCATGCCGTTGTGAGAGTCGTCCTACTAGCAATGAAGCCACAGCAGAACCAAGCGTAAGCAATGCTGTAGGGATACCTGCATAACTTTCTGAGCCTAACATATCCTGCGCAAGTAGCGCACCTACCGTAACACCAGCAGCAAGTCCCGCTCCACCAAAAATTTGAGAAAGAACAATGATGAATAAGGATCTTTTATACAGCTTACGTTGCATATCTGTGGAATCGACGTAATTATGGTTACTACTATTCGTTCTACTCTGGGGTTCATGCGTCATCGCTTAGAACCACCTTTCTAGTTTTTATTAAGAGCATTCCATTTAAGTTCTTGATTCATTATACAGCATATTAATAAGGTTATCGAAAAAAAACCACCGAATGATGCACGGAGGTTTGTTTTTCTAATTCATTGGAAAAGCATCATTTCGTGATACGTGAATCATATCGGGAGGAAAAGTTTTACGAAAGTACTTTTCAACGCGAACATGTATATTTCCCTTGTACCAATCTGATTGGCCGTTGTCTGTAAACAACTTTGGCATTCCGAGTCGCTCCGATCGTTTCCCCATAGCACCATCTCCAATTAGAAGCGTATCAATCCAAATTCGATCTACAATACCTTCAAGCAATTTTGGGAAGTCCGGGGTAAAAGGCAAAACAGGCGAAATGGAAGCTTGCGTAGTTATCCCTGCTTCATGCAATTCTTTTAATGCTTTTAGTCGCAACTTGATCCCAGGAGCGAGCGGTGCAAATATTTGTTTAATATCATCCCGATCCGTTTCGATTGTCATAGAAACTAGAACTTCACTAATGTTCTTTAGCTTCACTAATAAATCAAGGTCTCTTACAATGAGTGGGCTTCGTGTCTGAATTTGAATCAAATCAGGAGGATATTCAATCATCGCTTCTAAAATTCGCCTTGTAATTTCTGCCTTACGTTCAATTGGCTGATATGGATCTGTGGCAGATGACATAAAAATATTTACTGGTTTGTTCTTTCTGCGAAGTTTGATAACTTCATCTAGGTAATTCTCTGCGGCATTTGTTTTAATGTCCAGCCATTCTCCCCATGGAATGTCTTTGAACTTTTGAATGGGCATTTCTCTAACATAACAATAACTACAAGAAAAGGCACAGCCGCTATAGGGATTCAACGTATGGGTAAATCCAACATCTAAATATCCTTTAGCTTCGCTTAAAATTTTCTTAGACATTATATTTCTGATTTCAATGCTCATCTGAATCAATATCACTCTCGTTAGAGTTGAAAACTTGTAAGTATTGCGAATAATCATCAGAACTAAAGACATTAAGTGCTACCTTCGCTCCATTTATGTGTAATTGGTAGTTTTCTATCATATTTTACACTCCTTTACGGACATGAATGAAAATATTGTTTCAATAGTTCTATTATTAATACTTTTGCATTACAAATGTCTACCATTATAATAAAAGAATTGCAGTATATTTGAAAGTAGGCACCTTTTTATCGTATAGGTGTCAGAAAGTATTGACTCAGAATCTGCGGTCAATGGAAGAAGACAGGATTGTGATTCGTGAAGTCTTTGCTGAGGTTCCACTAACAGTAGAATATCAACTGTGTGAATTTGGCGATTCGTTACGTCCTATAAGCTGCCTCTTAGATACTAATGAGGCAGCTTATTTATTAACTACTGATTCAAAGCTCCCCCGCTTTGTTCTAGTATCTTTTTAGCCTTCATCGTTAGATGAGTTTCCATTCGATTTTCAATTAGACGTTACAGTGATTACTCAGCTAGCAACTTTAATATATATGACTTTAAATCGACAATCCGTAAGTGTTGTGGTTTTTGATCTGACCCACAAATGATAAGTGGAACAAGCGAGACTTCTTCATCAAGAGAGCCGTGACCTCCCCCTCCTATATGTAACGGTGAACTATTGCCAGAGAATTCATAGCCTGATTTTGCGGTAACTACTAGAAAGTTTCCATGATGTGAGTTTAATGCACCAGATAATCTTTGCAATCCATCAGGATATTTACCATATGTGATCGACTGTTTATTATTATTTATTTTCAGATCTAATAGGTCAGTGTCCCCTTCAACCTTCCATTTTTGCTGGTAAGAATCGATTAACTTACCGTTAGTTTGATATTTTAGCTCTTTAGTTAAGTCTCCTCCTTGAATAACGTGTATCCAATCGTTTTCTTTCCATGATATAACATCGACACGAGGATCAGTTCTTAATAAATTAGCTATGTCGCTTAACTTATCCATTTGTAATGAGTAAACATATGCCATGGTCTCATTGATTGCTAACGCTATTTGAGTACTATCCGTTACTGCTTCGTCTGGTTTTAAGACATGATAATCGTTGAAAAAGGAAGTTAGTTCTATTGAAGGATTATCTTCAGCAGATTTAATCTGACTCATTCCACTATCTCCAGTGATAATCAATGTGGCTTTTTTCAATGCTTCTTCCGCTGAACCAAAACTTTGTAATACAGAGGCGATTTGACTATCAAGTTCTTTAAGTCCATCTAGATCACTTGGGCCATTTCTATGAAGTTTTTGATCTAAATCAGGTAAATAAACAAAAGAGAAATCCGGTAATTTATTTTCTCTTATTAAGAACTTGATATTTTGTATAGAAAAATTGTTGTTTAATCCTAAACGTTCAATTAAACCATCCGATAGTGTTTCTATGTCTTTGAGTGGATCGGAAAACGCACCTAATGATAAGTAATCTGGTCCTTTTACAGTGATTTTTCTTGGTAATGAAGTAGGTACTTCGATGAATGGTGGAATAGTTAGATTATGTTCAATTGTACCTCGATAGATGATACCGTTAATGCTACTTGATTTTAAGCCTAATGTATGTAAATCCTCATGAATGGTTGGCAGTTGAGGGTTTAAGTGACCACCGTTTAAATTTATGAGAGTGTTTACTAAAACGGAGTCTACTCCAAGTCTCATAACTTCAACTGGTCCTGTCCCGTAATTGATAAGTTTCTTTTCAACCTTAGAATACCATGTCAAACCAGGAACGCGATGACCATCAGGATATGCTCCTGTAAAAAGTGAACTATCGATTGTAACAGACATGGTTGGGAATGAACTGACCATATTCTTATAATATTGTCCGTGCTCAATCAGATATTTCATTGTGGGTAGTATATCTTGCTGAATTCCTCGATCGATGGATTGAGCCATTAATGAGTCAACAAGTAGATAGATAACTTTTTTCTTCTGTTCGCTCTTAGTTGATTTGACTTGCAGTAAATCTTGTTCTTTATCTTGATTAGGTTGAGCTGAACATCCTATTGTCATTATCAATAAAAAGATTGTTAGTATGAACATCATTGTTTTTTTTCTCATAGTTAAAATATCCTCCTAATAGATACTAATGCGTTTGTTAGTTTTTCCATACTAGTGTCTATTTATGCCCATTATTTTCAATGACTTCGCGATCCTTGAACGACAAAAAGACGGCATTTCTGCCGTCTACAATTAATATGTGTACTAAGTAAGACTTAAGTTTAATTTTTTCGCAAAGTACTTCATCGATTTGTCAGTACAGTTTCTTGATAATTGTTCTACCAGTTCTGATTTTGCTTCCTCTACTGATAGGTAATTGTATTCCCCGATGACCGTTCGCAGCCAACCGTTAGAGGAAATGAAACACATACTATTCCAGCCTGCATCATTTTCGCTAGATTTTGCAGAGCCAGTAATGACTATGTCTCCATTATTTTGTAGTTCAACAAGTGCCTTGTCATACTCCTTTTTATCTTCTTTAGCATGCAAACCAGATAACTTTCTTAATTCCCTTGAATCAATGTTTTCATGTTCACTAATAACTTTATATAGTTGAAGAGCTGTACCTGAAATGAGCCCATCATAATATCTTTCTCCAACCGTTTTGTTATTTGTAAGTACAGTTTGTACTGCAGGGAATAGTTTTTTATCAATAAAGCATGCTTTATCTCCGAAGAATTTCCCGTAAGCAGCTATACCATCCTGAACAATCTTAATTCGCCAGCTCCATGGATCATTATCGGAATCAGTGTGCCATTCGTTATGAACTGCCGAAGCTGATAGTGAGGGATATTCTGGAATAAAGCTTGAAAAGGGAAAAATCTTATATTTTCCTACCAAATCTATAAAATCTCTGTATTGTAATACGTCCATCGCTATGTACACCTTCATTTCATATATTTTTTGAAACAATTAATGTTATCTTCGATGTATGCTTAATTATCTCATATTTCACTGTAATGGTAAAATTTACAGGTGACGTGTACAACTCCCTCTCACATAATGCATAATGATGTTACTTCATGTATAATTAGCACTAGTTATAGAAGATACGGACAGTTCTTTAGTAAAGTGTTGGAGTGATATGATGAATAAGAAGCAGCAACAATCAAATCAAACAAAAAAACGAATATTAGATGCATCTAAAGAACTCTTTACTAAAAAGGGCTATGCAGCCACTTCCATTGAAGAAATATCTGATATTACTGGATTCAGTAAAGGAAATATCTATTATCACTTCAAAAGTAAAGAAGGATTATTTCTAGATATGCTAGATGAATGGGAAGTTGATTGGGCAGATAAGTGGGAAATTAAAAAGCAAAAGTATACAACTTCTATTGAAAAGTTATATGGTTTGGCAGAGCACCTAGTCGAAGATGATTTTAATCACCCTTTAACGAATGTTGCAGATGAATTTTATACCACTGAAAAATCAAATAGTGAAGTACATGAACGACTTCAGAAGAGTTTTAATGAGCGTATACAATTTTGTCAGCAATTATTGTTAGATGGTATGAATTCCGATGAGTTTAAGCAGCATGATAGTTTAATTATGGCAAAAATATTAGATGGAATGGTCATTGGCCTAAGTTCTACATGCAGAGACTTGGAACTAAAAGAGACGTTAAGGCTCTACAAGCAAGCTATTGATGTATTTTTATACGGTATTGCTCAGAAATAGTTAACTATATTAAATACTTCCCTCTTATTATGTGAATAAACGAAAAGCCCGACTCCACCAGGAATCGGGCTTTTCGTTTATTTAGCTTTAATTTTTTGCTCCTGCTAGTTTGTTTTTACTTTTAGATTTTGCTTGTACTAACGATAGTATTACGTAGCAGCCTACCAATGTGAGACCAGCTACAATATAAGGTAGCATCAAATTTATGTCATACAGCATACCAGCTAAGCTGGAGCCCAAAATTGTACCTAGACTTGTATAAGCTGAGTTAAGACCGGCTACATATCCTTGGTCTTCACCTGCTAATTTGGACAAGAATGTTCCTGCTGCTGGTCGTAATAGATCACATGCTGCAAATATTACGATTGTAACTACTAGTAGTAACCAGAAACTCTTGACGAACAGGATGCTAAGAATACCTATACCGGCTACAACTAGACTGAGGTAGATAACCTTCATCTCCCCCATTTTTTTAACTAGAAGGTCTAATACTCCGATTTGAATAATTACACCCGCGATTGCCCCAACTGTCATAATCAATGCGATATCTTTAGGACCAGAATTATGTTGAACATCCAAAAATAGTCCAAATACTGTTTCAAAGTTGGAAAGCGCAAACCCAAGAACGAGTAATACAATAAGTGCTAAGAAATATGGTGCTTTCATCGAACTAATAAATTGCTCGGCTATACTTTGTTTAGTCGTGTTTGGTACTGAAGCGGGAGTGTTTTTAATACGTTCCGGCTCTGGTAATACAAGAAACGTAAGAATTGCTGCGAATGTAATAGCAATTGCTGCTGTATAGAAAGGAATTCGCGTTCCATATTCAGCAAGAAATCCTCCTATCCCAGGGCCAATAATAAAACCTGTCGACATTGCTGCCGATACAAACCCCATACCTTTCGCACGTTCATTCTCAGTTGTTATATCAGAGGTGAATGCCATAACCGCGGGCATTACCATAGCAACTCCAATACCGCCGAGTAGTCTCGATACTTATAACCAAATTACTGAGTTAGCGAATCCAAAGATCCCTTCAGAGGCTGCTAGTAATAGCAATCCTACGACAATCAATTTTTTCCTTCCAAGTAAATCAGAAAGTTTCCCTGCAAATGGTGAAAATATGAGCTGGGTTACTGCAAATGCAGCAGTTAGCAACCCTACAGTGGTTCCATCTAAACCAAGCATTGTAATAAAACTCGGCATTACAGGTACAACTAGGCCAAAAGCAGCCATAGACAAGAAAATATTAAGCATTAATAGGATCATTGCACCTTTATTTCTAAATAATAATTCCATTCTTTATCCTCCAAGTATCCTATTGAATATCTTTCTCTAACAGCATCAATAATGAATGTTTAATAACGTTTTATAAAAGGATGATATACAAATATTCAAGATATAGAACAAACATTCAGTATTATAAGCAAAAAAAAGTTTCTCCTCTCCACTTAATAAATAGCTGTCACTTCAATAATACCGTCGAGAGTAAGAGCTAAGTATATTTATTATAGAACAAACGTTCAGTGAAAATCAACATGAATACTTGATATGTTACTATGTATATCTTTCAACTGTTATCAAGTAAATACGTATAAATGTTCCATTATATTCAGAAATTTTGGTTAAATATTTTTTAACGCGAAAACGGACACATCTCAATATGATGTGTCCGTTGCTCAAATGGATTTAGTTTAATTAAATCGTAATTTGAATAGTAAACTTTTCTTGATCATAATGGGTATAGATATCCCCTTGATATTTCATGCTAACTCTTCTTATGATGTCTAAACCATTTCCTCTTAAACCATCAATATTCACTTTTGAAGTATAACCATTTTGAAATAGGCTCTTATACTCCTTGTTGGAAAGTAAAGTAGGATTTTCGACAGAGAAAATATATTTATCATCTATCGTTTTGCAAATCACTTTAATTATCTTTGGTTGTGCACCTGAATATACATCAACAGCTTCAATTGCGTTATCTAATAGATTTGAGAGTATTTTGACTACATCCATAGACTCAACTCGACAGAAATCACTTTGGTCTACTTCAAACTGAATATTAATATCTTTAGATTGCGCCAGCTCCCACTTACTTTGCAAGATGACCATTAACGCAGGGTTTTGTATCCGTAATGATACATCTAATGCTTTTGAATCAATAGTAAGCTGTTTTAGATATTCTCCTGCTTTTTCATATTGCTTCAAATAAATCAATCCATTAACAACTTGAATATGATTCATAAGATCGTGTCTGCTAGATTTAAGTGTACTTACGATTTTTCCTAATTCGGAGATATACATTTTTTCAGTTTCTTCGTGATCCTGTTGTAATTTGTGTTTATACCATTTGTGTAATAGGTACACAGAGGTGATCAGTACGATTGCAAATAAGATATCGATGAAGAATGTAATTTGATTACTCATTACGACTTGATGACTTACTTGTTTTAAGTCTTTTGCATCTATATCAATGCCAACAACACCTAAAATATCACCATATTCGTTGTAAAATGGAACTCCTACAGAGAAATATGATGTGTTATGTACATCATTTATTATAGTAGTGAAGTAATCCTGTCCGCTCTTAGCTTGTATAATCTGAGCTTCAGGGACAGTACATACTGCTCCAATGGAAAATTCAGGTAAACCAGCTGGCATTGCTGTAATCATAACTTTCGAAATATTGCTTTCATCTAACATCAAAATATAAGTGAATAGCGAGTTTATTTTCTTTTGATATAGTTCTAAATATTGCTTTATTTGCAGATAATTTTCGTCATCTATTTGAGGATTCTCTAGAAACTTTGCATATGATGTTTTATCTAATTCATTTGCAATATTATTTGCGATTTCAATATATTGTTTAGCTAATGTAATTCGTGCTGAATTTTCGGTTGTATAATAAGAAATAAGTAATTTTGAACCGGTAAGAATGCTAAATATAACAATAGAGATAAACATAAAAATAATGATTCTTTTACTAAAGTACTTTTTTCTAAGCTTCAATGTTCAGTTCCTATTCTGTCGAAATATAATGAGAGTACTATTTTATTATATAGATAGTCCAGAAATAAATGTAGTATTAATTTAATAACACTATGAAATTATATACTTTATTAAAACATTAGTGACTTTATTAGCATGTTAGTTACTATATTATTTTGAAAATATAAACTTAATAGTAGCACTATACACCTACAGAATCTATCATTGTCTCTTCTCCATTTTTGAATATCTGTATGTTATCGTAATCTTTTTCGTTCGGTAATTGAAATATTCTCGTTTTATTTAATCTATCATCATCGTATTTATCAGTACCCATTTCTTCTATGTTAATAATCAGAATACGATCAGCTATCTCAGCAGTAATATTACTAAGATATTTAGCTTCATCTCCCTGAACAACAGTGGAATACTTAACAATTAGAAACTGATCTTCGTTTATTAGTGAATATAAGAATAAACCATTTCTATCATTAATAGTTTGAACAAAAGTTTGAGCTTTTTTATTTAATTTTTGAATGTTTACTTCCTTAATCACATGATCGGGACTAGTAGTGCATCCACATAAGCAAACTATGATTAATAATAAAATTGAACATATAGTTTTTCTGAATTTCATTGAATCAACTCCTAATCAATGGTTTAGTTACTACTGTAACAACAAGTATCAATTTATTAATCTAGATCGTCCTGAGAATTTTGTGTTATGTAATAGTAACTTTGATTATTGTAACAATTTTTTCCTTTTCAGACCAATAGTTTAACTGCTTACATCCTACACGACCGTGATTAATCATGGCCTAAATAAATATAGATGGATTAATATGTAAATACTTAAAAACACATTCTTTCATTTGACTGATGAAAGAATGTGTTTTTTGAATGCATCGTATTCAATAATTTATAGCGAGAAATTTCTTAATATCATTATTAATTCTCTCCAAGTACTCTTCTGATGGGAAATGACCCATTTCATATTCAGTAATTACTGTTAAATTTGGAATAATTTCTTTAGCCTTTTTAATAACTTTTACTGAAGGAAAGAATATGTCTTTATTCCCCGCTATGACCATTGTAGGAGCTAAATATCTAAGTAACTCTTCACTCCCAGCAAGTTTTGGCATATCCTGCTCCAATTTTACGTGTTTGAAAATATCACCAATAATATGCTTATCGATTGATTTCATCGTATAATGTGACATTACATCAGCAATCTTTTGTAAATATTTTTGAGACGAGGTCATAATAAAAAATAACATAGGAATTAAGATATTTTGTATCATTTTCATTTTCGAACCTAACTGAATACCTGCTGGGGAAACAAGTACCGAACATATAATTTTCTCAGGCATAAAAGCTGCTAGTCTTAGTATAATTCCTGCACCGTAAGAAGGACCAATAAACGCACATTTATCTACATTGAAATAGTCCATTAGGTCTGAAATCCACAAAGCAAAGCTATCATCTTTTGCAGAAATTCTTGTTTCTGAACTATACCCTGGATGCCCAATTGTATCTGGTGCATATATTCGATATTCCTTAAATAATGAAGAAAACCAGGATAAGGTCATAGGGTTAATGCAGTTTCCTCCTTGGAATATGAAGATAGGCTTTCCATGTTCTGGCCCACTGATCAATGTATGTGTACTCCCAAAACGTGTGTCAACAAAAACTCTTTCAAATTGTTCATCTAACAATTTCAAGTATGCCTCGTAGTTGTCTAGAATTTTTTGCTTACCTTCTTGACTCTTAAATATTGTGTGAGCGTTAATAAAAATCACCTCTCGACTTATTTATATTCGATGCAAAAGCAAACAATACAGAAATAAAAGACCCCTGACAACATCGAATTTCTAATGAGAAAATACGCATGATGTCAGGGGCCCGCTATTTCATTTGCTTATTAGTTTTGAGTATCCATTTAGAGACTTTGTCCAATTTCATTTTTGTTTTTCTTATTAATTACATTAGTAGGCTCCTTGAAAACTAACTTCAGTATTGGTGGAGCAACAAGTGTAGTAACAATTACAACAAGGATGACGGATGTGAAATATTCAGGCAACAATAATCCAGCTTGTAAACCTGTCGATGCAATGATTAACGCAACTTCCCCACGTGAGATCATTCCTGCTCCGATAGCCATCGAAGATTTATTATTAAATCCAGTTAATCGAGCTCCTAATGCTCCGCCGATCATCTTCGTAACAATTGCGATTATTGTAAGGACTAGAACAAATCCAAGTTGAGAACCTACTCCTTCAAAGGAGACATTTAATCCTATGCTTACAAAAAATACTGGAACAAAAATGGAATATGCAATAGGTTCAACTTTCTTTTCTACTGCATGTTTGAAACTCGTTTGAGAAATAGCAATACCAGCAGCAAACGCACCAATAATTCCTGCCATACCCATTAGATCAGCGAAATATGAAAAAGCGAAACAAATGATTAGTGCAACTGTAATAATCGGTTCTGTTACTTTAAGTTTTGATAATAATTTCATGAATTTCGGAACGACTAACCAACCGACTACAAAAACGACACCGAAAAACAGTACTTTTTTACCTATAAGTAATCCTAATGAAATTTCTTCACCTGTTCCCATGAAACTCATCATAACAGCAAGTAATATAACTACTAAAACATCATCAACTACTGCTGCACCTAGAATAGTTGTTCCTTCCCGTGTATTCAATTTATCCATATCTTTCAGCACTTGAACTGTAATACTTACTGAAGTTGCACTAAACAATACCCCCATAAATAAGGCAGAAGTTTGTGATAATCCGAATAATTCAGCTACACCGTATGCCCCTATAAAAGGTAGTATAATTCCAGCGACTGCAACTGAAAATGCACCTTTCCAGTTTTGTTGTAATTGCTTCAAATCAGTCTCTAAACCAGCCATAAACATAAGCAGGAGTACACCTATTTCAGATATATAATGAATAAATTCAGTACTCTCCACCCAGCCTAATACAGCAGGTCCTAAAATAATTCCTACGATCAACTTACCTAAAACAGACGGTTGGCCTAGCCTTACTGATAAATCTCCTGCAATTTTCGTGGAAAAAAGAATCAATACTAGATATAAAATAAATTCCATCTAACTCTTCCCTTCTTGTGTAGTATAACTACGTAGTAAAATAAGCTATAGTAATTCCAATTTGATGCTGTTCCAAATTTTTCTGGTGGTAAGAACAAAAAAAGCCTGTCACCAACAGTCTACTTTGCAAAAAATCGCATAGTACACCCTTGGTGACAGGCTCCTCCAAATTGAATAATTATATAGTTTTAATAATTGTACAGTGAAATAATAAAGAGTTCAAGTGTAATGGTATTATTTACGTGCTGGAGGTCGTATTTTCCTGGCATCATGCCCGTTGAAATCGCTGTTGGAATACAGAAAGTTCTTTAAAATGATTAGATGTATTATTGTCCGATTTATGTTACGATTTTACTTATAACGAAAGAGGAAGTGAATTCACTTGATTCAGATTACTGTACCAACGCCAGATGTTACGATTACAAAACAAGAAAATCCCGAACTTAGCAATATTTATGGCTTTACTGATTTCCATCTTATTTCGCGCGAACTTGGCGGCATCTTCATGTTCTATAACGAGCAAGATGAGCTATTGTTCGTTGGCAAGGCGCGTAAGCTACGCCCTCGTATTAAGAAACATTTCGAAGATTCAGTATCCGTTATGAAAGCAAAACGCGACGAAGTGTTCAAAATCGAAGTTTGCATAGTCGAAGACGCTGTCGATCGGGAAATCTATGAGACATTCATTATCAATCGCCGCAGAGCGAGATACAATATGGATAAAGTATATTACAAGTAATGAATAATGCTGATGCATAGTCCAACTGAGTAGGTTATCTTCGCAAAAGGGTTATAAAATGCAAAAAAACGTATTCCAGAACGTTCATGGAATACGTTTTTTTATTGCAAATAATATTGAATTATTATAGCCTTAATAAGGCTATATATCTCTAAGTTGAATATTAATTTATTTCAAGTAGCTGCCTGTAATTGACTGCTTCACATGGATGATCTGCCCAGGTGTGCCTTCGAACACTACTTTGCCGCCTTTACTACCTCCGTCTGGACCCATATCGATGATCCAATCCGCTTGACTGATCACATCGAGATTGTGCTCTATGACGATCACTGTATTACCTGCATCCACAAGTCGATTCATGATTTCCAAAAGGTGACCAATATCTGACATATGAAGGCCGGTTGTCGGTTCGTCCATCACATAGATGCTGCCCTGCTTATGAAGCTCGCTTGCCAGTTTGATACGCTGACATTCCCCGCCTGAAAGTGTACTCAGCGGTTGGCCGAGTGTAATATAGTTCAGTCCAACATCACTCATTGCTTGGAGTTTGCGAACTACTTCTTTCAACTGGAAAAATTCCAATGCTTGTTCTACAGTCATCTCCAGCACTTCTGCAATCGATTTCCCGTTAAGCTTGTATTCAAGTACTTCTTCTTTGAAACGTTTACCACCACATACTTCACATGGTAACTTAACGCTTTCTAGAAATGCTAGGTCAGTATAGACAACTCCAAGTCCTTGGCAATTCTCGCAAGCCCCTTTGGAGTTGAAGCTGAATAAACCTTGGTTCACTTTATTCGCGGAAGCAAATGCTTTACGTACATCATCCATAATGCCTGTATAAGTAGCAGGATTCGAACGTGTTGACACTCCGATTGCTGATTGGTCGATAACGATTGCATCTTCATGCTGTCTTAGGAATACATCGTTAATTAGCGTACTCTTGCCTGATCCAGCTACACCGGTAACAACTGTTAGTATTCCAGTTGGAATATCAACGCTCACATTTTGTAAGTTATGAAGTGTAGCGTCTATGATAGACATCTTGCCTGATGGTTGCCTGCAATCATCTTTCAGTTCTAGTGGTCGTTTCATATGAGTACCAGTCAACGTACTTGTTTCTAGTAAGCCTTCGTAGCATCCTTCATACATGATCGTACCTCCACGGCTACCAGCGTGAGGACCAACATCGACAATATGATCCGCTACTTTAATAACATCGGGATCATGCTCGACAACTATTACGGTATTACCTTTGTCGCGCAACTTCTGAAGTAATGCATTTAACCGGTTTACATCACGAGGATGTAGGCCAACGCTAGGCTCATCGAAAATATAAGTAACATCCACGAGACTGCCACTCAAGTGTTTCACCATCTTGACGCGCTGTGATTCTCCTCCAGACAATGTATCAGTCTCACGGTCCAGTGTTAAGTAGTCAAGTCCGATATCTACCAGATGTTGCAGGCGCTCTGTTAGTGACTTGATGACAGGAGCTGCGGTCGCATCATCAATCTCACGAAGGACTTGATTTAGTTTTCCGACCTCCATCGAGGACATATCCGCAATGTTAAGTCCATTGATTCTACAGCTAAGTGCTGCTTGACTGAGTCTCGCACCATGGCAACTCGAACATGCACCCTCGGTAATGTACGGTGCAACAGCTTTTTGTGTACGCTCGGACTTCGTCTTCACGTCTTGTTTAATGTATTTATTACTAAACTTCTCAATGACGCCCTCGACTGTAATATTTGTTGCTTTACCAGCGAAATCCATCTTTACTTTCCGCGCCTTACCGTATAGTAATAGATCTAATTCTTCTTCTGAATAATCACATAACTTCTTATCAGGATCAAAGGAGCCTGATTGTAGGACAATGTTCCAATCCCAGCCATCCACTGTATAGTCGGGAAGCATTAATGCCCCTTCATTCAACGATTTTGACATATCGACTGCTTTTTTTATGTCTACGCCGAGCTTGCGTCCGATCCCGTTACATTCAAGGCACATTCCTTGCGGATCGTTAAATGAAAACATGTGAGCCTGACCAACATAAGGCTTACCTACTCTTGAGAAGAGAAGTCGTAGAATGGGAGAAATATCGGTAATCGTGCCCATTGTAGAATGGGAACCTCCGCCAAGTCGCTTCTGATCTACGATTACTGCCATACTTAGATTTTCAATCGCGTCAGCATCCGGCTGTGGATAGCGCGGTAGGAAATTACGCACGAACATGCTGAAATTCTCATTCAGCAAACGCGTGGATTCTGCAGCAATTGTATCGAAAACAATCGAAGACTTTCCGGATCCGGATACCCCTGTGAAAATTGTGATTTTCCGCTTAGGAATACGTAAAGATACGTTCTTCAAGTTGTTTTCTCTTGCAGCAGAGATTACGATATACTCCTGATTTGATTCGCTCATGACTAACATCCTTCCGATAGTGAATAGTATTTCTTAAAGTAAATACCGGATTCGGTTATTAATCCAAAGCCTTCTCAAGCTGGCCGCACCATGCACTCCAACCATACTTAGCTCCTTCGAGTCCTTGAGGATTTGAGAATCCTGTTTGATCAAGATGAAGATTAACTTTTCCATCCGCTAGAACCTGCAGAGTCCATGTTACTGTGTGTTGCTCACCTGCACTTGCCCATGTATAGGACAATAGGTTTGGTTCGTCAACGATAAGTACCTCACCTTCAATAAGGCCATCCCACCATTCGTTAGGCTCAGCTTGAAAATGAAAACGGTGTCCTACTAGCGGCTTAAAGTCATTCGCCAAAATCCACTTAGCCAACTTAACAGGATCTGTTAAAGCAGACCAAACCTTCTCAATCGATGCCGTGTACTGAAAATCTAATTCTAATTTTAAACTCATATTTCTTCCTCCTCTAATAATTGCTTCAAACGTAACATATTCGTATTCCAAAACTTACTGTAGAAAGCCACCCAATCTTGAATTTCTCTCAGTGGAGCGGCATTTAACCTAAATCGCGTTTCTCTACCTACTTTTCGGTCAATTACCAGTCCAGCCTCTTTAAGGATCGTCAAATGCTTCGAAACTGCAGTCCGACCCATCTCAAACTGTGCCGTTAACTCATGAAGTGGTATCTCTTCTGACTCTGCTAATAGTTGAATTAGTCGTCGCCTAGTTGGATCGGCAATCGCGTCAAACACATCCCGTAATTGGTTGTTCTCGCTCACAACACCCGCTCCTAAATTGTATTACCAAGGGACTGTCGTTAATTTCAAAAACTCCTTGTTGTATACAGTGCTTCAGACGAAGTGCCAAAAGGAGAGAATAAATAATAAGACACCATTTAGTGTCCTTTTCATTATAGGTCACCATTTGGTGTCATGTCAATATTATTATGTTTTGCTTCCTCTCCATCTGTAAGTATAA
Source organism: Candidatus Pristimantibacillus lignocellulolyticus (assembly GCA_023639215.1). NCBI lineage: Bacteria > Bacillati > Bacillota > Bacilli > Caryophanales > Paenibacillaceae > Pristimantibacillus (SeqCode) > Pristimantibacillus lignocellulolyticus (SeqCode). The sequence goes on from CP097899.1 coordinate 4,168,155, forward strand.
CCGTAAAAGTCGTACCTTCATTAGGGACACTCGAAACAGATATTTTCCATTGATGTAAGTCTATAATTTTTTGAACAATAGACAATCCTAGCCCACTACCTTTTTTCTCAGGACTACGCGAGCGGTCACTTTTATAAAATCTTTCAAAGATCCTTATTTGCTCTTCTTCGGTCATCCCAATTCCGTTATCCTTAATGTTAACAACTGGCCCTCGTTGTGTAGTTGTTAATTCAATTTGAATTTGTCCATGGTTTGGGGCGAATTTAATTGCGTTATCAAGTAAGTTGATCCACACTTGATTTAACAATTCTTCATTGGCGGAGCATTGGACCTCTTGTAGTTTTACGGATAACTCAATATCTTTACGACTCCAATGGTATTCCATCGTTAGACTAACTTCTTTTATTTGCTGATCTAAACGAAATCTCTCCTTATTCAAATCCGAATTAATCTCTTCTAACCACGACAGCTTTTGCATATTTGTACTTAAGTTAGAAAGCCGATTACTTTCTTTTTCGTTAATGTCGAGATAATGATTTCTCTCAGCACTCGTAAGCGCAGGATTCCTCAATATATGAGAAAAGCCTTTAACATTGTTCTCCTCAAGATGAGCACGATCATATTCACCACTGCTAATTTGTTTCATACTGTTAACAATTTGCTGTAAGTAAAGATCTCGTTTAGGGCGAAGTATAATAAACAGCGTACTCATGACCATCATAGTTTTAAAAAAACCTAGTAGTCCGTTTATCGTTGCTGTTAACATTGCTGAAGGATTAAAGTCCCATAGTTCGAAAAGAAATGATGTTAGGACATATGGCAGATAGCCAACGAGATATAGTTCAAGACACCAAAGAGAGTTACACCTAAAGCTATCGATGATGAAAAGCCAATTCCCCACCAAGGACTAATAAATGATATTGGTAACGACAACAGCAATAATAAACCTAGCACTAAATTATTAATCCTCTCTGCGCTCCATTTACTACCGATGATCTCTGTCTCAATATCTCCTTGCCATTGTGCCATCCCACCTTTAAAGTTATACACCTTAGCATGGGACTCAGCTAGTCGCTCTGACGCCCTTGGACTTACCGTACCAACATAACAGATAATGACAACCGCTTCTTCTCTCGAAACCCTCGGTATTTTCGACCATAATGGATAAGGAATATTAATGGCTCCCTTTATATGACCACGATCAAAGCTTTTCGCTGTTCTAACATCAATAATCTTTACATTTTCTCTTTTACTTAACATTGATTGTAGTTCCTGATATGTTAAATCTGTAAACATAGTACCCATAATGCAGCCTCCTCATAATATACAAAGTATAAGAAAACAGCCTTTAATAAATATCATAAAGGCTTATCTTTTAACACTGTTTATGTTAGAGCATCTATTTAAACTCAGTTTAAACAATGTTGAATTTGTAACTTACAATACTCAAACACATTAACTCTTGTTTTTCATGATCGAAAAAAGGGAGCCCTCGGGGCTCCCTTTACTTCCACCATGTATCGAATATCGTTACAGGTAGTTCTCTTTTGTGTTGAGTTATCGAGTAACGCTCACGAATTTGTTGATCGTTCGTTCCAGAAATCTGCGGGTTAGTAAGGAATTGATCTATTGAGTCATAGCTTATTCCGAGCTCATCTTCATCTAATTGTTGTTGCTTTACGTCTAACAAATCTGCTGTAGCGGGCTTTTCATGAAGAATTTTTTCTGCACCTAATGATTGCAATAGCATTCTTACCTGAGATTTGACTAAGCCGCTCAAAGGGAGGATATCTGCACCACCATCGCCGAATTTCGTGTAAAAGCCTGTAACAGCCTCAGCAGCATGATCTGAGCCAATGACTAGCATATTGTTCTCCCCTGCGATAGCGTATTGTGCGATCATTCTAGCGCGAGCCTTAATATTGCCTTTATGAAAGTCTGAAATAGCGGTACCCATACTTTGCCCATACGTTTGTGTAAGTGCATTTACCCCTGAAGCAATATTAAACGTTACGTTTTCCGTTGGCTTGATAAAGGCAAGTGCTCTTTGCGCGTCTTCTTCATCTTTTTGCTCACCGTAAGGTAGACGAACTGCAATGAATTTTTTGTTGTATCCATGCTCGTTCATTTGATCTACTGCAAGCTGTGCGAGTTTTCCAGCAAGTGTTGAATCTGCCCCTCCGCTAATGCCTAGAACGAATCCGTTAGTGTTAGTTTTCACACTGTACTCTACCAGGAAATTTACTCGCTTATGAATTTCAGTTTGAATATCTATAGTTGGTCTCACATTCAGTTCGGCAACAATTTCCTCTTTAGTTTTCATATCTTCACTCCCCTATCTACAAACTCTAATTATCTATACAAATGGTGTTTTTTCATGTAGGTGTACACATTTTCAGGAATAAGATAACGCGCTTCGCCGCCTAACCTAAATTCCTCGCGAACATACGTTGAGCTAATTTCCATAGTTAGTCCCTTATCAACAAGATGAAAAGTTTGACCATCATCTACATGACGCAATATTGGGGAGCGACCAATGACGGAAAGCATATCGATATTATTTCTCGCCATCACAATAAATTTGTTTTCCTTCACTAGATCCTCTGCTTTTTGCCATTTGCCTTGCCCTATATCAACGAGTAAATCTGCTCCCATAATGAAATATATCTCATCCTCAGCGTATTTCTTTTTGAAGTGACGAAGGGTTTGGTAGGTTGCGATTTCCCAACCTAATTGTTGGAATTCATAATCATCAACTTCAAATTTATCATTATCAGCTATTGCAAGTTGTAACATTGCAACACGATGCTCATCTGTTGTTTGCATTTGCTTATCCTGTCGTTTGCTGGAACAAGGTAAGAATATGACCTTATCTAATTTACAACGATGTGCAATTGTACTTGCTGTCCATAAGTGGACATTGGTAACTGGATCAAAGGAAGAGCCATAGATTCCAATCTTCATCTTATCTCTCCTCACGTGTTGGATATAATGCTCTTTCTATGAGTTGTCGCTTGTTGTCCCAGCAAGCATCACTTAATGTAACTGGATAGATAGGCGGATTGAGTAAGCGACGATATTCCTCCCAGAAAAGGGCTAAACTCTCCTTTGCATATTTTCTATTATTGTCTAGAGTAGGAAGATCATACACTAATTCACCATTTACCATCACTTCTATCTGTAATTGAATGACTTCAAAACTTTTGATCGTTTTCATCATATGGCTATGCAGTGGATGAACTAATCGAATCGCATTCTTCGGTAAAACTTCATTGTGCAACGTGATATAATCTCCTTCTGCTATGCCGGTTTCCTTATTAATAATTCGCCACATTTGCTTATTACCAGGATTAGAAATCTTGTCAGGATTACTACTTATTTTAATTGTATCGACCATTTGTCCATCGTCTTCAATCTGCACAAGCTTATAAACTGCTCCAAGTGCAGGTTGTGTATAGGCTGTAATGAGCTTTGTACCAATTCCCCACACATCAATGCAAGCACCTTCACGCTTAAGAGATAAAATTGTCTCTTCATCCAGATCGTTAGACGCATAAATCTTAGTCTGCTTAAATCCTGCTTCATCAAGCATTTTACGTGCTTCTTTAGACAAATAAGCCAAGTCACCACTATCTAAGCGAATACCTACAAAATTGATGCTTTCCTTCATCTCATTGGCTACTTTAATCGCAGTAGGTACTCCTGATTTGAGAGTATCGTAGGTATCTACTAGGAAAACGCAATCTCGATGCGTCTTGGCATATTTCTTAAATGCAACATATTCATCACGATACACTTGAACCATAGAATGAGCATGAGTTCCGGCAATCGGAATACCAAAAAGCTTACCTGCTCTTACATTAGAAGTTGCATCAAAACCTGCAAGGTAAGCTGCACGAGTTCCCCATATCGCTGCATCCATTTCTTGCGCACGACGTGTCCCAAATTCCATTGCAGTCTGATTGCCGATAATATTTTTCAAGCGACTAGCCTTCGTCGCGATTAATGTTTGATAATTTACAATATTAAGAATGGCTGTTTCGATCAATTGAGCCTCCACTAATGATGCCTCAATAACCATTAACGGTTCATTCGCGAATACTACTTCACCTTCACGTACACTTCTCAGCTTTCCAGTAAAGCGAATCGTTGCCAGAAACGTAAGGAAATCATCTTGATAACCTTCTTCACGCAAGTATTGAATATCCGTTTGGCTAAATTTGAACTCCTGTAAATAGTGAACTACCCGTTCTAAACCTGCAAAAACTGCATAGCCATTGTCGAATGGGAGCTTGCGGAAATACACTTCAAAAATAGCTTGTTTTTGATGTTCATTCTCTCTCCAGTACACCTCAGCCATATTAATTTGGTATCGATCAGTGTGAAGTGTTAAACTATCGTCTTGTATGTTGTAGTTCATTTCATTTCCTCCTTTTTTGAATAACTTATATTAACTTATCGTTGCACCTAATGTATGCTCGAAATGCGCTAACGCCCATTCATGACCCGCTTGATTAAAAGAAGCTACGGCATCCTTCACGATAACAATACGATAACCTAGATTGTACAGATCTACAGCCGTATGCAGAACACAAATATCGGTACATACGCCAACTAGGTAAACCTCCTCAATTTCTCTGGCACGAAGCATCATATCGAGACTTGTTCCTGCAAAGGCACTGTAACGAGTTTTATCTAGCCAATGAACATTGGATTGGTTTTGATGTGTATCATATACCTCCTGTAATTGTCCATAGAGTAGTCTTCCATTAGTATTCCGTAAATTATGTGGAGGAAACAATTTCGTTTCAGGGTGGTATGCATCTCCGTCATCGTGTACGTCGATAGCAAATATAATATGTTCACCGTTATCAATAAATGTCTTGGTTGTAGCTACAACCGCAGTTTCAATGCTCTGACCTGCTTTTCCACAAGTTAATGCCCCATTTGTAGCAATAAAATCATTCGTGTAATCAATATTCAATAACGCTCTTTTCATAGTAAACGCCTCCCATTAATATCATTAAGCTCTCATTTGAGTTTGAAATCATTTTAATAATACATTTATTAATTAATAATTACCAAATTGTTAATTATTATATCTAAAAAGAAGAACCACTTGATTAGCTCATGTGGTATATCGAGTAATTAATGGATACTTCCTTAAAGCGGTACAATTGAGTTTTTCTTTTAGAAGTACGCGTAACCGTCTTTCCCTCTATTGCTTCAATAAACGGAAGTTGCTTCATCTTACGAATAAAGGATGGATTAGACATAATAACTGGATCATCTGTAACTGTCGCTAGCACAGCTTGTAATTCAGAATACGTAAATTCCTCTGGTAGGAACTCTTTAGCCGTTGTCGTTTGTAACAGCTTCTCTGTAATAACAGCAATAGAATCTTGAATAATTTGTTTGTGGTCAAAAGCTAAATCCAATGTTAGAACTTCCTTAACTGAAAACATACGAACATCGGAAGCATCATCCCCTGCTTTACGTTCAGCAAGCTTGTGAAAGGGTACGATTGCGAGAAAGGTGTTACTAATAATCCAACCACGCGGATCACGTCCTGGCTTATCATAGACACCGAAATGCTCAATATGCAGATCTTTTACACCAGTTTCCTCTTCCAGTTCTCGAAGTGCAGCCTTATAGCCCGTTTCTGATTCTTCGATAAATCCTCCTGCAATTGCCCATTTACCTGCTTCGATATTAGGTTTACCTTCGGAGTTATGCATACTACGCTGAATGAGCATCATTTGCAAATCCATGACGGGTGGAGAGAATGGCTTCTGCTCAATTGGAACGATTGTAAATACCGTAATATCTGCTGTATATCCATCAGGAGTGCGATAATCTTTCACATTGTATTGCTCGAGTGCGTCTTTATTTTGCGGGCTGCTCATCTCTACCCTCCTTGTTATTCTATTTACAATTAACAAATTGTTAATTAAAGTTCTTGGATTAATTAAACTACTCTTTTCAACGTTTGTCAATCCTTATTTTACTAAATGGTCAAGGGACCAAACTAACCAGCCCATTTCTTAATTCATTTTTCTATAATTTTTAGCTAAAATACGATAATACAAATAGACAATGCCATAAGCGATTAAATAAGAGACAAAGGTCCAGTAAATGTTCCAGCCATTACTATATGATGTCTTTCCTATTAGTAATGCAACATATTCAAGGATTGTCGTGAACAGAATTGTAACAAATAATATGACAAGATGGTTGGTTTGGGAGATTCTTATCCAGTGAACCATATAACAAGCGATTACCGGATATAATCCCAAATCCAAGGGTAAGGCTGAGATGGATTCCTCACCGTGGATTAAAGGAGTAAATGACCAAAATTTTAATTGGAATCCAAAAGTATTACTTAATATTGCGACTAAACTTGCAATCGGCAATGTAATAATTATAACGATCGAAGCTTTTCTCATTAAATATATGGCCAATATCCAAGGAACAACGAATCCAATAACGATATTTCCGAACAAAGCAAAACACATCCTTTCATCAATATGATTATCTGAAAGGATGTATATTATGAGTTCATCACTTATTTCAATTCATTCTTCCCGTATCCAGTTAAAAACTCGACAGTTTGAGCGTCATAGTGAGAGAAAAATTCACTTTCGCCTGTATCTAAAGCTTCTATTTTCTCCATTTCCTCGGGGGTTAATTCGAAGTCAAATACATTGATATTCTCTTCCATTCTAACTATATGTGTCGTTTTTGGAATAACGACTACACCTCTTTGAATTAGAAAGCGTAAAGCAACTTGTGCTGTAGATTTGTTGTGTGTGTCCCCTACTTCTTTCAATATGGCATTAGTGAAAAAATCGTTCCGTCCTTCTGAAAAAGGACCCCATGATTCGATTTGGTCAAGCGTTCTTTAAAACAAAAAAAGAATGTAAAAAACTCATTGTGTTGAGTTTTTCTACATTCTAAGCATCTAACTAATCAAAACGGATGGATAATATCTAAAGATTTGACTGCATCATTGAACTTTTGAACGAACGGTTTGGAGCCACTATATTCTTCAGGTAGATTTTCCAAAAAATCTTTTATTTCTTTTCTGTACTCTTTAAATTCCTCTGAACCAGCTTTATTATTATCCATAATCTGATCGAGCATGAATGAATAGTAATTAAATTTAAGCAAACCTAATTTGTTTTTAATATCAGGCAAATCTAGTTTTGAATACTTTCCTATATTATCCTCTAAATAAACAAGTCGATCATATACAATGTTTAATCTAATATTAGATTCATACATATCTTCTATAATCTGCATATCTTCCTTAGTATCATCGATTTGATCAAATGTCCTATCCAATGTGCTCACACTTTCATAGAAACTATTGTAATATGTAGAGATTTTATCTTTTGAACCAAAAACATTTGAATATTGACTAACAAAAAACACGATCAATATAACATTTAGGAGAATAGAGATAAACATAATCGTGTTAAAGTAACCTCTCTTCATGTAATTCACCTCAATTGAAACTATCCATATAATGGAATAATTATATATTGGACTCTTACTATGGAGCAACATACAATGCAAGCGCTGCTGTTGACATTAGTAATGTAATAAGTAATACATGCTATCACAAATATACAAATCTATCAAAATCCAATATATTCAATATCTGTATTCTCTAATTATAGTATTGCTTGGTTAAATAACACTATGATAGTATTTCATTTAATGGACTGTTAAATATTATCAATCCCCAACCTTAATCGCAATCCATATTAGTGAAGTGAATCCAATCGGAGGTGAAACGAATGTTAATAGTAAATCGTGATGACGAACGCCCCATATGGCAACAACTTCTTGATCAGGCTATTTCTAATATTACAACTGGAAAATGGCTTCCGGGTGAATTACTGTTACCTTCTCGCGAACTTGCATTATTGGTTGGTGTCTCACGCTCAACGATCCAGATCGTTTATGAAGAATTATTCAGTCGTGGCTACACGGTTACTTCAAGACGAGGTGGTACACGGATAAGTGACTGGACTTCAAAAGCTAGCTTTACAGAGGAAGTATCACCTCGAGGTCCAATCACCCCAGAGTTACCTCACTTAAATGATGCGGTCAGTCATTTGCAAAGCTGGTTCAGAGGCAAAGAGCACCGTGAAGTGGAGATCGATTTCACACCGCATGAGCCTTACTTGGATCAACATTTCCAAACAAATTGGAGGCATTCATTTTTACAAGCTTCTAAACATGCGGATCTAGCCAGTTGGGCTTATGGTAATGCCTATGGTTTTGTGCCACTACGGGAACAGATTCAACGTTATTTGTCACTTGAGCGCGGTATACACGTTCATATTGATCAAATTATATTAACTTCAGGAGCACAGCATAGCCTAGATTTAATCGCTCAAGCACTTTTAACTGAAGGCGAAACGGTTTCAATAGAAGACCCAGGTTTTCCTGCTGCATGGATGTCGATGAAATATCGTCGAATGAATGTTGCAGCTGTCCCAGTCGATGATTATGGACTACAAGTCGAACACATTCACCCTCAATCAAAGCTTGTCTATGTAACACCATCACATCAATGTGCGGTAGGGGTTATCATGTCGGAACCTCGCAAGCAACAGTTGCTACATATGGCAACCGAGCAACAATTTTGGATTGTTGAGGACGATTATGATAGTGAGTTTCGCTATCGAGGTGACCCACTTCCGACTTTGTACAGCCAACAACCGCAAAATACGTTATATATGATGAGTTTTTCCAAAATGATTGCACCTGGTATTCGTATATCAGCTATCGTTGGTCCAACGGAGGCTATTCGCCAACTGGCTCATGTCCATGAATTAACATATCGTCATCTTCCGATTATGGAGCAGTTAACACTTGCTCATTTTATCGAACACGGACATTTTATGCGTCATATGAGAAGAGTTAGAAATGTATATCGACGTAGACACGAAGCAATGACTAAAGCGATCATCGCATCTGGTCTGAGTGAACGTTTTATATTGAGTGGTGTAGAAACGGGATTGCACATGCTTCTTGAAGCTGAAACTTCATTTGATGAAGAAACGACAACAAACTTAGCACTAGAAAACGGAGTTCGTGTGTATCCACTTAGTACATATTGTTTGGAAAGTGATCGTAAAGGTTGGGTGCTAGGTTTCGCTAAAGTTGATGAGAAATCAATAGAAACAGGTATTAACCGTCTGGCGGAGATGCTGCTATAATGCATGCATCTCCATCCTTTGTTGCAGCAGTTGCTAAGAAAGTTATCAGTGCTGTTTCACGTCCCTTAGGTTCAGCTAATGCATTCTCCTATTCATTCTAATTAGCATTTTCGTTCCAGTAATATTCGTCAGGCAAATGTCGCTCACCAAATATACTGGTCCCTACTCTAATGATTGTTGCTCCTTCTTCGATAGCAACCTTGAAATCTCCGGACATACCCATCGAAAGAATCTCCATTTGTACACGTGGAAACTTCTTCTCCAAAATTTGTGTCTGAATTTGTTTTAGTAGTCTAAAGCACTGCCTAGTCTCTTCATTTGTAGCACCCAGTTTTCCTATGGTCATCAAGCCTTTAATGTTCAACTTATCGAATTGCGATAATTGTTCAACCAACTCCAGTACTGATTGTGGCGAGATGCCAAATTTACTTTCTTCATAAGACGTATTAACTTGCACTAAAATATCTATAGACTTATTTTCCCTAGTAAGCTGATATTGCAAAGCTTGCCCCAGTTTCAATCGGTCCACAGAATGAATGAGCGTGACATATTTTAATATGTCCTTCACTTTATTAGTTTGCAAATGTCCGATAAAATGCCACTCCACTTGGTCGTACTGCTGCATAAGCGGGAACTTATCTCGCAATTCTTGAACTTTATTTTCACCTAGCAATGTCTCACCTGCTTGTATAGCGCTTTGTAACTTTTTCAGCGGAACTGTTTTTGTCGCTAATAATAGTTTCACATCTTCTATATTGCGTCCTGAGGCTAGGCAAGCTAATTCCATCTGACCCCTTACGGATATTAAATTTTCTTTAACTAAATCGCCCATATTGCCCTTTCCTCCCTATCCCACAATGTACTTATGTTTTATTGCAAGTAATCTCTCGCTTATGGTTCTAACATTATTACAAAACCACAGTCCATATTAATTAGGACTGTGGCTTCCTTAGATCAGAAACTTGGATTAGTAACTTCGATCAAATACGAAAGGGACGAGTAGTCCATACAAAAATGTATACAGTTATCCATTTAACTATTTCTTTTCTTTATACATTTTTTCTTCTTCTATCGGATTTCCTTTCGCCGTAATATGATAGGGATCAACACGGTACACTTGAACAGGAGAATGGAATATAGATGACCGATATTTGTCTACATGCTGCTTGGATAACGGACGGTCATAATAACCAGGAACATATTTTTGGAACATTTCCTGCAACATATAGGTAGCTTCATCCAGATCAACAACCGGCTCAGCTTTTCCGAAAATGATAACACTCATATATGCAGTGTCCGTCTTAGCCGGTACAGGATCAGTAATCGTTCCATATTCTTCACATACCGTAAAACAGACCTCGTTATTCTCACTCATAACTTGATTACGTCGCCCACCTGAGGCTCCGTGAAAATAAAGCTTTTCGTTTACCCATACAAAATTAAGGGGCACAACATATGGTAACTTTCCATCAACCATACCAAGGTTTCCGATTCTTGCTTTGCTTAAAAAGGTATCAATGATGTCCTTATCTAACACTTCTCTTATCTTATAACGAACACTATCCATTCTTGACCACTCCTATATATTGATTTATTTTCGTTAGTATAGCAGTCATTGGATTGATTTGTTACATCCATAAGTATGCTTCATAAGCAATCCATAATGGAAATAGTTATAAAACAAGGAAGTCAACTACACGGAACATTCGCTCGATAAACACATAAAAAGATGCTAATTAGATTAGCACCTTTTTATGGATTATGTCTGTTGATGATGCATAGAGGCTACATGGCAATCCGTGCATACTTCGATAAATAGCGTACCTTCGCTGTAATCCATCAATGTATCCCAACGGATCTGGGCGATATATTTCATCGGTTTACTGCAATCTGGACAATTAACATATTGCCAGTCCTGAACCCAAGAAGCAAATCCACCGATTGTATTAATATCTTCACTACCAACTCCATAAAAAAGTGGAACCGGTGATTTTCCTAATATGTATGAGTTAGAAGATAGTGCCTCTATCACCTCTTCATTCATCTCGTCATCTAATTCGTTATAAGGGAAGATAGCGCTACTTTCTCCATCTAATGTAAATCGACTGAAAACAGCATCAGTATAGCAACAGCAATTAGGACAACAAGTAGCGGTGAATATGCCATCCATCTCTAGAAAGCTTAACCGCTCATCTCGTCCATCTAGCACCAGTATATCTACTAGTTGTCTTTTGCAGTGTGGACATGTATCCGTGCGAGACGTCCCAATTAGGGCAGATTTGTCTATACTTTTATCTCCCTTCTCCATAGCATAACAAGTAGCAAAATTCAATTCACGACGATTTCCCGTTCGGTCGAAAGTCCATCCGCCCGCCTGTGCATAGATCGAGGGATCTACAAAAAGGTTTTGACTCCACGGAGCGGGATTAAGCTCCAGCTCCAACAACGTTTCCAATGCCCTTTCATCGCCTTGCATTGCGAGACAACTCATCAGATTGTTCGCCTCGTGAGCATCAGTAGTTTGTAGTAATAACTCGATTAGACCATCACGCACATCAACTGGAGCATGATAATAAAGCTGCTCCATCGAAAATGCTTTGGCTGCCAACGCTGCTCGCTGTAGCTCTGGAGGAAAAATGCCACGGAGCTCCAACAGCTTACTGCAATCTTTATATTCAACCGTATCCCATTTAACCAATCGGTCAGCATGAGCAATAAGATGTTGGATTTTAACCGCAATCTGCTCATCCGTCCATCCCAATACCTCATTGCGTTCCTGCTCAGTACGACATTTCCAACATACTCCTTCAAAACCTATCGGAGCATCACAATTCTGACAGTTAAACTTCATTATTATAGACTCCTTTCATTAATGGGGTTAATGATTATGCTTTCTAGCTAATATTCTTTTTATTATCGGGTTATACTTGAATTGGATTTGATGATTATTCATATCGGTCACTCACATTCATACAATTTTAGTATACTATCCCTTTGGCATATACCAACCTGCTTCTTCGTCCCAAGCGGCCTCTGTACCGTCCAAATGTACATGCCAACTCCCATCAAAAATCGTTCTCCGAATATCGGTCAAACAATCTAACCAATAAAACAATGCATAAACTGAATCTTCAAAGTTATTAGTTAAAGGTAGTTTAGTTGATCCTTTAAAGATTACTGTCGGTTGATCAAGATCATAGGTATAAACAAAGAATGATTCTGCAATATCGTTCAGTTCAAAACCATCGTTATATTTATTAATAATGGCTGTTATCTCGTATGCTTCATTGTCAGTAACGATGTGATCTCTCTCACAAGTGTAATAAACAGAAACGCCCATATGACATTGCTCCTTTTAAATTAGTGAATGACAAGGATCAAGTTTAACTCATTCTTATTATCTCGCGTACTATTTTACTTTTTTTCCATTGATTGTATAAGTATCTTAATACCTATAAACTATCGGGAATTATTTGTTGAGTGTTATCTAATACGTCGATAAAACTTTAAAATAAAAAAACCGCGCCCAGCGCGGTTTTTTATAATGATAAATCTGTAGAAATTCCTCTTGTATTAAGCTTTAACTATAAGTATTTCACTTAAACCCAAAAGTATATTGTTTTGGTACATTCGTTTCTATTTTTAATTGTTTTGCTGCTTCTAATGACCAGTATGGATTTCTCAGCATACCTCGACCTACAGCAACTAGATCAGCTTCCTCATTACCAATTACTGCATTAGCGAGTATCGCATCATCAAGTCTTCCTACTGCAATTACAGGAACATCAAGCGTATTTTTGATTTCTTTAGCTAAAGGAACCTGATAGGCCGCATGTGTACCTGGTCTGCCCCACGCCGCTATTTGGCCCTCTCCGCCTGACGATACATCAAACATGTCTACTCCAGCATCCTTGTAAACGCGAGAGAACTGAATACTTTCGTTAATGCCATAGCCACCTTCTACATACTCTTTTGCAGATATACGCATGATTAGAGGCATATCCTCAGGCATTTCTGATTTGACTGCTTGTATAATTTCTTTACCAAATTTAGTTAGATCTTGACCATATTCATCTTCCCTTTTATTTGTAAGTGGAGAATGGAATTGATGGATTAGATAACCATGGGCACCGTGAATTTCAATAGAATCGAATCCTGCTTCGACAGCTCTTCTCGCTGCACTACGGAATTTCTCTACTAATCCTTTTACTTCATCAGTTGAAAGTGCTCTTGGTGTTTTGTAATTCTCATCGAAAGGAATTGCAGAAGGAGCGACAGGAACTATTGCATCTTCTGCTTTACGTCCAGCATGCGCGATTTGAATTCCGACTTTAGTTCCGTATGCATGACATGCATCGACTATTCTTTTTAGAGGTTGAATTTGTTCATCAGACCATAATCCGAGATCGTAGTCAGAGATACGACCATCCGGTTCTACGTCGGTCATTTCAATGATTATCATACCAGCTCCGCCAACAGCACGACTCACATAATGCAAATAGTGCCATTCTGTCGCAATTCCGTCTTTTTTCTCGACCGAATATTGGCACATAGGTGGCATAATGATACGGTTTTTCAATTCCATGCCTTTAAACTTGTATGGTGAAAATAAATTAATCATCGTAAAAACTCCTTTGAAGTCATATTACATGCTTGCGCATGCATTAATAATAACACGACAAATTTTTATTTGTCAAATAAAAAGCAACCCAGTGTAATCACCGAGTTGCTTTTCTTAGATTTGATTTATTCTTGGCTTTGAAATTGTTGGACTATTGATTGAAGTTCCTTTTGAAATCCATCTTGTAATTGAATTTCTTTAAAAATTTCGTTTACCGTAACTAATGCCTTTTCACATTTTTCCTCGCCGTACTCCGTTAAACGAGTATATATGCCTCGTCGATCATCTTCACAGATGCTTCGCTGCAAAGCACCACAATTTTTGGCTTCCATCCTGCCTACCAATCTGGATATTGCACTTTGACTTAGACCTACCATTTCTTGCAATTGCTGAAGTCTTAATTTTTTTTCACTAGTTTGAGATAAAAAATAAAGAACGTAAAATTCTTTTAATGATAAGTTGTATCTATTTTGTAACTCAGTCTCTAATTTATTGTTAATGGTAGTTTGGATATCTGTGAAAGACAACCAATTATTCAGAAGTTTGTTATTATGCATCAATTATTCACCTGTTCTGTTTCTTAATATGGAATCGATTGGTTGATCATTTTGAACTTTGGATTTTTTGTTCAGAAATAGTATAACCTTTATTGCGTGACGAAACCAGCATTTTCATTAACTCCTGTTCTTATTTGATAAGCGGATAAAGGTACAAATATAAATAAGCCCGTACATGAGGAGGTACTGAAAAACTTAAGTTTCTCAGTACCCTCTTACATGACGGACTCGTTTCAATCATTCAATAAGTATATTATTCAATTACATCGTTCAATAATTTGCTTCACATCATTTGTTATTAAATAACAGTTCTCTTCCAGAAGCGTTGTTTAGTAATAGCATTTATCAAATCAGTTGTGAATTGTTCTGTATCAGTCTCGATAACTACGCCTGGTTTTCCAACAAAATTATTTAATTCCATCCAGTTTTTAACCCCAGCATTTGCTCCAATTGGTTTATAGTGAGAATATGCTTGGTCAATAAAATTAGCAGCAAGCTGATTAAACTTCTGGCTGTCGTTACTAGCGTTTACTAGGTAAACGGAGTCAAATTGCACAGATTTTGCTGTTAAAAAAGTATAGTCTGCTTTTATTCCTATTCCGTCTGTTCCTTCAACTACACCAATCTTTTCACTGATGATTTTTGGCATAATCCCTTCGGCTGTCAAACGATTCAATACAAATTTCAAATTTGGACCGTTAAAGCCATCTGTAACAATGACGGCAACAGTGAGAGTCTTTGGACTAAATATCGTATTCTCCATACTGAGTGCTGGCGAAGACTGTGTGACAGTTGAACCACCCGAAGTTGGAGGATTTGCTCCTATAATTTTAGCAAATGAATTCGTTAATTCTAAACTCACGTTAGCAAACATATCGACAACTTGTTGTTTTACAGAATCACTTTTAACATTAGAAAGTTCAAAGCTGAATGCATCTATAATATGTTTTTTTTCAGTTGGACTCATACTATTCCAGAATAGCGTTGCTTGTGAAAAATGATCTTTAAAGCTATCACTTCTTGCACGAATTTTTCTACCTTCTACTTTTTCTTGATAAGTTTCATATCCTCCTTCAGCTGGAGTAGCAGGTCTAGGCGTGTTTCCCGCTAAAGAATTTCGATGGTAACTGACTTTCCCCAAATTAATGGTTTGACGATGATATCCTTCACGCTGATTATTATGGAAAGGTACTACAGGTCTATTAATTGGAATTTCATGAAAATTAGGACCGCCAAGACGGATTAACTGTGTATCTAAATATGAAAATAAACGGCCTTGAAGCAACGGATCATTCGTAAAATCGATTCCTGGTACAACATTCCCTAGATGGAAAGCCACTTGCTCTGTTTCTGCAAAAAAGTTATCGACATTACGATTCAAGGTCATCTTGCCAATTATTTTTACGGGGATAATTTCCTCAGGCCATATTTTTGTCGCATCCAATATATCGAAGCCAAGGTTAAATTCATCTTGTTCATCTAGTATTTGAACGCCTAATTCATATTCAGGAAAGAAACCATTTTCAATAGCATGCCATAGATCGTTGCGATGAAAATCCGGATCGATTCCTGCGAGCAAATGAGATTCATCCCAAACTAGAGAATGCACACCTAACAATGGCTTCCAGTGGAATTTCACAAAGTGCGCCTTTCCTTGTTCATTCACTAATCTAAACGTATGTACACCAAAGCCTTCCATCATTCGGAAACTTCTTGGTATCGCTCGATCAGACATAATCCACATAATCATATGTGCAGATTCTTGGTTGTTCGCTACAAAATCCCAGAAGGTATCGTGTGCAGTTGATGCTTGTGGTATATCATTATTAGGTTCTGGTTTAAATGAATGAACTAGATCTGGGAACTTAATTGCATCCTGAATGAAAAATACGGGGATATTATTACCTACTAAGTCGTAATTCCCTTCTTCGGTATAAAATTTCGTAGCAAACCCTCTTGCATCTCGTGCTGTATCTGAGGAACCTCGGGCTCCATTCACTGTAGAAAAGCGAACAAAAACAGGAGTTTTTGATGAAGTATCTTGCAAAAATTTTGCTCTCGTAAAATCCTTCATATTTTCATATAATTCGAACACTCCATGTGCAGCAAACCCACGTGCGTGAACAACTCTTTCAGGTATACGTTCATGGTCAAAGTGAGTTAATTTTTCCCGGAAATGAAAATCTTCCATTAAAGTTGGTCCACGATCACCAGCTTTTAACGAAAATTCATCCTCAGATACTTTCAACCCTTGGTTAGTAGTTAGAAACTGCCCTTCATCATCCACTCGAAATGATTCAAGTTGTTCATTTTTACTATTTTCATTTACATTACGCTCATCATCCATTATTACCCCTCCTCATTCATAAAATTTATGAGAATTTTCAAGAGAATAGACTAGAATGACACAAAACTAATAAACCAGTCACCGATTGTTTCGGCAACTGGTCTATATTAGATGGGTTTGGTTCAATTTCAAAGAAAACGTTATTTACCGTTTATTGCTTTAAGCTTTACTGTATCTCTAAATAGTCAATGTAAGCATCCCATGTTCCATTATCAGCTGTGACAATAAGTTCGATCTCTTGATTTCCAGTTCCATGACTGACATTATTTATAGTATAGACTGCTGGATTACTCCCTCCGTAATAGAAGGTACCCTTCAACTGTCCACCGATCTTCAAGTCAACTCTGGCCATATTTGAGTTATTCGAAGCACCACGAAGTGAAAAACTATGGGTACCTGTCGTGAAATTTTGTGTGTATTTTACTGAATCATTGTTAGCGTATAAAGCAACTCCAGTGAACGGCGAACTAATATTACCTGTGTACTGCCCACTTTTCGTCATACTCTCTGCTTCTTTTTTTGTAACTGTAATTGGATTAGTGGTTCCTGTTCCTTCTGGAGCAACCGCTCTCCCTGTGCTCGTAGAGATCATTCCCGAACATAGACCACGGTTCTTAAGGTTCTGTGAGATCTGCGGAATAGCTTGAAGCGTAGTTTGGTATTGGTCATGCATCAGAATTATGTCACCGTTTTGCAATTGACCAACGGCTGCTACGATCTGTGCAGTAGTAGCTCCATTCCAATCTTGGGAGTCAACATTCCACAATACTTCAGTAAGACCATTTTGTGCCTGTATGGACCTCAAAGTAGCATTGGTCTCACCATAAGGCGGACGGAATAACTTCGGTGCAGCTCCTGTAGCTGCTTGGATTGCTTGTTGTGTCATTGTGATTTGTGAAGACATCTGAGAGCTGTTTAACGTAGTCATATGGGGATGAGAATAGGAGTGATTTCCTACCCACATACCAGCAGCCACTTGAGCTTGCACTAATGATGGATTATTTTGGGCGTTTTGCCCAAGGTTAAACATTGTTGCTCGTAAACCAGCTTGATTCAATGCATTAAGCAGATTTGTCGTATTACTTGCATTGGGTCCATCATCAAATGTCAAACCTACATAACCGTTTGGACAGTTTGCATCTGCAGCAATAGCATTAGGCATAAGTGAATTAGAAAATAACGTACCAAAAAGAGCAAACACTGTTAGTAC
Organism: Candidatus Pristimantibacillus lignocellulolyticus; assembly: GCA_023639215.1. Classification (NCBI taxonomy): domain Bacteria; kingdom Bacillati; phylum Bacillota; class Bacilli; order Caryophanales; family Paenibacillaceae; genus Pristimantibacillus (SeqCode); species Pristimantibacillus lignocellulolyticus (SeqCode). Next base: position 4,186,123 of record CP097899.1, read on the forward strand.
TTTACTTAGTTTTGAGTTAAACAAAATAGGACCTCCTTAAATTTAATTGTAGGTAAACCCTACGAACAAATTCAACCTACTCAACATCGATTGTCGACTTCCAGTTATTACTGTATTTCTAAATAATCAATGTAAGCATCCCATGTTCCATTATCAGCTGTAACAATGAGTTCAATCTCTTGATTTCCAGTTCCATGACTGACATTATTTATAGTATAGACTGCAGGATTACTTCCTCCGTAATAGAAGGTACCCTTCAACTGTCCACCGATCTTCAAGTCGACTCTAGCCATATTTGAGTTATTCGAAGCACCTCGAAGTGAAAAACTGTGGGTACCTGTCGTGAAATTTTGTGTGTATTTCACTGAATCATTGTTAGCGTATAAAGCAACCCCAGTGAACGGCGAACTAATATTACCTGTGTACTGCCCACTTTTCGTCATACTCTCCGCTTCTTTTATGATTCCTGTGCTTGGAGTAGGAGTTGGTGTAGGTGTTGGAGTAGTTCCGCCGCCGGAATTACCACCAATAGTAAGTGTATTTGTTGTTACATCAGCACTCCCGCTACTTTGATAGCCCTCTACCGTAAGTGCAACTTCATACATCTTACCCATTGGCATCCCTAAGCTTTCCCACTTCTTAAAGTGTTCGCTGACAGATATTGTTCCATTTGAGCGTTTAGTTGTTCTTACACTCCAATATTGTTTGAATGTTGCAGTACCTATAATTGAGGGTTGATTAGTTCTAGTAGTCTCATATATGTCATATGTCCCTCCGTCTATCGAAATGGAACCCTTTAGTGTGCCTGTTGGACGATATGTGCCCCAGTTGTCGACAATGTAATATTCTACTAGAGGGTCCTTTGTCCAACCATAAACACATAGATAAGAATTTCCGCCTGGATTGAATGTTGCATTGTAGTTTATTGATATGTTTCCAAGCTGTGCATGTGTTTTCGTCGAGTCGAACTTCTTGCCTTTACGGAATAACGCATTATTGATGTTACTCCACTGGGCACTAAATGCTCCACCACTATTAAGTGTCATACTTGTTGTTCCAGAATCCTTCCATAGCTCATAGTCGTAGCCATCTTGGGTCCCAGTTTGATTGGAGTTAATCGTAGTTGCCGCCTGTACGATAACTGCGGGGATTGTAAGCGCTAAACAAAGTAAAAGTGTTAAAAATAACCTTATTCTTTTTTGTTTCATTTGGCTTTCCTCCTTTTAATTGAATTACAGCTAGTCACACCGTGATGCAGTGCATTTTTTAGTAGGACTGTGTTTACACTTCCTTTCGCAACAATTTTGAAAGCGATTACATAATTAATTTAACAGATATCTTAATAATATTTAAGATGAAAGACTTTAGATAAAATTATAAAAAACTTATATAATTGGTTTAAAATGGAAGTTATAGTTCATTTGGGAAACCTGTTGCGTTATATCTTTCATTAGATAAAAAAATCGCACATAAGGACAGTCCCTACGTACGATTGATATTATAATTAATTGTAACAAAATGAAAGAATAAGGCACTTAGGCATTTTCCCATTTCTGTTTGATGAACAGTTCATATACTTTAAGTACAATAATTTTGATGATCATATATACAGGAATAATCAATAACATGCCTATGATGCCGGCCAGATCTCCTCCAATTAAGACGATTACGATCGTTGTTATTGGATGGATATCCAACTGTTTACCGAAAATATAAGGCGCAATAAGATTATCTTGAATTTGCTGTGCTACGAGAATAATGACAAGAGACCAAATTGCGGTGGACGGCGATTCAATGAATCCGATGATTAGAATTGGAATAGCCGACAAGATAGCACCGATAAATGGAATAAAGTTCATAATAACAGCCACGACTGTAAGTAACAGTGCATAAGGTAGGCCAATAAAAAGAAAACCAATGTACATGAGAACTCCAAGTGCTAAATTGATCAGTACTCTGCCGACGATAAAATTACTAAGCGACTGATTAATATCTGTTACGACATCTGTGGCATCTGATTGAAATCTTTTCGGAGTCAATCTAACCAATTTATCTGAGAATCCACCGCTTTCTTTCAGCATGTAGAACAGAATAACAGGGAATATAAATAATACAATTGCGACATTAGAAATAACTGAAAATAGTCCTGTTACATAATTCGTTAATAACGTAACCCCTTTATTCAAGTAATTGGTAATTTGTGTTAAAGGGCTAACATCTGATGGGAAAAAGTCTGCTAAAAATCCACTTTGCTCAATCTCTTTCAATTGTTCATTCAATGAGTTTAATAAGTTTGGAGCGTTGTTAAACAAGTTCAACATTTGCGTACGGGCGGTTGGCCACACCCCAATAAAAAAACCAATCAATAGAAATGCTATAAACAAATAGATTAGTAGAATTGATAAACCTCGGTTAATTTTTTTCTTTTCCATCCAATTTACTATTGGAAGAAGCAAATAATAGAAAAAAACAGATAACATTAATGGAATCGTTATGTTGGTTACCAACGATAAAATCGGTTTAAATACAAAATCAACAAGCGTACCAACATACACGATTGCCAATATCATAAATACAGCAAGACATAATTTAATAAAATGATTAAGCTTTAACAAAAAAATTCAACCCCTTATGTGTAACTCGTTACAAAGTAAAATAAAAAAGCATTATATTTTAAGATACAACAATAATGGGCCAGAAGCAAATAGTGGAAAGAACTATTAACACAAAGAAACTGTCAAACTCTAAAGAGTTGACAGTTTCCTCATACATAAAAATTTAATTGAGTTGCGAAGCATCAAGCTCAATCAATGCATGGCAATTCCTCGATGTTGTGCAGGTCGTAAGCATATAGTCTGGATCCAACTGGACCTGGTGCAATTTCCAGTTACTTTCCAATTCCCCCGATTCTACCACCGATTGTATACAGAAAACTTGATCATTCTCGCCGCTCCCTTTAAGTCCAGTTCCAACAGCGATAGGAAAATTGCTAACATTGAGAGCAGTTTTAACAACACTGAACGAGTTCAACGGTATGGCCAATCCCTTGCCTAAAGCTTTGATGTAGCTTTCTTTGGCCGTCCAGATCATATTAAACATCCGATCGCGCTCATGTTCAGGGAGATTAATTAATGTTTCATATTCGGTGCTGGTGAACATAGACTGTGCCAGCTGCAGATCCGCCTTGACCATCTTCTCAATATCGATACCGATTGCCTCTGAGTGGAAAACTGCCACTGTCCATACACCAGAATGTGAGACATTAAATTGTACTTCATTGCCAAGTAAGATTGGCTTACCGTATTCGTTTTGAGTAAATATCATCTGATGAACTGGTAATTTGTATTTCTCGCGCAGTACATAATTCACTATCATGTTTCCAGAAAGTGATCGCCATTGATCCTCCCAATGCCGAAAACGTGCTACCCGCATTGCTCGTGCAACTGGCACAAGCGCAGACCAGCGCTCAATTCTTTCAAGATTTACTTGAACCGAACAATTATCCATTCGCACAGCATAAATAGTTGGAACAGACATCATACTTGTCGCAAGCTTAGCGGTGTCAAGTCACACCAGACTTCATTCACGAAAGTCAGGCATTCTGCTTTAGTACCACTCTTCCCAGCATTACTCCAGCCAGATGGATTATGAAGGTGCAATGGCCATAAAGCGTATTGCTCCTCTGCATTGACAACTACTTTATAGCTGTCATCTAGAATTTTGTTCTCCATTTAAAGTATCCTCCCTTATTCATTAATTAGATCCCTGCACCAATTTGGCGATCTGCAAGTTGCTGTAATTGATCTTTATTTCGAATAATCACGGCATCAGGCACAGCATCAGGTAAAATTGTCTCCATATAGCGCAATTGTCGATATTTCATACCGAGTAATCCCCAGATGAACAGGATGACACCGATCGAAGTGATTAATAGCCCAATGCCCATCCCATCTCCAGTTCCGAATAGTCCTGTGTCCTTAGTTCCTGCTGGCAACGCGGAAGCAAGTGGAACGAAAACAGACGCTACAAGTGGTCCTGCAAGAAGGAAACTAAGTGGACGCATGCTGAAAGCCATAACTTGATTCGTTGCCAATACTCGACCTTGTAATTCAAGTCCTACCTTCGTTTGAATTAATGCAAGCCAGTGCGTATTAATAAGTGCAAGTGCTAGACCAAAGCCGAATAATCCGATGGCTGCAGTCACAAGTGAAGGATAGATACCTGCAATTGCAATCGATGCACCAGTCAACATAACGAACCCGACCATCCCATCCGCTCTACGGTCAAATCCGCCCCATACTGACATAAGTATCGAGCCGATTAATAGTCCTGCACCTTCGAAGGCAATTACAATACCAACTTTGTCAGCGGTCATGAATTGTAGAAGGAACGGTGTCGTTAGTACGTTATATAAGCTCATGAAGAAATTGACAACAATGAAAAACACGACCATTGCGATCAAGCTCTTCCTTTGCATAATATATTTCCAACCTCCAATGATTTCTCTGCTCATTGGTTCCTCGCGCTTTTTGAACATCAAGTTCGGGAATCGGATCAGCGAGAGAATGACAATTGACAGACTTAATAGTACGAGATCGATAATGACAATTCTTTGTAGCCCGATCAATACGACTAGAGCTCCTCCAAGTGCAGGCGCCATAATTCCGTTCAAGGACATAACGAGTTGTCCTAATCCGTTCGCGTGTCCCAAGTACCTCTTTGGTACGAGTTGCGCTGTTGCGGCTTGGTAGGCAGGCATCGTGAAAGCTCCAGCGATTGATCCTATACCTGCAGCTACGTAGATCGCCCACAGTGATAATGCGTCCATATAGAACATAGTCGCGATGAAGATACACGAGCATAATGCTAATAACTGACCTACCAACATCACCTTTCGTCTATCATAGCGGTCCACAACTGCACCTGCGAGAGGTAGCAGCAACAATGTGGGAAGTATTGCATACAGCGATATCGTCGCATAATCTGAAATCGATCCGGAACGTTCGTAAACCCATATTCCTAAGGCGAATCCGGTCAATGACGTACCTATTGTGGAAATAATCAAGCACAATGTAACTAATAAAAACGTTTTTATGCTGGGTTTAACGTCCTTCTGCAACTGCTTCCTTATTTTTACGTGCTCAGTGACTGATGTTGTCTGAGATTCGTTGTTCAAAGAAAAACGTTTTTTTTCTAATTCGTTATCATCATCCCACTGACGAATCTGCTGTGATATAATTTTTACGACATGATCTGATTGATGTTTATGAAAATAATGGCCAGCCTGTTCAACGATATGCAATCTCACATCATCACTGAAATCCTGCCACTCCAAGTAACGTTCCTCGTAGAACTCAGTCATTCGATCGGCACCGCCGACAATACAAGATACTGGAGCTTTCAGTTTTGGTTGCTCTGGTAGAGCGTACAAAGCTGTGTAATAATCCTCCGCTTCTCGTACATCATGCCGCAAGTTACGCAGCACGAATTTCTGCTCTTCCGGGGATATTTCGTCATCGAAACCACCAAAGGCACGGAGCATGTCGCGTGCGAATTTATCGGACGTCCATTTCTCCTGTGGGAATAATCTATGCCACCATTCCGTAAATCTGAATGGTAGTCTTGTTCCAGGGAAGGTGCCTGCCATAAAGACTCCACTTACCTCTACATTCGCTTCCTGTAGCAAAAGCGCGGTACGAAGTACCATTGCCCCGCCTAAGCAATGTCCATACAGATAAACTTCACCTTTAACTTTGTTAATGATTTCTTCTGCAATCCGAGCTGAGGTTTCCTCGAGCGACATTAGCAATTGACCATCTCTACTGTAATCATGCCCGGGTAGTTCGACGGCAAACAAAGAATAGTTAGGTGGCAACCCTTTAGCCATCGGCTGGAATGTAATCGCGCTACCCCCACCGTACGGTACGCATACTAATGTAATAGCTTTGCCTCCGATATTGGATGCCTTCTTAAATTCAATTAGTAAATCATCACTACGCGTGGCTCCTGATGAGAGATGCTCTGCTAATTCACGAATTGTCGGATACTGAAAGAGATCCATCACGCTGAATGAATTGCCCATCTTACGTACAACTTTAATCGCCTTGAACGAATCACCACCAAGATCAAAAAATTCGTCGGTGACTCCAACCTTATCTAGACCTAGTATCTCACCCCATACTGCAGCAATTTGATGCTCTTCTTTGGTCTCGGGTGGAATAAATCCGGCATCACCTGCTCGATTTTCGACACTAGGTGCAGGTAACTTAGTACGATCAAGCTTACCGTTTTCGTTAAGCGGTAGCCGTTCGATCTCGACGAAGGCCGAAGGTAACATATAGTCTGGTAAAATGTTTTTAATATGCTTTCTTATTGCACTTACATCGATCTTAGTTCCAAGCATATCTTGCTCTTGACTACCATGTGTCAAGTTGTGCTCCCGCACTAGATAGGCAATCAATCGTTTGTCTCCGGGTTCATCTTCACGTATTATTACGACCGCATCGCGTATTCCTTCGAACTGCAGGAGGACTTGCTCTATTTCGCCTGTTTCGACACGATAACCTCGAATCTTGACCTGTTGATCCATCCGTCCAATAAATTGAATTGTTCCGTTTGGCAAATGGCGAACGAGATCACCTGTACGATACATTCTTGAGCCCGGTCGGACTGAAAATGGATTAGGTATAAATCGTTCTGCAGTTAGATCTGGCTTACCATAGTAGCCGCGTGTGACTGCGCTACCGCCGATATACAATTCGCCAATGGAACCAGCAGGAACCGGTTGAAGATAAGCGTTAAGCACATACGCAGGTGCGTTCGGTATAGGACGACCAAGCGGAAGAATCGCTTGATGATCGTTCTCTTTTGCATCAACAGGAACTTCATAAGCTAGCACGGAAACCGTCGTTTCTGTAGGGCCATAATGATTCTGGATTCTGCAACTAGGATGAAGTCGTCGAATGTCTGCAATTGTTCCCCAATGTGAGGCTTCACCTGCTAGAATTAAACATTCGCGAGGTATGATAACGCTCGGATTAGATACGCCTAGAAGTAACTCCATATGACTTGGAACGATCTTCATGACGTCAATCGGATACAACTCGCAATATGCCGCGAAAGCATCGGGATCAGCAGCACGTTCATACGGGATGACATGCAGTGTTCCTCCTGTTGCAAATGCTCCCCAAATCATTGGCGTTCCGAGGTCGGCAGCAAGCGTGCTGACGATGGCGAAACTCAACTCTTGTTTTAACTTCATACGCTCCATTATGCCATCCAAATAATTGGCATAATTGCTATGCTCAACTGCTACGCCCTTTGGTTTGCCCGTTGATCCTGAGGTAAACAATACATACATTAGATCTTCCGGTTTCGAGACAACTTCTGGATTACTTGCATCTTCTCTAGCGATCGCATCCCAGTCCTTGTCGAGTGAAACGGTGCGTAACGATGAAGAATCCGTACTGTCGAATAGTGGCTGTTGATCAGTTATAGAGCTTTCGGTTACGATAACCGATACTTCAGCTTCCTGAGCAATCAATCTTAATCTTTCTACTGGTAACTTAGGATCAAGTGGAACATAAGCGCCACCTGCCTTTAAGATGCCGAGCAAGCCAACGATAATATCGACTGAGCGCTCCATATAAAGACCTACTGTTTGATTAGGTATAACCTTTATTCCTCGCAAATAATGTGCTAGACGATTCGCCCTTTCATTCAGTTCCAGATAAGTCAGACTAACCCCTTCAGAGCATACGGCTAATGTCATAGGTGTAAGGATTGCTTGTCGCTCAACATTGAGGTGCGGAAATTGGAACTCCGCCATAGAAGTCTCGACAACATTCCAATCGACGAGAGTTTTTCTTAATTGTTCGCTCGAAAGTGATGCAATTTCATATAAGGGTAATTTTGAATTGTTTAATATACGCTCTAAAATATTATTGTACTGGTCTGCCAATTGCTGAATGGTTGACTCGCGGAACAGGTCTACCCTGTACGTCAACGTAACATCCATACCTAATTTTTGATTCTCGAATACTGTCATCGTCAGATCCAGCATGCCTCCACGTTTGCCATCGCCCACGAAAGGTACAATTTGGAGTTCAGGTAGATTAATCATAGACTGACCAATTCTCTCGAACAAAAACATCGTATCGAAGAAAAGTGAATGACCAATTACACGTTCCGGATTCATCTCTTCGACAAGCCGGTCGAACGGCAAATCCTGATTATCGTTTGCTTCGAGCACTGTGTCTCGGACTTTTGCAATAAAGTCGCTAAAGGTACCACCCATGTCGATTTCGGAACGCAGCGCAACTGTGTTGGCAAAGAAACCAACTAGCTTCTCTATTTCCTGCTTACCTCGATTCGCCATAGGCGTCCCAATGACAATTTCTTGCTTGCCATTATAGCTCGCTAGAAGTACTTTATAAGCAGCTAGTAAAAGGACGAACGAGGTGCAACCGAGCTGTTTACTCGTTTCACGGATACGCTGTGAGAATGAAGGATCGAGAGTCAAGCTGTAGAAACCGGCTTTGCGTTCACTTTGAATAGCGGGGCGCGGATAATCTGTTGGAAGATCAAGTGTTGCTGGTGCTGGTGTCAGTTTCTTCTTCCAGTAATCGAGCTGATCTTCGTATTCTGATCCTGTCATCCATTGCCTCTGCCAAACGGCAAAGTCCGGATATTGAATCGGTAGTTCTGGTAGAGACAATGGCTCATCTAGCGTGATAGAGCGATAGATCGTGGCAAGTTCTACGTCGAACACTTCGGCTGACCATCCGTCATAGATTAAGTGATGTGTCATCCAGACTAGGATATGCATTTCCGAATCAAGACGGAAAAGCATCGCTTTCACAAGCGGACCATTCAGAAAATCATAAGGTGCCGTTGATTCTTTGTCGATGAGCTCATAAACTTTATTTTCATCTTTCAACTCAATTATAGGTAGGTCGATTATCATCTGAGGACGAATCATCTGCACGTAATCATCGTTCTCGTAAGCAATGACAGCACGCATAATTTCATGGCGCTTAATTATCTCGTTCAATGTTCTATGCAGAGCTGGAATGTTAAGTTCACCAATCAGTTTATAGCCGTTAGCAAAGTTATATCTCGATGTTCCAGGCATATACTCTTCGAAAAACATAATTCGCTGCTGTGGAAACGATAATGGGAACTTGTTCTCACCAGCTGGCCTTTGCTGTTTCGGAATAATAGCGGATTCTGCAGCAGCTTTTGCCTTCTGCTGCCTAGCCTTCATCGCAAGGAGAGCTCGGCGTTCAGGTGACAATTGTTCGAGTCGGTCAATTGTTTTAGTCATAGAGCACCTCCGTCAAAGGCAATTGTTGATTGTTAAGTTGACGCTGTAAAAGCCTCTGCGCGAGCAAAGAACGCTTGTTGGAATTAAGTGCCTCATTGTTTACATCTAGACGATGATCCGCTAACGAGACTACGCTTTGTAAGAGCTGCTCCTGCTTTGCTGCCATATAATCTACACTCAATTGATCCGATTCAATGGCGTTGCTTCTCCTACCAATGACCGATTCAATAGCTGTACATGCCATTGTCATCGTATCATGTTCTGCCAAGGCCTTAGCTAACTGACGACAGCGCTCCTTCACCGCATTTGTCTGGATGGTTTTTATAGTATTAGCGATCAATGTTGGTTCCCACTGCATCGGCGGTAAATAATCGCCGATACCGAGTTGTTTAATCCGCCTTCCGTTATCTGGTCGATCCGTATCGGCTGCGAGCGCTAGCTGTGGTACCGCTGCAGTCATCGCTCCGGTAATTGTTCCAATCCCGCCATGGTGAATCACGCCGCTGACTAGTGGATAGACACTGGCAAGTGGCAGAATCTTGTACCAGCGAATATGATCTGGAAGCTCGCCTTGAATGAATTCTTCATGTCTTGTAACCAGAATCGTTCGCTGACCTGACAATTTGACACCTTCAATCGCAGCCTGGTAGAAGTTCGGTTTAATCATTTTGCCTGTCCCACCTGTAATCAAAAGCGGCTTCTCGCCTGACTGGATAAAATCTAGTAAATCGATTGGCAATGGCTCGTATTCGATCTCATCTGCGAGTGGGAAACCTACTGTTTCCACCTTCAGCGCCCAATCTGGAGTTTCGACTGCTGCATCAAAACTCTCATGCCAGAAACCGATGTTTTTCTTCACAGCTCCCATCCACGATGTCCAATTCGATACCGGAGTAAGTCCTAGATCGTTCCGGAAAGTATTAATACTTGATATTCCGAAGTCCAGTCCAAGTTCCTCCCAGATATGCAGCTGCGTTACATAGCTTGGTGCCAGTATTGCGGAGACGATAGGTACTTGCATAATTTCAGACACGATCATTGCTACATAACCGTCACGATCCCTACAAATGAGTACGGAATCTTCTTCTTGGCAAAGCTCTGTTATGATGTCATACTCGTGTTGGAATTTTTCCTTTGTATAATACTTGCGTTGGTAATCTTCATAGAGTTCAGGCTTATTCAGCGGATCCTCGATCATGGAAAGATCTTTCATGATCTCTGTATATTCCTCTGGTTTATCGATCCCACGAAATGCGATACCTGACTTCTCGGCAAGTTGTGAAAACACACCGTGTGTCACCAGAGTTGCCTTATGTCCGCGGCGACGAAGTGCAGAAGCCAACCGTAGGAACGGGAGTACATCTCCGTTCGTCATATGCGTGCTAAGAACGAAATTTGCCAACAACTTTCCCCTCCTTTCGTCTAATGATTGTCACTTCAGTAACGCCTCGATTTCTGCTTCTGATAGATGTTCCATTTCGCTCAATAACGCTTCGAGTTCGGCATCGTCGGTGTCGGCAAGTAAATTCGTTTCTATGATCGCAGCAAGTGAGCGAATTGTCGTTCCTTGTGTAAGCATGTCTTTTAGAGATACTTTCACACCAAATAGATGTCCACAGCGGACAAGTATTTGAGTTGCTACGAGCGAATGACCGCCCAAATCAATAAAATTGTCATCAAGTCCGATTTCATCAAAATTGAAAAATCCAGACCAGATCTGAGCAAGCTCTTTCTGAATGTAAGTCTGTGGTGGAACATATTCTTGACTGATCATGAGGCGTGACACAGTTGGACTCGGTAATAGTTTCCGGTCTGTCTTGCCACTTGGGGTTAGTGGGAATGTCTCCATCTCAATAAAATAAGAAGGAATCATATAGTCGGGTAAATGCTTCTGTAGATAATTTCTTAACTCGCTAATAGATGGAGAATATACAGGGTTAGGGATGAAATAAGTTGTGATGCGCTGGTCTCCGGGTTGATCTTCACGAACGACAGTTACGACTTGATTGACGCCTGGATGTTGTTCAAGTACATTGCTAATCTCACCTAACTCGATACGGAAGCCCCGTACCTTTACTTGATCATCGTTTCGACCTAAACATTCAAGATTCCCGTCACTGAGCCAGCGTCCAAGATCTCCGGTATGGTACATACGTGATCCCGGTTCTTTGCTATACAGATCGGGTACGAATCGCTCGGCAGTCAGATCCGGTCTGCCGTGATAGCCACGTGCAAGTCCGATACCACTGATAAAGAGTTCTCCGATTTCACCTTGACTGACCTGTTCATATCGGTCGTTTAGGACGTACACTTCGTCATCAGAAATAGCCTTACCAATCGGAATTATAGATCGTTCAAGGTTACGGTCGCTAGTCCAACTCGTTACAAATACCGCTGCCTCTGTTGGGCCATACAGATTGTGGAGTTGTCCAGACATTGTGCTGCAGAAGCGTTCGTTCAGCGCTGCAGATAAAGGCTCCCCACATAAGAAAACATGCTTCAGAAGAGGGAGATCTTCGGATAGGTCTGAGCTTAAAAAGGTCTGGAGCATCGTTGGCACGAACTGTACAAATGTAATTGACTCACGTTTCATAACATCCCACAAATATGAGGTATCAAGATGCCCTTGGGGCTTAGCCATAATGAGACTTGCACCACACATATGAGGCCAGAAAAATTCCCATACCGAAACGTCAAAACTATAAGGAGATTTCTGAAGAAGTCTATCGTTTTGCGTCATTAGGAAGGTAGATTGTAGCCAGAGAACTCTGTTACGTATGGCAGCATGTGTATTCATTGCGCCTTTAGGTTTGCCGGTTGATCCTGAGGTATAGAACATGTAAGCTAGATTGTTTTCATCTAAAGTGATATTAAGATTTCCTTGCTCTTCTCGATATCCTTCCGATGATTCTACTTCATCTAAAATCAGTACATCGGCGTCAAACTCATCCAGTAGTTCTGAAAATTGACGCTGCGTAATTACAAGTCTTACGTCGCTATCATTAATCATATAAGCAAGTCGATCCTTCGGATAATCCGGATCTAACGGTACGTACGCACCCCCTGCCTTCAATACAGCGTAAAGTGCAACAACCATTTCAATCGAACGCTCCATAGATATTCCTACTAGAATGTCTGGTCCGACACGAAGCGACCTTAACCGATACGCTAGTAAATTTGCGCGACGGTTCAACTCGTCGTAAGTTACGGACTTCCCCTCGAATCTAACGGCTTCTTCATTGGGTGTACGTTCTGTTTGTTGCTCAAACAACTGGTGAATCAAATTTTTCACCTGCATTCAATCACTCCTTTTCTTGTGTAGTAAATAGTAGAAATTACATATATTGTATAAATCAAGCTGCATCATCATTATAGTGAGCAGCTAATCAAAGTGTCAATATTTATGTTAAATTGAAAAAAAAGTATTCAATGAGTCCAACAAAAAAGATTCTTCTCGTTACCAAGTACATAAAAAGTAGCCGCATACTTTCATAATGTTGTTTCTAGTGATATCTAATTCTTCTTTTATCGGTTTTATCTGTTCTGCTGAATTACATCCAGACAAAATAACAAAATCTATAACAAGTTAAGACGATAAAAACGTTTTTATTAAATCTTTTCTCATAAGTGTTCCTCACTTTATTAAGTTTAGATTTTTTAAACTATTCGGTAAATTGCATGAATATCCTTCACGAGATGACATTTCACTATCCATGGCATCTATCAACTAGTGATATCTATCAATACTTGATATTAGTTGAAAATGATAGAAATAGGTATTCCGCTTAGCTCATGCAAGGATGCATGTACATACAATACAAATGAATAGATAAGTCGCATAAAGATGGAGGATGAGAACGATGAGCTATGTTTAATAGAAAGATTAATAAATAGAGAGAGAAAAAATCTATGCGAATAGAGGTTAAGTTAATGCACAATGTTATGATTGCCCTCACCATTATTACCTTTTTGTGTACCATCTCTTTCATATTCTGGCGTCCCAATGTAAACGAGGCTATACCAGCAACTATTGGTGCATTTTTCATTTTTCTTATCGGCAGTGTCACATTAACTGATCTAGGTGTAATAACCGAAACAATTGGCGGTGCTGCAGTCACCATAATAGCAACAATCGTCATGGCCATCGTATTAGAAAGTTTTGGATTCTTTCATTGGAGTGCAAACAAGTTGTTAGAACTAGCAAAGGGTTCAGGTATTCGATTGTTCTGGTTAACCAACCTTCTTTGTTTTTTAATGACCCTCTTCGTTAACAATGATGGTAGCATATTAATTACCACACCGATTCTAATGATGTTGCTTCATAATATCGGACTAAAAAATCATCAGAAAATCCCATATTTATTGTCAGGAGCATTGATAGCGACGGCTTCAAGTGCACCAATCGGAGTTAGTAATATTGTCAATTTGATTGCTTTGAAAATTGTTCACATGGATCTTTACATGCACACAGCTATGATGTTCGTGCCTGCTACTTTAGGTCTTCTCCTCCTTGCTCTCTTGTTATTTGCTTACTTTTACCGTGTCCTTCCTCGAAAGTTACCTGAAGCAAAAAGATTCTCACCTCATGCTTCCGAAAAAGGATATCATCCATTAAAAGAAGTCAAACCGCTTATTCCGCATGAAAAACAAACCAAGTTTATGATTTATATATTAATTTTTGTTTTTATAGTTCGGGTGAGTCTCTTCGTAGCTTCCTACATCCACTTTCCGGTCCCTTTAATGGCAGTAATCGGTTCTATCTTCTTGCTAACTTGGCGTTGGATTTACTTGAAAATCCCTCCAACCGATATGTTGAAGAAGACCCCTTGGTATATTCTTGTGTTTGCTTTTAGTATGTATGTCATTATTTATGGTTTGCATAATATTGGCTTAACCCAAATGCTCATAAGCTTTTTTCAACCGATAATATCGGGTGATTTACTTCAAGCGAGTGTCATGATGGGGATACTCGTGTCGATTCTTTCAAATTTATTCAATAACCATCCTGCTTTAATGGTTGGAACACTTACCTTAACGAATATGAATCTCGAGCCCCTTACACTAAAAATATCATATCTAGCAAGTGTCATTGGTAGTGATATTGGTTCACTCCTTTTACCAATTGGAACTCTTGCAACGTTGATGTGGATGCATATTGTTAAGAAAGGTAAAGTGAAAATAAGTTGGGGCGATTATTTGAAAGTGACTTCCGTCGTCATTCCAATCACGGTGGTTATCACTTTGGTTATTTTGTATTACTGGGTATCATGGTTATTTTAGTAACTTCATTCAAATTAGGAGGTTTTAAATATGAATGATCTTTACCCATTCATCAATAAAAAAGTTGAAATAGAGATCTCTGGCAATAACATTTATATAGGAACATTAATTGACGTTGGGACTGATCTAGTTGTACTCTTCTCAGAAAATCGTTTTTATTATATACCATTGGTTCATGTACAAAACTTAAAAATGGCATTATCCAATAATGAGGAAGATAATCCCCCCGAAGTTCCTATTGATTATCAAACAGAAAACCTCTCTTTCCGAAAAATACTTCAAAACGCTAAAGGTAGTTTTGTAGAAATTTATATTACAGGGAATAAATCTATTCATGGCTATTTAACTAGTATTATGAATGATTACTTCGTTTTCTACTCTCCTGTCTACAAAGCGATGTTTGTTTCAATGAATCATTTGAAATGGTTAATCCCTTATAGCAATGATGTCACGCCGTATTCTCTTAATAATCATACGTTACCAATTATAAACCTCACTTTATCTCGATCATTCGCGGAGCAGTGTAAAAAACTTGAAGGCAGCTTAGTTGTTTTTGATTTGGGTGATAAGCCGAATAAAATTGGCTTACTACAAAAGGGGAGCGGTCAAATGATAGAACTGATTTTGGCTGATGGAACCAAGCAATGTTGGAATATCCATCATTTAAAAACAGTCTATAAAGCATGATGCAATATACTACCAATAGAGAAACATAAAAAAACGACCCTCAAATAAAGAGGGCCGCTCAACAAAAGGTTAGCTAATGCTTTTATAACGTATGCAATTGTAAGCACAGAAGATTGGTTATTTACCTAGTTTTAGTAACATTATTACTATATTAAAACCCACTAAATAGCATGTTCCTGGTATTCCCACTGGACTCATGCTGTTTAGTTTTGTTTGTTTAGGAAACATTTTTTCTCTTCAGGATATGATAGACATTACAAAACATACCGAAAAGAATGCCGGTAATAGGAAATATTGCCCAGTTGATATCCCACCGCTGATAGACAAATCCAATAAACAGGAATATCGCTGTAGCTAGTGGCCATACAATTCCAGCGACTGCTCCGATTATCCGTTCCTCTTCCTTCTTATCTGTGGACGTGATACGCGACCCTTGGAGTAGTTTCGTGTAAGCACCTTGAATATTCCCATAATAGACAAACAAGAATACTGCCAAAGCTGCAGTAAGCATAAAGACAGCAACTCCATATGGTGTAAAGTCATCGTTGATAAATGCCGCAGCGAAAATAAATACTGGCGATAGCACGCATAGACAGACACCCATAATTACTGAAATCCGGAAAGTCATGGCGAACTGGTTCTGGCTGCGTTGTAGCTCCGTCTTCAGTTCATAAGGTAATTGAAAGCCATGCTCCAGATTTTTGAATCGTTCAAGTTTCATACCGCTATAGATGAACATCCCTACTGCCACTGCGATTAGCACGAACATTCCGATTAGTCCGAGCAATGTGCCCATTTCCATTGAACTGTTATTAGTCATAATGGAGTTATTCTCAAACAGAGTATCTAGGGAAATCAATAGCGCCACACCAGACACAGCGAGAAAGACGCCAAGACCAATCCAAAATCCAGAACTGCGTTTGGCAGCCGCATAGTCGTAAGCCTCTTGTAGGGTCAATACAGGAATTTGTGGTTCTACACTTTCCTGATGAATGCCTAGCTCAGCTGTCAACTCATCGATATTGCCGAATTCAGAAATAACGATGCCGATCGCCTCGTTCTCCGATTTACCATTCAACTTCAGCTCATGATACTTGTCTTCCATCCCGGACAGCAGTTGCTGCTTCAGACGCTCTAGTTCTGGTGTCTTTTTTAGACCGGCGAACATATTGTCCAGATACACCACAATTGTCTCCATATTCTGTCACCACTCCCTAATAAATTGGTTTACAACATCCTGCGTAACCTTCCACTCCTCACATTTCTCCCTGTAATAGGTCAGTCCCGTTTGGGTAATCCGGTAATACGTACGCCGCTTGCCTAGACTTTCATCTCGATAAAAGGATTCAATATACCCGTTCTTTTCCATTCTGGTGAAGGCGGAATACAATGTTGTCTCCTTCATAACATATTTCTCCTGTGTTAGCTGCCTAATATTTTTAGAAATCTCGTATCCGTATGATTCCCCGTCCAGCAGCATGTAGAGGATGAGTGTATCATTATAGCCACGTATGACATCACTGCTGATCACGAATGTGGTCCCTCCTTGATTACTTCATCTGTCGTAGTAGTTACAGTGTAACACAATTACTACGACAGATGAAGTAGTTAATGCAAAATTAGGTAAAAAATATCCGCACCGGTATGAAGGTGCGGAGAAGATTGTTTGCTGTTACTGTAGATGATTGTTAATGGTTTGAAGCTTATATATTTCATCCTATCAGTGCTGCTATAACTACACACTGATGAACCAATGACATGTAATCGGTATTTGCTTCTAAGTGAATATACTCGCTATATGCTGCTAAGTTCATTTTCTCGTTACAAAATACTAAGCAACATGCCACCTGCAGCTCCTGAAATTACTATAATCCATGGAGGAAGTTTCCAGAATACAAGCATCACAAATAATATTGATACAAGTGCAAAATCACTAGGGTTCAAGATTGCAGTGGTCCATAAAGGATCGTATAGTGAAGCGAGTAATATACCAACTACAGCTGCATTTATCCCTACTAAAGCACCTTTGATTTTCGGATTAGTCCTCAATGTGTTCCAAAAGGGTAATGCCCCAGCAACAAGGAGAAATGCTGGTAAAAATATTGCAGTTGTAGCAATAACTGCTCCTAATAAACCTCCAGCCATTGTGCCAAGGTAACTAGCAAAGGTAAACAGTGGTCCAGGTACGGCTTGGGTAGCACCATACCCTGCGAGAAAATCTGCTTCACTTACCCATTTATTGAAAATTACTTCATTCTCAATAAGCGGTAATACTACATGCCCACCGCCAAATACCAAAGAACCTGTACGGTAAAAGCTGTCGAACATCGCCAACCATTCGCTCTCTCCCCATTGACTTAATAGAGGTAAAGCAATTAGAAAAATAAAAAATAAAGATAGGCAGACGAATGCAACTGAACGAGTTATCGTAGTTGGTAAATTGTTCACCACATGTTCTTCCTTATTACGATAAAACCAAAATCCTATAAGTCCAGCTATAACAATGATCATAATCTGACTTAATGCTGTCTGCCAATATAATGTAATGATTGCAGCGACTACTGCAATCGTTACTCTATCACGGTCAGGTGTAAGCTTTTGCCCCATACCAATTATGGCTTGAGCAACGATTGCGACAGCTACAATCTTCAATCCATGAATCCAACCTGCATTTCCAATATCAAATCCTTGTAGCAAGTAAGCGAATAGTACTAAGGCAATTATCGAGGGTAGCGTGAAACCTAACCATGCGACAAAACCACCTAATAAGCCTGCTCTTAAAATTCCAATCCCTATCCCTACTTGACTACTAGCCGGTCCAGGTAGAAACTGACAAAGTGCTACGAGGTCAGCGTAACTTTGTTCATCCATCCATTTTCGACGACGTATGTATTCATTATGAAAATAACCCAAATGTGCAATCGGACCTCCAAAAGAGGTGAAACCAAGTTTTGTAGATACGCTAAAAACTTCAATGAGGGTTTTTAATTTTCCTTTCTTTTCGAGCGGGACCAGCACAATGTTGTTCGTATCCATACTGATTATTAGCACCTACTATCTTTCATTGGGAATTATGCAAATCACAATTTCGAAGGTTGATTTCCAATGTATATATTGTAAGCTTAATATCATTAAAGATATAGCCGATTTACAATCTCTTCATATTTCGATTTCTTTTCTTTATGGACTGTTCCACCACTAAGATGACTTCCACATAATAAGAAAACCTGTAAACAGCATCTCTGCAGTTTACAGGTTTATCACTTTCATCCGTTTGAGAATAATGTTATTGATTCATCACTTCACCTAGAAGGAAACTTATATACAATTATTCAGTATTCTTCTTGATTGCAATAATACGCATGCGGGACGTGTCAATCATCCATTGCCCATTGTGCTCAAGTTGAGGCTTCACTCTTTCTTCGATGGCATTGTAGATTGACTCTTTGTCTACTGGTGAGACATCGTGAAAGAAATGATTATTGAATCCATCTAACCATTTTCGTATACCTACATCATTCTTGAGTGGAGATAACTTATCAAAGTGCTGTGCGAACATAACTCGAAATCCAGTCTGCTCTAGAAGACTGGTGTACTCACCGATAGTAGGGAAATACCACGGATCCCTTCCCTCCCATTCATAACCATGCGACTCAAGCTCTTGCTTAATTGCGTCAGTTAGTATTGCAATATTACCACTACCAGCGAATTCAGCTACGAATCGTCCACCTTCCCGAAGTGCGTGCCAAATCGTACGAGCGACGGCGGGAGCATCTTTTATCCAATGAATGGCTGCATTAGAGAAAACAGCATCAAAGTGAGAATCCGTTCGGTATTGAGTGGCATCGCTAACTTGTATATCAAGTTCTGGGTAGTGTTCCTTTGCAAGCTTGATCATGTTTTCCGATAGGTCAATACCTGTAGGTATCGCTCCTGCTGCCGCGATTTGTGCTGTTAAATTTCCATTTCCACAGCCGAGATCCAAGATTCGTTCACCGGTTTGGGGTTGCAATAAGGACAAAGGTTTTGCTCCAAGTTGTGCAATAAAATCAAGCTTCTCCATATTGAATTCTGATCCCGAATGATGATTAGAGGGTTCGTTGGGCATATAATAAATCTCCTTTTATACTTAAAGTTAAATTAAGGTATTTACAGATATGTTATATCTGTAAATAAGTAACATCATTACTATCAAGGACTTTAAGTGTCTATAATAGCAATGATTCTAATCAACTGTCAAGAAAGGTAATCTGAAAGCGTCAAACTAGGTCACTGTTGTTAATTAAATTGACTTTTTATTGTAAAAAAATCGATACAACGAATAAATGGATAATAGGAATACGATATAAATTGCTGCTATAATGATCCACTCTTTTGAACCTGATAACAAATTTACACCTATCAATGTATATACGATCATTATAGGTATTTTCCCAAGCAAGGTTGCTATTAGAAATAACTTAAATGATAAGCCAAACACTCCTGAATATATGTTAATTAATATTGCAGGCATAATAGGAATAATACGTGCTATGAAAATAGTAGCAAATATTCGTTGTTTAATAACATGATCAATTCGATGTATTGTTTTACTTTTATTAAGTAATATGTTGCCTTGTTGAAGAAGTAAATAACGAAACATGATATAGATAAATACGGATGATAATGTAGAAGCTATAACACTCAATGATACTCCTATTGTCACTCCATATTTTGCACCAATTACTCCACTAACTATACCAAACGGAACTCCAGGTATCGAGGCTAAAATCGTTATGACTAACAACACGATAATCAAATTACGATTATCAGTTGCTTTTATCCATTCAAGTAAAGTTTCAGAATTCATAAAGAGTATTACCAATACAGATACATTAGCAAAAACAGTTATCCACTTATATAATTTCATTCGCCAATTCGCTTTCTAAATTCAGTAATATAATTGCATATTCATGATCAACCTCTTACTGATTATAAAGTTATCACTTGCATTTGACTAGCGAATGAACTCGTATCCAACCATAAATTGTTATGGATAAGAGCCAACCGAATGGCTGATTATAGCTATAACTTAAAAAGAGCGAAATTGACTAGTTTTCTTTAGCCAATTTCGCTCCTATTTAATTGATCTTAACTATTCTTTGCTACCTTGAAATCCTTTGTCACTTATATATTCATTCGGTACATCTTCACCATCATGGTTATTATTTTTCATTTGGCTAAGCCGACCATTTCGGTGCTCACCGCCATGAACTTTATTCTGCCTTTGACCGTTATTATCAGTAAGTTCATGTTCGTTATGAACATAATTGTGTTCGTCTGACATATCGCAACACTCCCTTCTTTCTACGCATACAACATAGAATACGTAATCTAGACTAGTTCTATTCGAACATCCTCTTTGTGCATAAAATTACCAGATATGTACGAGTTATGTTCAATGTTACAAATATCCATTTAGTTAGACCTGTTTAACTAATTGGAAAGAAAGAAGTCTGTTAGTCGATTACTGTGATAGATAGCATTCTGCCATCTTCTTTGTTCTCTTCAAACTGTATTGTTAGTGTATCATTCGGGAAGGGTACTTTTATAAAGTAGGTAGTGATCGTCTCGTTGCTTTTTTCAATAACTTCTGTAGCTCCGTAGCTAAATTGGGTACCAACTTTGGTTACAAAATCTAAAATACGCTGTAAGCTAGCTCCTTCGTATTGATTGCGTAAGTAATCCGTCCACTCACTTTCCCTCCAATTAGGTGCGTTAACATCAATATTTTCTCGTTTCAATATTTCCAAAATATTTGAGACCATATTCCCATCTGCTTCCTGCATTGCTACAGCTAGTGCGATATAAATTTTGTTAAGTGATGTAACATCATTTGATTTGTTTTTGGATTTTAGTAATTCAAAAACTTCATCAATCGTACGCTCCTTGCTGAACCAGTAAGTATTAATATACATTGGATTTACATGACTTGTTCTCGGGATGAGAAATTGTCCGTCATTTGAAACATTGAAAACTTGTGAGATATCCAGATTAGATGGATATTGGAACACAAATATATTATTACCATCTCCGCTAACCATAACTTGGACGGACAAAGGTTCTAGAGCATGTTCACTTCCTTGAATGATCGAGGCCGAGCCATTTAAGGTTGAGTAGTACTTCGTGCCATCTAGCGCAGTTTCCTGAACAAGCCGATACAATAGTTTACTTTCTCGTAAAAATGGTTGCACATCAATATTTGTAGTGTTCCCATTTACAGTTCTAACTTCCTCATTAATTTGCCAAGTGATGTCGGCTATACCTCGTAATTGTTGTGGTTTTTGATTACTTGATAAGTCTGGAAGTTTCATATCAATATAATAGTCGCCAGATTGCCATTCATAAGCTGTATACCTTTGATCTGATATATAGAAGATATCAGAGAAATTCGCATTGTAGGAAATTCCTTCAAATCGATCTTTATTACCCAAGTCAAAGACACTAAGATACTTGCCAGATGTTGAAACAATGCCGACCGTAACCAATATTGGTATAAGTAAGATAGTAACAAATATTGAAATTCGGCTAGTATCGACTTTTTGAAATTGTTGTTCAGGTATCTTTTCATTACTACCCTGCAACTTGACGATAAGTAGCTGCACAAACTCCCCGACCAGCCAATTCCCGACTAATGCATATGTAACTAGTGGTAACGCATATCCCCACGGTGATGTTATTAATTTCGTAAGACTTATAATAAATGTTAATAATAATGCAAGCAGAGCCAATGGAAACATCGACCAGAAATAGCGCGTAAACTTTTGAGGTGATTTAGACAGCGCTTCACTAAAGGGAATCTCTTGAAGTACAATTAGGTAAGGGGTAAGTGAGAAAAATATTAAACAAATAATCAATATTAATGCTAGCGGAAAAAATGCTGCAGCTAGTAAAAATGTTAAGAATCCTATAATTAACTGAAATATTGACCAAGCTAGCATTCCTTTGAAATATTTTCGTCCACAATATAACAATGGAACCGTCTTTTGTTGTTGGACCCACCCTTTGAGCCCTCCAAGATACATTCCACGGACAAAGCTTTGTAACACTACAAATACAGCCGATAGAATAATCGATAAGATTACCCATGATTGGGTTCCCGATTGTAAGTGTGTATATGGGACTTTAATATCTGTGAGTGTTGGCATATTTAGTGGTATTGTTGCGTTAAAACTTATTGTTTGTGCAGCAGGATCTCCTGTTGTAAACGATGTATCAAAGAAAGGAAATGTGGAAACTCCAAAATATATACCAAGAACGACTAATACTGTAGTAAGGACTTCAAACATAATTATTAGTACTATTAATCTTAAATTTGCCATTGACGTCTCCTTATCAACATCATAGAAGTTTCCATTATTGTGATTCTCCGCTTGAATCTGTTTTGTACGTTTCGAAGAAATCTTCTATAAATTGTGAGGCTGCTTCTTCATTCGCAAATAGGCAATCAAGTAAATCTTCTTCCAGACTGGTGATAACAGTACCATTGAAGAGACTTAAGAGTGCTTGGTAATTTAATGTGGATTTCGCACCTATCAATTTAGAAAGTTGCGCGATCTCATATCCTAATTGTTGAACTGTTACTTTCATTCCTAATTGTTCGAAAATATGATCGTACTCTATAGAAGTTTGAGGTTTCTCTGTTTCCATTTCAGAAAAATACTGATGACTATACAATTGGATTAATGCTTCATATTTTTCAAATTGAATACTCCCATGTAGATCTTCATAGTAAAACCGTTCTTCACAGGCGATACCGAATGTACGAGTCTCACTGCACCACTCCTTGTACTCTGGTGAGTCCAATACTCTATTCATAGTCTCATCTATTGATAAATCTTGTTCCAAATATGTACGAGCTAAGTTTGTTATAGATTGAGATAATTCCCAATCGCGTTTAAATAATTGTTCGTCCATAATTACCTCCAAATTTTTCCTATATAATAGACGTATACTTGTTGGAATAGTTGCACTTTTTGGAGAATACATCCAATTTAATTCCAAATGATATCTAGTAGACAACATTAAAAAGAGCTTGGTCAGTGACCAAACTCTTTAATCTTCATATTTAGCAGCTAATTGCTTAATGGATTACGCCCATTTTTCTCTAATTTGCTCTGCTTCTCGTACCATACGTTCGATCAACTGGGTAACTGTGGGAATATCATGAATTAGACCGACCACTTGACCTGCCCAACCAAAGCCTGCTTCTGCATTTCCTTCGTGTATCCAACGTTTGTTGGCTTCACCGCTAATATAGTTTTTCAAATCCTCATAAGTAGGTGAAGTTTTTTCGATAGCGATAATTTTATCAGTATACTCATTTCTTAATGCTCTTGCAGGAGAATGAATGGAACGTTTGATGACCGTAGTATCAATCTCAGAACTTTCAATAATAGCTTCTTTATAAGAAGTTGAAGCGTCGACACACTCCTGAGTAGCGATAAAGCGTGTTCCCATCTCAATGCCTTCCGCTCCAAGCGCATGAGCAGCCATCCATCCACGACCATCTCCGATACCGCCTGATGCAATGACCGGAATTTCAACGGAATCAACGACTTGCGGGACAAGCACCATCGTGCCTACATCATCACGTCCTAGATGTCCTCCACCTTCATGCCCAACTACAATAACTGCAGACGCACCTAGTTGTTCGGCTTTTTGTGCTTGTCTACGTGATGCGACGAGTACCAATGATTGAATATTGGTTGGCTGCAACATCTGTAATATTGTCGTAGGATCGCCACCAGTAATAGTTACCACGGGGACTTGCTCATCTATAGCGGTCTGAACGCGTGTCTTATAATCGATACCGTGCATGCCTATAGCAAAATTAACACCGAATGGTTTGTTGGTTAGACTGCGTGTACGGTTAATTTCTTGGAGTAATGCGTCGTCACTAGCTAAGCTCATAGCGGTTATTTGACCTAAACCACCTGCATTAGAAACTGCTGAAGCAAGGTCAGCATACGCTAGATAAGCAAGTCCTCCTTGAATAATCGGATACTTTATTTGTAATAGTTCTGTTATTCGTGTATCCCAATTCATTATCGTCCCCCCTTATCTCTATTTGAAAACTACTTCTCGAAATATATATGATAATGAAGTGCACATCGCTCATTAAAGATTGCCTCACAATGAGGACAATTCGTTGCATTCATATATTGTTTAATCGTTGATTCTGTGTGACAGCTACCACAGAGGATCGCCAATTCGTCAAATTGCTCTTGTGGCCAACGCTCGATGCTGTGATTAGCATGTTCTTCATGGCATTTGTAGCAAGGATAATATTTTTCGCAACATTTAAATTTGATAGCAACAATATCTTTCTCAGTATGATAATGAATACAGCGTGTTTCATTATCTACAATATTCCCATAGATGTTCATTCTATCTCCCACCAATCTAAACAAACAAGAGGATTACTATCATTAATATTACGATTATGCCGACTACATAATCCAATTGTTGAAATTTTAATAACTTAAAGGTAGTTCTCCCCTTACCATTACCATACGCACGAGCATCAATCGCAAAAGTTAGTTGCTCAGCACGTTGTATGATCGTGAATAGTAACGGAATAAGCATTGGAATATATGCAAAGATTCGTTTGTGAAGCGGTAGCACTGTAACATCATGACCTCTTGCTTTTTGTGCCAATAATATACGATCTAGCTCCTGTAAAATAGTTGGGATAAACCGTATCGCAATGACGATCATTAGTGCAAACTGCTCTACAGGTATATTGAATTTGGATAGCGGCGACAATAATTTAACTAGACCATCCGCTAATACTAATGGTTTAGTAGTTAACGTTAATATAGAAGCAAGTAAGATAAGCAATAGGATCCGCCAAACGTAACGTGTCCCATTCTGTAAACCCTCCACCGATATATGGATGAAAGACCATGACCAAATGACGTTTCCTGTAGTAAATATGACATGGTATAGAAACGTAAAAAGTAATATGAATAAGATAGGTTTCAACCCTTTTACAAAAACAAACAAAGGGATCTTTGATAATAACAATATGCTCATAACGAAGATTGTTGCTATTGTGTAGCTAACGAACGAATCTAGCATTAGGAAGCTAATCATAAGGAGGATGATAGCTAAAATCTTCGTACGTGGGTCAAGTCGGTGGAATATGGAGTAAGTCTCCTGATATTGTCCTATTAAAACTGTATTTGACATTTATTAACTCCTTGCATGCCAGATAGGCGATACCTTTTCGAGAATATGCTGTTCCCTACAGCTTGACACTTCTATTGTCTGTCCGGATAATTCCTCTACTAACATTAACAGTTGTACAGGTTCAGGTAGAGACAATCCGAGATTTTCTAGTAAATCAGCTTGTTTTAGAAATAAATGGTTCGTATCAAAATGCCCCACAAGCTTCCCTTCATGAAGCATTATCACTTCATCTGAATATTCGGCAACATCATTCATTTGATGTGATACAAAAAGAACAGTTCGATTATGCTGGTCTTGCCATTGCTTTAGTAGCTGCAACAAAGCGGCTTTATTTACAGGGTCAAGACCAGCTGTTGGTTCGTCTAAAATTAGAAGTTGGGGATCTGTAATTAATACTGAAGCGATTGCTATGCTACGTTTTTGACCACCGCTCAATTGGAACGGTGCCAACTGGAGAATTTCCTCCGACAAATCCATCTGCGAAAGAATAGAATCGATAGATTTCTTAATTTGCTGATCAGAATAACCTTTAATTTTCGGTGCAAAAGCAAGTTCTTTGTATACCGTTGTTTCAAATAATTGATGCTCTGGATATTGAAAAACATAACCTATATCAGAATTGACTTTGATATGACCTTTCCGTTCTCTTAGAACTGGCTGCTTATCAATCAAATATTCTCCAGAAATATTGGGAATTAGACCTTTCAACAGTTGGACAAATGTAGATTTTCCTGCTCCAGTTTGACCAATAATTGAAATCCATTTACCGCTTTGGATCGTACAATTAATATTGTATAAAGCCATGCTTTCATTATAATTAACACTCACATCATTTAGTTGATATTCCATTGTAAACGGATCAACTCCTTCCAATCTGCGTTAACAGGTGATTTGGAGTGAAGTGTATTGTATAGCCGTACTGCAAATGGCAGTTCTAACTGATATTTCGTGACATCGACGGTTAAGAAGAACGTGGTTGGATCACCATCAAATTCAAGCCTACCTTGATGAATGAGTAAAATACGCTCGGCACATAATACTTCATCCATATGATGAGTGATAACAATAATCGTCATACCTTGGCGATGTAGTTCATTCATAATGGATAGTATCTGTTCTCTACCCTTTGGATCGAGCATTGAAGTAGCCTCATCAAAAATGATAGCTTTAGGGTGCATTGCCAAAATTGCTGCAATGGCCACTCGTTGTTTTTGACCACCTGAAAGCTGGTGAGGCATCATCTCGATATAATCCTCCATCTGTACAGCTTGTAGTGCATCTTCCAACCTACTACGCATTTCCTCACTTGGTACACGAATATTCTCCAGGCCAAATATAATTTCATCCATCACAGTTGTGGTAATGAATTGATCTTCTGGATTTTGAAAAACAATGCCAATTTGTTGGTGAATCAGATTAAGATCTGTCTTTTTTGACGTGTCTAGACTGTTGTATTTGACACTACCTTCCTTAGGAAGCAACAATCCATCCATTAGTTTTGCAATCGTTGATTTACCACAACCATTTGCTCCAACAATGGCCACATATTCTCCTTGTTCAATTGTAAAGTTCAAATTCTCTATGATGGGCTTTCCCTTTTTATAATAGAAATGAACATTTTCGAATGTAAGCATTTAATTATTTCCTTTCTGTCGTCGCCATGATTCAAAAAAGTCGTCTATACTGTTTTCAATTATGACAGGCTCAGGTTTCCTCCACTTGGTCACTTTCGTACCGTTGACACCAAATATTTCACCGGATAAATCGGGCTCAGGCTGGTCTAGTAATGTGACTACGAAACGAGCAACATCGTCTGATTCTCCTACTTTCCAAAATTCTGGGAAAGGGTCATTTCTAAGTTCACACTTTTCCTTCAAACGATCGATGACAGGTCTAGTCATATCCGTTAGTGCAGCTGGTGAAATACCATTAACTCTAATTCGGTTGCGCTTTAGTTCTGCTGCCAGCGTCCATACCATGCCAAGTATTGCTGCTTTTGCTGCACTATAGTTTACTTGTCCAACTGAACCACTTAATCCAGCTGTAGAGGTCATCAAAAGAATATCGCCGCCATTCTGTTGCATATAGGGTAATACTCGTTGAATGCAATAAAAGGCGCCGTTCAAATGGACATCTAGCACAGATTGCCACTGTTCATCTGTCATATGCAGACATAGTTGGTCATGCAAATTACCAGCGTTATGGATCAATACATCTATCTGGCCAAACTTCTCCATAACGGTATTTATCATAGCCGTGACATTCACAGCATCTCCAACATTACAGCAGTATCCCAGTGCCTCACCATCACTTCGGTTAATCTGTTGTACAACCTCATCAATTAATAGTTGATTAATACCGTTAATTATTACGATATAACCTGCCTGACTAAGAAGTAAGGCGATACTACGCCCAATCCCCCTCGTTGCTCCAGTAATGATGGCTACTTTCTTCATAATGACCTCTCTTTCACTGAGAAAGCACCAGATGCAATGACTTCACCAGATTCAACACTTACGCTCACAATTATCTCTTCATTGTGTTCTATATATTCAAAAATCGCCACAGTATCAACTAATAGTGGCTTTTGAAATGTCATGTTATAGTTCATAATCCATTTAGTTGGGTGTTGCATTAAGTATATGGATTGCGCTAGACCCATTACATACATACCATGCGCGATGGGGCGCTTATAGCCTATCTTTGTAGCAACTTCAGCATTAACGTGTATGGAAGCATGATCTTTTGATACAGCTGCATATTGCTTGATTATATGACTTGTTATTAATCTCTTAATTTTAATCTTGATCACCAACCCGAATCAATACTGTTTCTGTTGTTACGATCAGTTTGCCATCACATCTACATGTAAGTTTGTAATAATAAAGTGTTAGTAGACCAGTTTTACTTGTCTTCTTCTCTATATTCGTTAGCTGTAATTCACAATCTAATAACATTCCTGCAATAATTGGAGCTTCATACGAGAAATGTTGAGCACCATGAATCAACGGTACACTATTGTTCATTTCCTGCCAAGGTATATTGAATTCTTGCCAAAAAATAATTGGCATCGTTGCGGGTGCAATAAGCTTATCATTAATAGTTTGCAGTGGTGCGTCAATACTTTGAGCATAGCGGGAAATCCATTCTTCTGTTACATGTAAACGGTGTTGGATACTATTCAATTGACTACCTCCACAATTGTTGCTAGGCCGATCCCACCACCAATACCGAGAGTCGCAAGTCCCCTATTGTAAGGTTTATTAAGCATTTCTGAACATAGTCGTGTTATCAAAATAGCACCCGATGCACCGTATGGATGACCTATCGCTAAAGCGCCACCTCCAAGGTTGACTTTATGCTGTGGGATTCGAAGTTCCTGCAAAGAGGCGATTACTTGCGAAGCGAATGCCTCATTGAACTCTACAATATCCAAATCGTCTACCGTCAAATTCTGACGGCTTAGCACTTTTTGCACAGCGGGAACAGGTCCCATACCCAAAAAATTAGGATCGATCCCAGCAGCTTGACCATCCACTACACGCAATATCGGCTTAAGTCCGAGCTCTCGACATTTTTCAAGTGACATGATGAGAACTAGTGCAGCCCCATCATTAAGTGGACAAGCGTTGCCGGCGGTTACAGTACCATGTTCAAGAAAGATTGGTTTCAGCTGTTGTAACTTCTGCAGACTTGTATTAGCTCTTGGACATTCATCGACAGTTAACCAATTACCTTGTACATGTAGAGGAACGATCTCTTGCTGAAATCGACCAGATTGCTCATAGTGAATCGCTTTCTGATGACTTTTCAAGGCATATAGATCTTGTTGTTCTCTAGTAATCTCGTAATATTGGGCGACATTCTCTGCAGCGATGCCCATATCAGGGTCACCATAGGAGCTAGGGGTGAAAGGTGCTCGTGTGTATATCTGAGGTACTCCCATAAGCGAGGATGGCTTGGCCATTTTCCATGGCGCTCGGCTAGTGCTTTCAACTCCACCTGCCAAATATACTTCGCCTGCTCCACTCTGAATGAAGCGTGCCGCTATATTGATTGCCTCCAACCCAGAACCACACTGCCGATCAACGGTTACACCTGGTATTGTGACTGGTAGTCCTGCTTCTAGTGCAGCAACTCGTGCTATATTTCCACCTGGACCAACGACATTACCAACAATGACATCATCGATGATGTCAGGTGAGATATTATTTTCTTCTACTAAATGGCGAATAAGTGGTGACAACAGTGCCTCTGGCTCAACAGTGCTTAGTATCCCACCAATTTTACCAATAGGCGTACGCTTTGCCATTACAATTACAGCTTCTGTCATATATTCACTCTTTCTTCTGGTTTTTCATTCTCTTCGTAAATTCTTTCATTGCTTGACGGGCAATTTTACCACTACTCGTATAAATGAACTGATCTATAGTTACAATTTCTTTGGGCGCTTTATAGCTTGCTAAATGCTGCCGACAAAAACTTTTGATTTTATCCAGAGATAAACGCTCATTTCCATTCCACTTTACAAGTGCTATCAACTGTTCGCCCCAGTATTCATCGTCATCGCCAAGTACCATTACTTCTTGAATTTCTGGGATTTGTAGAAGGACTGACTCTATTTCCTCTGGATATATATTCAGTCCACCAGAAACGATCTTGTTTTGCGATCGACCAGCCATATATAAGTACCCATCTTCATCCATATACATGTAATCTCCAATGATGAGCCAATCATCTCGAAATGTAGCTGTTGTCGCTTCGGGTAATTGATAATAGCCAGAAAAGATCATGTTACTACGGATGTATAGTTGTCCGATGGTCCCAGGAGATACCTCATCAAAATGTTCGTCACGAATAGATATTTGTACCCCTGAAAATGGCTTGCCTACAGAATTAGATTTATTATCAGTATGAATATCTATATAGCTGATGTAGCTGGCTTCAGAAGAACCATAAAATTCGAATAGCTTTGCCCCACTGAACAATTCACTACATCTTTGTTTTGATGCAATGGTCCATTTACCACCTGAGCTTACTAACGCTTGAATATGAATCTCATCTTGTAAACCCTGTTGCATCAAGGATTCAACCATTGTCGGAACAACAAACAAAATTATATTGGGAATCTCTTTACACAACTGTAAAATACATTCCGCTTTAAATTCTTTTACGATATGAAAAGTTGAACCGCTGTATAGACTTTGCATTAAAGCGAATAGAGACAAGGAATGAACAAATGGACCTGGTGCTAACATATGCTCCAAGTTGGTAAATTGAAAAGTTTCACTCGTCGCCTTAAAGCTATTGATCCATGACGAGTGCGTACGCATATACCCTTTTGGCAAACCTGTTGTGCCTGAAGTAAATCCAATGAATAATAATTCATTGGATTCATCCATTTCTACTTCTGACGTTAGCGTATGTAACCATTGCTCATAGGAACCTATGTCCTCAGCTGAAAATGTGAGAAGTTGTATGCTACTTCCCTGTAAGACTAACTTGTTTGCAAATACAGTCTCTGTAAATATCATTCTCGGTTTACATTGTTGCAAGATGATGTTTATTTCTTTTATGCTCCATTTGGGATCCATTGGGATAGGGACACAACCTGCATAAATGGCACCTAGAAAAACCTCTACAAATTCCATACGATTCGAAGAAAGAATGGCAACATTGTCGTGAGTAAGTCCTTCTTGTCTTAATCCTTGAGCTATTTTCTTGATTTTCTGTACCAACTCAGAATAAGTTTGATATATGAGACCATCGGATAATGCGATTTTATTTGGTTGCTCGGCTGCATACTGTAGTAAAGGTTCTACCAAATTCATCGATCATTACCCCCATTCAATATTTACTACTTACTAGTTATTCATTTTATCTTCGATCGGGCTTAAAGCTTTTAATTGAACAACAATAATAGCCGCAATAATTGCTTTAATAATATCCCCTGGTAAAAATGCAGTAGCTCCTATTAGTCCAGCCCAAATTGATGTATTCGTAATAAGTGCCATAACTGGTGCTCCAATCATACTAATCAGTAAAACACCAAATACAACATTAATGATGATAAGTTTCCATGTTTTTAATGTTGACCATACTTTTTCTGTCAAAAAGCCAATGCAAAATGCAGCAACTGGCCAGCTTAGAAGGTAACCAGCAGTCGGCCCTACTAATACCGACAGGCCTCCACGACCTCCAGATAATAAAGGTAAACCTAAAGCTACTAATACTATAAATAAAATCATACTAATTGTACCTGTCTTCTTACCAAGAAAGCTTGCTCCTAACATAACACCAAGCGTTTGTAAGGTGATTGGTACTGGAATAAATCCTAGTGGAATGGGTGGAATCATCCCTAATACTGCAATTAATGCAGTGAATAATGCTGCTAAAACCATTTCTTTTGTTTTCAATTTGTTACCTCCGTCATTATATAAAAATTACTCCCTACATGAGTCGACTTCTATGTATTAACTAAATGATAGCTTGAATTTCGAATATTGTAAACCTAAATAATAGTTTTGTTGGTTAACAATAGGTGTGGCTTATTGAAGTTAGCATTATTTAGACACAAAAAAGGAGCAGTTGCTAAAGCAAACTGTTCCTCTTAGTCAATGATTGGTTCTCGTTAATTTAATCAAGTGCTTTTATTTTCATTGGGTTCAAATCAATTAATTTTGTGTTTTTGAGATGCAGCTCCATTTTCATCTCTGCTTCCTTCATGACAGCTTGAATCGAGCAGTTCTCACCATGAACAAAGTTGCATTCAAATAAAGATGTTGAACCTTCTATGGCTTGAATAATATCCAAAAACGTAATTTCGTCTTTTTTACGTGATAAACGATATCCTCCATTAGCTCCGGATATCGATTCGATTAACCCCGCTTTGACAAGCCTTGTTAATATTTTAGACAAATATGTTGGTGATACACCTTGAGTTTCTGCTAGTTGTTGTACGCCTACAGGCTTGACTGGAGAAGCTTCAACGAGCATAAACATTGTGTGTAGTGCATAATTTGTTGCTTTAGTAAATTTCATCATTCCACCTCGATCAAAGACTTATTGTGTCCATAATATCTATAGAGGAGATGGTTGTCAAGAGAGCAGTTAATTAGTCATGTAGTAACTTTCCTGCTTCAACATTGTAACTTTATAGTTGCATCAACGAAAATCAGCTAATTTCCATTGCGTTTTGGATATTATAATCGTTGATATCTATATCTAAAGGCAAATCAAGTGCCAGCTTTGCTAATTGATTACCTATATATGGTCCCATGGTTAGTCCAGAGGAACCTAATCCATTAGCCGCCATAACACCGTCCCAGCCAGGAATTGCACCAATGACAGGTAGAAATCCTGGGGTGAATGGGCGAAACCCTACTCTTATCTCATCAAATGTGCTTTCTGCTAATTCAGGTGCAAGTTCAAGCCCTTTGTTTAGTATTTCTTGCATTCCGATTGGGGTTACTCTAGTATCGTATCCTTCGATATCATTTTCATGAGTAGCTCCTATAACAATTTTCTGCTCTTCAAAAGACAGCAGGTATTGATCAGTTGGTGGTATAACTACTGGCCAAATGCCAGTGTCTTGACTATGTTCAGCCTGTAAATGCATGATCTGAGCTTTTTGAAAACTTACTTTAAAATTGATGCCTAAGGGCTGTAACAAAGGGTTGGCCCATGCCCCTGCGCAAACGATAACTTGATCAGACAAGAAGCTATTTTCACCTACAGATGCACCTATGACTCGGTCAGCTACATATAGGAGTGTTGCATCCCCGTTTATAAGTAAGGCACCATTTCTCTCTGCTGATCTGATTAGTGCATCTCGTAGTGCTCGACCATCTACTCGAGCAGCACCGCTAATATGTAAGGAATGATAGCCGTCTCCTAATAATGGAAATTTCTCTTTAGTTTCTTTATCGTTAAGAGGAGTTATTGTACCGATTTCTGGTGCATCCTCTTTACGTAAATGTGCTCTCTCTTCTATCTTTTTAAGTTTTTCCAAATCGTTATGAATAACTAAAGCTCCAACTTGTGCATAGCCTGTTTCTGTTTCCCCATCGCTTTCAAGCTCAGCTATCAATTCCGGATAGAAACGAGCACCTGCTTTGGCAAGCCGATACCAAGCTTGATTACGTCTTTGGGAAAGCCATGGACAAATAATACCAGCAGCGGCATCTGTCGCCTGACCTCTATCTTGGCGATCTATTATAATGACTTCTGCACCCAGTTTAGTTAATTGATACGCTGTAGATGCGCCTACAATTCCTGATCCAATTACGATAACTTTCTTCATATTTCCATCCTTTTTCTTCATCACAGTATCCATTTATAAATACTTTATGACATTAATTAATTTATAAGCTTTAGCCACTTTATAGCAACGCGATTGTCACTTCAAACGGCATTAGAGTAGTTGAATCTATTATACAATAGATTCAACTACTCTAAATGTCTAGGTTCTTCTTTTGTAGCGACTAATATTATATGCGAAGCACCGTATAATTCAATTTATTTACACAATGAGGTGTATAATTCGAGTTATGCATTAGTATCGGTTATTGCAGGAACATTAATTTCTTTAACACAAGCTGCTTTCGAGAGACTAATTACACACTTTACAATTGCTATCATATCTTGAACTGGAATGCGGGTTCCATTGTATTCATTAATCGCTTTATCAGGCCCATCCTCATATGGAATATCGGCTGCTAGCTCACCTGGGTTGATACAAGTGACTGTAATGCCATCTTGCCTTATATGTTCCCGTAAAGCATTTGTTATTCCACGTAGACCGAATTTGGAAGCGACAAAAGAAACTTGAGAATTATTGGTGTGATCCAATCCAGCAGATGAGCCGATGAGAATAATCTTACCTGCTTCCGATTTTCGTAAATTAGGCAACAATGCTTGAATACATGTTATCGTTGACGTCATATTGACGTGAATGATGTTTGCAATATCTACAGGATCATCGTGGTCAAAATTATAATCATCTTCGAACCCAGACTTTTCCCATATCCCTACATTATATATGAGTACATCTAACATCTCTTGTTGAAGAGAAGCTGCTATTTTCTTAGCAACATTCTGTTCAGCTAGATCTGCCGGTATCCAATTGCGCTGAACACCATCTTGCAAATCCAAGCTATCAGGTCTTCTTCTAGATACGATCCAAACATGATCACCAGCAGATGGTAGTCCTTTAACAAAAGCATCTCCTAATCCTTGACTAGCTCCAAAAATAATATATTTTTTCATCTGATTCTCCTTCTATGTCCTGACTACTATCGTCCAATAGCATACAAATTAGCTATTCTAAAGATTAACAATCTTTGTAGCGACATTATTACAAAATTCACTATCATGCTCTACAAAAAGAATTGTTGGTGCATATTCTAGCAGTAACTCTTCAATTTGCATACGTGAAATAACATCAATGAAATTAAGTGGTTCATCCCATACAAGTAGATGAGCTCTCTCGCTAATACTTTTTGCAATGAGTACTTTCTTTTTCTGTCCTCCACTAAATGTCGAAATATCCTTTTCAAATTGAACTCTCGAAAAATCTAGCTTACGTAACATCGCTTTGAAGATGCTCTCATCAATCCCATTGAGTGCAGCATATTCAGATAAATTACCTTGCAGATGAGAGGTGTCTTGAGATACATAAGATATTTTTAACTGACTATCTTTATTGAAACTCCCAGTATAGCTCATATCCTCACCGCAAATTAATTTGATAATACTTGATTTCCCTGAGCCATTCATACCTGAGAGTGCTATTCGCTCTCCTTGTTCTATCGTAAAACTGACATCAGAGCATACCTTCTTATCATCATAATAAATTGATACATGATCAAGTTCAGCAAGTTGATGTTTATGATAAGTAAGATGTGAGAGTTCAAGACGTTCAGAAGCTTCGATGTTTTTGAGTAACTTGGATTTCTCTTCAACGGCAGATTTCTGTCGTTGTTCAATTGCTTTAGAACGCTTCATCATTTTTGCAGCCTTGTGACCAACGTATCCTTTGTCTAGCTTTGATCCTGAATTTCGTGTACCATTTTTCGTTTTTTCCACTTCATGGGACCAATCGCCCGTTCGTTTGGCAGAATGGGATAAGCGCTTAATATCGCTTTTAAGCTTCTCATTCTCAGCAATTTCAAAGTTATCTTGTCTTGATTTATTTTCCCACCAACTCGAAAAGTTACCTTTTTGTATTTCGATGTTAGTCTTATTGATGGAAAGAATATGGTCTACGCAGTTATCGAGAAATGCTCGGTCATGGGATACTAATATATAGCCGCGTTTCGTATTGAGGTAATTACTAACTAGCTTTCTTGCATGCATATCAAGATGATTAGTTGGTTCATCAATTAATAGAAAACTATTTTCTTTAATGAACAATGTAGCTAATAATACCTTCGTCTGCTCACCATTAGATAATGAGGCAAAAGGACGATACAGAACATCTTCAGATACTTGTAGCAAATTCAGTTCACGCATTAATTTCCAATGAATATAGTCGGGAAAAATCTCATCGATGACATCGATCGTATTATTCTCCTTGTTAGGAACGTGGAAGGGAAAGTACTCAAAACCAACATGAGCAGAAATATTTCCACTATACTCATATTTCCCTTGCAACAACGCCATAAACGTTGTTTTCCCTCTACCGTTTCTTCCGGTAAAACCTAATTTCCAATCCGTATCAAGTTGAAAACTTACATTTTCAAATATATTATCGTAGCTGCCATCATAGGCAAACGTCAGGTTTGTAACATTAATTAATGACATAAAATAATCCT
Source organism: Candidatus Pristimantibacillus lignocellulolyticus (assembly GCA_023639215.1). Taxonomy (NCBI): domain Bacteria; kingdom Bacillati; phylum Bacillota; class Bacilli; order Caryophanales; family Paenibacillaceae; genus Pristimantibacillus (SeqCode); species Pristimantibacillus lignocellulolyticus (SeqCode). The sequence continues at coordinate 4,222,462 of CP097899.1, forward strand.
CCTCTAGGACAAGTTCACTTCAAATTCGATGTCGACTATGTTACAAAGCTAATCATCGTTATCAAAATCCGCTTTTTGAACTTCCTTAATAAAAAATAAAAAGAGCTACAAGAAAGTTACCCCTCTCGTAGCTCAAATATATACATTTAAACTAACCCCAAATAGAGTTAGATTAGGACATATTGTTTGAGTGAAAAGATGTAGTAACTTTCTTGTATATAACAATAAGACGTACGCAAATAAGCGATCATAGTTTTATTGTTTTATAATTCTACAAGAAATTCTACATACTTCTTTCCAACCCCTATCCTTAATTTACAAGTATCATACCATGCTTAAATTGTAAGTTCAACATTTGAATTAGACATCAATAGGAACGAAGTTAATCTTCGAACTTTAAAGTGAAGAGGATAGCATATTCGAGTTTGCTTAACGACTCTGGTGAAAAATCCAGTGTAGAAATAAAATTGCCACTAGTTGCTTGCATTCCCCATACAGGTATAGGACTCTCTGTAGTAAATGTGCTAACTTCTTGAATATCCATTATACCCTTTAATGTTAATTCTTTATCCCCTGGAAATTCAAAGGTAGACGTGCTTGAACCAGAAGCATGAACTGTACTCACTTTAACTTGGTTAATATCTTCTTGCCCTTCCGTAGAAATGGTATTAATTGAAATAATAAGTTCAACCTCATTGCTTTCTGGATTTTCTGTATTTCCAAATAAACCAATTAAGGATCCTTTCGATTCGACTTTCTCGCCATTCTTCCATATATCAATATCCAAGTTTACATTTGGTGCTTCTCCATCATAGCGCAGTTTGAATGCACCGGACATGGTACCAAGAAATGGTTTGAATTTTGCAGCCTCGCCTTTGAAAAGGTCTACAGGAGTCAGAGTAATCCCTTCGGATGGTTTGTCTATCTTCTCATTAATAGTCGACTGAGATTCTCTGCTACATCCCGTTAAAGCTAGTAAAAGTATTAGTAAGCAAGCAATATTACGCATAACATCCCTCCTGTTAGGGATTGTACTATAAATCATCTGCATTTACCACATATGCCCAGTTTCTCTTTTGAAAAATCATTGCTGTTGGATAGATTACGTCTTACGCTTTTAATTGGTTTATAGAATACAAAATAAGCAACGAATAGTTATGACTACTAACCATTCGTTGCTTACATTAGTTGTTGCTATTGATCGGGCTCATACACTCTAGATTATGTTAACATTAGGAAGCATTTTTTCGTAAATAATAAAACCATCATTTTCTGCTATGTAGGTATAGCCACATTGCTTGTAAAAATTATTAAGCTTTTCATTATGAGCGATACAATCTAGCCTTATTTTATCTCTTCCAGAAAATTGAATTCCATTATCAATCCACGACAAGATGTCGAACCCCAATCCTTGTCCAGCATACCCGCGATTGACAATTAAGCGATGCAAGTACACGGCATTGTTCTCGCTTGTTGCCGCTTCTCCCCAAAGCTTTCGATCCCACTGGCTAGCATATTGCTGCAAGATGACCATCCCAGCTAGAGCAGTTTCTCCTTCTTTACGAAAGATAATCATTTCGCCATTAGCTATTGCGGTTAAAAGATATTGGTCATCTTGTTCATTTGGCAAGTTATTCCACTGTGTTGAACCTATACTACTGAACCAACTGACTGTTTGAATAACTAATTCATTAATTACTTTCACATCGTCAGGATCAGCCTGAGTAGCATATATGTCGTTGTTAACAGACGAATTTATTATTTGAATAGTAGTCATATTGCACCTCTCTTGTTGTTATATCGTTATCAGAAGTAATCTGAGAAGTATGGGTGCTCTTGTCTAATCCATTGTTCTAGTAATTCAATTGAAGCTTTATCTGCTTGAAGACGCCCAATTCTAGCTAAGTAAGTCGGACGTTTGTAACCCATCAACATCGTAGTTAATGTTGAAACATCCACAGTCACGGAGGGGCTAGCGCCTCCTTCTTGAATGGTACCTTTCCCTTCAGTATCCACACGTAAAGTGAATATACCTTCGTTCCATTCCAACATAGGATCGTTTAGTTCGAAAATTAGCTCGAATTCTTGATCTAGGCACCGAAAAGGATATTGTTCAATGAATAATTTGACGTCTACAATCCGAGCCATATAGTATGGAGCGAGAGTTTCTTTAATATCTCCATCATCTAAAATAAAGGCCAAAGGTTCATTTTTGTAGATGTCGCCTTTAACTAATTTAATCATTGAAAAATGAGCACTGATAAAATTCCACAAACCAGTCCGAGCTTCTTCGATAATGTAAACCATCTCTTTAATATAAAATATTTCTTCTGCAACCCAATATAACAAATACCCCATAGGTGAGTCGTTTTCATCATAATAGATTGCTACTGTCATATCATCTAGATCCCAACGTAGATACTCCTCCCAAGCTAACTCGTTTCTGAGCATCGCTCCATGATGAGAGACTGCAAACTGTTCATATATTGCTTTAATATCGGGATGTTCAATGGTTACTCGTTCAACACTACCTGGAACAAACCTCGTCTTAGGTAACTGTGTATCAGGGACTTCAAATGAGATTTTATCCGTAATGATCTCCCAGCCTTTTCTTCGATAGTATGGAATCGAGTATGGGTATAGAAAAGAGATCGATTGCTTATTCTCTCGCATGTTAGTTAACGCATGTAGCATCAGCTTATTCATTAAACCTAAGTTTGCATATTCAGGATATGTACCAACACCAGTTAATCCACCCATCTCATAAATATGCCCGAAAATATTAACTTGAAATGGGTATATCGCTAACTGAGATATTAATTTCTCTCTATCAAACCAACCTAAAACTTCCGCGTGTTTGAGAACAGCCAACTTAGATTTAGTAATTTCTCTATTTTCCCAACCAAAGGTTTGTAAATCACGATTGGTTACTTGAAATACATAGCGTAGCAAATCATTAAATTGCTCTCCATGCTTAGGTTCTACAGTACCTAATCTAAGTCTGTCCCGTAACTTACTACGACTCATCATCACTACCCCCGCTACATTACTAAGCACTTTCTAGTTATTATTGTTAATAGCATTATCATAAATGCATGATGTTATAAGACAATATAAACTGAATAATTACTTTCTACCATAATCAGCTTTAATCTGTCCCCATTCCTTCGTATTCCATTTCATTACTTTGGTATCGTACTTATTGTTCTCTAACCAAGCGATCGCACGATCAACTAAGTCCCATATTTCTTGCGTAGATGCATCTCTTACTAAAGTTGAAGAAACAGCTTTGTTGTTCACCCATTTGATCGCATTTACTGAGTCGCTATATATATTTCGTGAACTACCGATTTTTTTAAGATAAGCAAGCGCATGGACAATGGCAAGGAACTCACCAAGATTGTTGGTACCTTTCGATATCGGACCGACGGAAAAAATAATCTCACTATTTCGCGTGTCTACTCCTTTATATTCAACAGGACCAGGATTTCCGCTTGTACCAACATCTACAGAGATCGCATCATAATCGATTTCCCCACTACTGGGGCTAACGACGTTTGACGAACTAGTTTTGGAACTTGTTTTCGCTTTTCCTTGTCCCCAATGTTTCTCCCAACCATCTTTGAACGCTTTTGTTGCAGCATCTTTTGTATCAAATGCTTTATATTTCGCATCGAACACTTTAAGCACTTGCTGCTGACATTCAGGCCAGCTCATATATATTCCAGGCTTTTTCCCGCTCCACACAACATAATACTTCTGCTTTGCCATTATTGAATCCCCTATCTACTCATTAATATGTTCTTCTATTGTAATGCTAACTTTATATCCTGAAAACTTTCTCATATTGATAACGGCATGATCAAAAATAAAGTAATTACCCTTTATGCCAATAAGACGATCTTTAATGATCGGAGTTTTACTTAAATCGTATGTTTTAATCTTATCAGGAGAGTTTATCTTAGGATGTTGGAATTCAGATATGATTGCATCATGGATTAGAAATGGCTGAAATCTTTGTGTAACTAGTGGGAAAAGTTCATCTCTAGTTTCTAAAAGTTCTACGAGATCGGCTTGATCCTTTAGCATTTTACGCCAATCTGTCTTGTCACGCACATGCTGAGTCAATTCAAATTCAAGTTCACCGGCCATTTGTCTCGTAGGCAATTCGGCAATCGGTATAGCTTGAATAGCTCCTTGGTCAACCCATCGCTTTGACTGATTGCCTTTTCTGGTTAGCCCAACTTTCACGCCACTACTGATTGATAAATACACATAATGTGGTACCATGCAGTAGGTATGTGCAAATTGTTCGTTACGGCAAGTGCCTTGAGAAAAATGACATTCATGAGGTTTCACAATGCACAAATCATTTTCCGCTAGATCGATAAAGCAAGGATAACAATAGCCAGAATTATATGTTTTTTTAATTTTACGATTACAGTGTATACAACGTATTTCATCGAGAAACTTAATTTCAAGTTGTTGACCTATCCATTCATTACACGGTAGTTCAGTCTTGTCCAATTTTAAGCTATATTGTACAGGCTTTTCATACTGATGTGTAAAGCCTCTTAACATTCCAACATATTGCATGTTCTTAGCACTCCAAGTCATTTTGATAATGATTACTCCTTTAATAATAACGTATTACCCCAAAAATAAATACAACCCCTACAATAGTAGAGGTTGTAACTTGGAAAAATAACAATTCACATTTGGAATGAGTTAGATTGCAGATTATTATTGCGGGCTATCTTGTTTTTTCTCTATAATAACTCGAGAATTGCCCATCATGAAGACGAATACGGCAGCTATTCCGATTGGAATAATGGCAAGTAAGAAAATTTGTGAGATTGAGCTCGACATGGCATCTACTATCTTCTCTAGAATTGGTGCGGGTATCGTCTCACGCACACTTGGCTCGAAAATTTGTCTAGTGTCACCTGCATTAAACATTTCTGAGAAATTACTAAAGCCAGCATCTTTGAAACTTTCCGCTAGCTGATTAGAAAACACTTTATTTTGAATCGTTCCGAAGATTGTAATACCCATCGTCATACCAAGTGTACGAAGAAATGCATTCGTAGAATTGGCTGTACCGCGATGACGTGGCTCCAAATTGTGTTGTGAAGCAGTAGGTAATAATGAGAATGAGAAGCCCATTCCAAATCCTACAATAATCATAAACACCGTAAGTAAAATTCTAGATGTATCAGGTGTAAGTGTACTTAGAAGTGACATTCCCGCAAGGTAAGAAACAACAGAAATTATCATCAGGTTACGGTAGCTTGTTTTCGTTGAAAAAATACCACCGACCGAGCTACCTGCTACCGAACCTAACATCATCGGCGTTAGAAACAGTCCGGCACTTGTTGCTGAACCACCGAATACCGCTTGAATAAAAATTGGAATATAAACGGTCAATATTATAAACGTACCACCGTATAGAAACGCTAAAATTTGCGATGAAGCAAATAAACGACGTTTGAATAAGAAAAATGGTAATATAGGTTCTTCTGCTCGCAATTCTACAAAGAAAAACACAATAAAGAATAGAGCAAAGCTTGCGAATAATGCAATAATCGGAGTTGAGTTCCAATCGTATTTATTACCACCTAGTTCTAAAGCAAACATTAGACTGACAACCGCAACCACAAGTGTTGATGCTCCCCACCAATCGATCTTTTGCTTTGTATGGATAGGGGTTTCTATATAATTTCTTATAATTAGAAATAACGCAACGATACCTAGCGGTACATTGATGTAAAATACCCATTCCCAGCCGATAGAGTCAGTAATATATGCACCAAGTAAAGGTCCTACTAAACTTGCAAGACCAAATACGGCACCAAGCATTCCTACCATTTTCCCGCGCTTCTCTGGCGGGAAAATATCGAAGATAATTGTGAAAGCAATTGGCATTAATGCACCGCCGCCGATACCTTGAATCGCACGATAAATGCTTAATTGTTCAATTGATTGTGCTAATCCACACAGAGCAGAACCAATTAGAAACACGGTTAAACCAAATACAAAAAATCTCTTCCTACCATACATATCAGATAATTTACCAAAGATAGGCATCCCTGCCATCGTTGTTACCATATAAGCTGATGTTACCCACACAAATTTCTCCAGACCACCAAGCTCAGACACAATCGTTCCCATCGCAGTTGCAACAATCGTATTGTCAATTGCTGACATGAATATAGCAAGTAATAACCCTGCCAAAACTAATGAAATATTACTCTTTTTAAGTTCCACTGGTTTACCCCTTTGCAAAGTAGAATTCTATTCGATATTATGTACATAATAATAACTCGACAAACTAACATCTTGACTAGCAAATATCTTGGTCATCAAGATAAACATATATTATAAGGAGGTAGCGCTTTTGTCAAGAAAATCGAATAACCCATCAAATGAAACATTACAAAATTTCGTCAGTCAGATGAGAGGTTTAGGAAATCGAACAGTCTTATATCAACAAGTTGTCGCAACCAAACTAGAATTGAACAATAACGATTACATGTCGATCGATATTATGCGTGAAAAAGGTCCAATTACTGCGGGTGAGCTTTCCAAATTATCTGGGCTTACAACAGGCAGCGTTACTGCTTTAATCGATCGATTAGAAAAACACGGCTATGTTCGACGTGAAAATGATCCTAATGATCGACGAAAAGTGATTATAGTCCCTTTATATGAGGATAATGAAGAAGTAAGTAATGCATATCATCCACTACATGAAGCAATGATGGCTTTAGGATCTGAATATACTGCGGAGGAACTTGAACTCATTTCTAGATTTTTAAGAGAAGCTAGTAACGTTATCGAAACACAAACGGGTTATATAACTGCGAAACCGCGTGATTAGAAATAACTTTTATATATAGGTAATGAATAGGACGCTATCCTTTTTATTGATGATAAAGGAAAGCGTCCTTAAAGTGTTTATTGAGATACTTGACGAACTAAAATGGATCAACATTATAACTATTACTTCATTATGTGAAGTGACATGCTATCTTAGTTATCTTGAAATATTACCGATTACACGTTGAATTGCATCATCAGCAGAAATAAGTTCTTTTGTGATACTTCTACGTTCTACCCACTCTACATTACCATGAATAGCATCTTTACCAACTACAATGCGATAAGGAATACCAATGAGATCGGAATCTTTGAATGTAACTCCTGGTCGTTCATCACGGTCATCAATAAGTATTTCTACCCCATGTTTCTCTAAATGTGTCTCTAATTGCTGGACTAACTGCATTTGAATTTCGTCTTTAGTAGAAATAACTATTATATGAACGTGATATGGTGTTAATGCCGTTGGCCAAATGATTCCATGTTCATCATGATGCTGTTCCACGACCGCTGAAAGGATACGGGATACCCCAATACCATAACATCCCATAATCATTGCTTTATCTCTACCAGATTGATCTAGAAAGGTTGCTGACAATTTTTCGCTATACTTTGTTCCTAATTTGAAGACATGACCGATTTCTATTCCTCGATGTAGTTGAAGTGTTCCTTGCTCACATCGTGGACATGAATCTCCTTCGACAACATTACGGAAATCTGCTACATGAGTCTGATCTAGATCGCGAGACACATTTACATGACGATAGTGGTAATTAGCTACATTTGCTCCTGCTATGCCATCATGAATTGAAAGTACACTTGCATCAATAAGAATTGGAATGTTTAAGCCGATTGGTCCAATGTACCCTACTTCTGATTTGATGAACTGCTCGACTTGTTCCTTTTCAGCTAACATGATTGTTTCTGCACTCATATACTGTGATACTTTAATCTCATTGACATCATGATCACCACGAACAACAACAGCGACTGGTGCATTATCTACGATGTAAAGTAATGTCTTCAATATTTGACTTGAATCAACCTGTAAAAATTGTACGAGTTCATCAATTGTACGTGTATTTGGAGTATGAATCTGCTCTAGTTCGGTTACTAGTAAAGGATTCTGAACGTTTGAAGTTGATGTCTGCTTACTAGCTTCCGCCTTCTCAAGGTTCGCGGCGTACTCACAACTACTACATGCTGCTATTGTGTCCTCTCCGATGTCAGCTAATGCCATAAATTCATGTGTACCGCCCTCTCCTCCAATCGCTCCTGCATCAGCCTCTACTGCACGATAATTTAGTCCTATTCTAGTGAAAATTCGATGATATGCATCATACATACTTTGGTAGGAATTATCTAGCCCTTCCCAATCTGTATCAAAGGAGTAAGCGTCCTTCATCAAAAATTCTCTACCACGTAGTAATCCGAAGCGTGGTCTACGTTCGTCTCGGAATTTCGTTTGGATCTGATAAAGTGTCACAGGTAATTTACGATATGAGTTAATCTCATTACGCACTAGCGAAGTAATAACTTCCTCATGTGTAGGTCCTAGTGCGAATTCACGATTATGACGGTCGGATATACGCATCAATTCTGGGCCATACACTTCATTCCGTCCAGATTCCTTCCATAACTCAATAGGCTGAATGGCTGGCATTAATAACTCTTGAGCATCAGATCTGTCCATTTCTTGTCGAATGATGTTTTCAATGCGTTGTAATACTTTTCTGCCAAGTGGTAGGTACGCATATATTCCTGCAGCTAGCTGACGAATATAACCTGCTCGTACCATAAGTTGATGACTCACTACTTCTGCATCAGAAGGAGACTCTCGTAATGTGGATAGTAATAGTTTACTTTGTTTCATAATGCTACACTCCTCAAAATATTTCTTAATAAAGCACAAAAAGACGCATTCGCTAGGGACGAATGCGTCGTGGTACCACCCTAATTTGATCATGAATTCCATCTTGATCCTTCATTTTATAACGGATAACTCCGATAATGGATGTGCTATGCTCCATTATAGCTCACAAGGTAGGACGTAATTGTATCGGATGAAAACTCTTTCAGCTAGCGAGTTTCTCTCTGGTCACCGAATCGAATTAATGAGCCTTGATCATTGCTTTGTACATATTATATTTTCAATAATATAACTGAATTCATATTAAAGGTCAATGATGATAATGATGTTTTTTGTCTATAGTTGCAGCTCATGTTAAACAGTATTAAATCCGTTCCATTTTCGTTAGTAACGTGCTATTAGCTAACTCACCAATTTTTCTTATTACATGTTCCTCATCACTTAAGATAACCTCATTAGCTAATTCTACTAATTGAGGATGATCTCCAACACATACCGAGTATTTTGCATAGGCAAACATCGAGAGATCATTCGCATCGTTGCCAAATGCTATATAGTCATGAGGCTGTATTCCAAGCGCTTGAATTCCAGCCCATTTATCAATACCTTGTGGACTAATATCGATAATATTCTCATTACCATGTTTCGAAATGACTACTGGTAACGTCGTAAGTTCCTCCAACAAAGCCTTATTATTATCGCTGTGTAAGATGACGACTTTAACTAAACCTTCTAAGCTATCTAATGGTTTATTTACAGCTCTTTGCTGTGGATCTAGATTGTTCCGGATGGCATAATCTTTCCTAGCGTAATATGCATAGTCCCAACTACTATCGATAAGATAATCTGCGTTATATTTTGCAATAAGTTGCAATAGAGTAACTGTTATCGCAGGATCAAAAAAGGTAGTGGAAATCTGCAACTTACTGGGAACGACAAATGCCCCATTCCCTCCAATCATCGGATAATGATGCATAGATTGTGGCAAGATTGGTAGCAAATCACGTATTGGTCTAGCAGAAGCAAATATAATAGAATGTCCATTGTATTCAAGTCTTTCTATTGCCTGCACCATGAATGGAGATAAAGGTTCGCCTTTGAAGCAGATCGTTCCATCAAGATCAAATATAAAGTTCATTAATATCATCCTCTATAATTGCTAATTGTAAATCTTATTCTATTTTTGTTAGAACGAATGAAAAAAGCAATATGATCCAAAGTGGAACTTATTGCTTCTCGGTTAAATTTTATGCAATGAAATGATTTGTTTCGTACGAGGAGTAAGAACTACTGTAAGAAGATCTTCTACTTGGAATAACTTATTCTCTCGCTTTGTTATACGAATAGTCATCTCTTTACTGGTAGTCAATCTAATTCTCAAATCTTTCCCATAGATAGAGATAACTTCAGCTTGTACAGTCTTTCTAGATGAGCTGTAAAGATCAAGTAATAATAGTGCGCTTAGAACGGTTAGTATAATTCCAAGAATTAAAAAACCTAAAGCTATCATAATGTTGTTTGCGTTAAATGTAATAAAGGAATAGATAAAACAAATGATAGTTACTACAATCGAAGCATATGTAAGTAATCTAAAAGAGCTTAAGCGGTTCATGTCTACTCTCCTTTGACAGTAAAGTACTATATGTATTAGAGGTAAATCATTACTGACTCATTATATGCGACTATATGTGTGAGGGCAACTATCAATTTAACATTAAAGAAAAGGAAATACACCAGTTGTAACCAGTGTTTTCTCCAAGAAGCTAGGTCACCTCTTTATTAAGAAATACTAGTTCGCATTCTGGACAGGAAGTTGTTTGAGGGGATATCGTTGTACCACAAGCGGGACATTGCTCTGTCTGTAATTCAATCTGCCCATTATTAGTCATATTGGCTGGATTATCTCTATCATTAATTAACTGTTGAACGAGTTGTTTTAATTGATTTACTTCAATTGTTAACTTTGAAGAATCAATAGCACTCGAAACGATCCAGTACATTAACATGATGACAAGGCCTAATCCAACTAACCAAGTTAATAAGCTGAGGGTAATTTCCAACATAATGTAAGTCTCCTATTCAGATGGCATCTAAGTTTTTTTGAATCATTTTATTTAATGATGCTAACGTCAACTGGTGAATTAATACGAGCAGTACTTATATCTGTAGCTAGATTAGTAGCTATACCAGTTACTTGAAATCCGATATTGTTTGTCTTGTGTGCTAATAAAGGAAGAGTACTAGAGTTAAAAACGATTTTATATGAATCGTCATAATATCTCGATAAGATAGGTACTACTTCAATTTGCTTAGCCTTCCCATAATTGAACACCGTAATATTACAGTTTCCTTCAACTAAAGAGTCCGTTATTGTTAAATCGCATCGCTCTTTTTCTATATCTATGACAGAAGTTGAAGATGAAGAGTAAAAAACGGCATAACTCACACCCTTAGTTACTGAAGGAAATATTATCATTAAAAGCACAATGCACAATATCGAACGAGAAAATAACTTAGGATACTTCATCATATGTATTTTTTTAAGTAAGATTAGACTAATTAAGACTGCGAAGAATCCTATACTACCAGTATAATGCAATCCTGATTCGCCATTCGAATATATAGGAACGTTCAGCCAATGAAACAACTGTTCACCGACTGTGAAGTCAAGATGTGTGGGCAATTGTATTGCTACACCAATGATGACGATTGCGATAAGAAGTTTAGAATATTTCAAATAGACCTCCTTCGAACGTTTAATTCACTCTCACATTCAGAATGAGAACTCATTGCTAAAAATAAATATTGAGAGAGTTATTTGTTAACAGTCTTACCGTTATTACTTTTTGATGAGACAAAATTCAATCCTTCTTCATCAAGTGATTGTTGGAGAATGCGAATACCTTTTGGCCCAAATCCATGTAATTGCAATAGTTCTTTACTGCTATGACGGCTAACATCTTCTAGTGTTCGAATATTAGCACCTAATAGTGCTCTAATGGCAGGCTGCGATAACCCTTTAGGGAGTTGATGATCTGAATATTGTTGACTCATGATAGTACCTCCTATTTATTAATTGAGACGTTACAATTATAGGATAAAATATTTAACGATATAACCAAGTATGCCACCTATGAAGAACAATGCCATACCACTCCCGAATTTCTTGTTGAATTTCTCAGATAAAATAAGGTCAATAATTAGAGCGATACATATTATTCCTATTCTAATCCATAACGTATTTAGAAATAGAGATGAACCTAACCCAAAACATAACAAATACATTATAGCTATTAAAACTTTCATAAAAACACTCCTCTTCTAATGTGAAAATAAAGACTACTTGTATTTAGCAGATGAGTTGTTTCTTCATTCACTGAAACAAATAATGGTATTGTCTACACTTCAACGTTGCTAGATACTAATTTTCTCTTATCAGTAAAAATTGTAAGTATTGCATCTAATAATGAATACAATATTGTACCAACTAAGCAAATTCGAAAGAAAATAGAATGACTAAAAATTAAACTCATTTCGAATGATGGACTGAAATATATTAGAAACAGTAAATAAGTAACAGCAGCAGCAATAATGTACATTATAATTTTTACTGAAGTTCTCAACACAGTAAAACGTATGCTCATCATAGGTATTAATTTATCAATAAGAATAGAACTCCCTATACCTAATGTTAAATAGATCGGAACTACAATGTATAGTAAAGATAACATCATCGACATAAGTGTAGCATTCTCAGTTGGTCCATTGAGCCAAGCCATCCATAGTGAGAGTAACGGTGAGCATAACAGTGCAGTAACTATTTTTCGAAATACATATTTATATGCTAGCAATTTCCCACCTCGTTACTAAAATTTCTTTACTTAATGCGGTTAGAGCTATCTTTCATCCGCTCCTTTTCTTTTGTAATTTCTATCAATCGATATATTGCTTGCTCAACATTCTTAGAAGTTGAAATTTGTTGTTTAAGTGCGATGATACAGAAAATGCCTATGGCAATAATGATAATAAGCAACACGACAATTGTTGCATAAAGCATATGTGTCCTCCTCCTAGTAAAAGTTACTAGTATAGATGGTAAATTAACTAGAATAGATGTTATTTCTCTACGAATGGTATATTTCCATAGTTACATCAAAAATAGAAGTGAATTACACACATTATGTAATCTTACAATAATATACATAAAATTGCGTGATAAAAAAGTACTACTTTTTAGCAGAAGTTTTACAGCTTCTATAATAATTTGTGCTCCTTGTTTTCTATAAATATCTTTAGAGATGTTTGTCTGTAGCGAAGAAATGAACGCATGTAGTATTTGAGGATGAATGCATCAATGAATGAACCAATCCAGCCAAAAGGTGATTGGAAATGCAGTATATCTCTAACCAATGTGCCATTAATTTGTGGTTCGAATTCATGTCGATGTGAAAGGTGCTTGAATGCACCTTTCTGCATGACATCTACGAAGTAATTAGGATAATTATAATCTACAACTTTAGCGGTAAGTTGCTGCCGAATTCCGAGATGACGAGCTTCGAATGTAATCCATTCGTTATGCCCCAACAATCCAGTTTTTCTTTCTGAAATAATGATTTCTCTAGTAAATGGCCAAACTGTTTTTGTATGTAACTGTATGTCTCTGCTAGAATCAAAACATACTTCAACTGGAGCAAATATTAGCTTTTCTTCAATAATGGTTATGATGTCGTTAACCCCTTTCTATATTATGAATCTATTACCTATCTTCCACTACTATCGTTCTTGTAGATGTAATGAGCTTAATAAGTACGCCTAAAATTGTTCCGCTAAGTAAACTAAATATCGTGAGAGCTAATTGAGTGAAAAAAATAAAACCAACAAGATAATCGTCTCCCTGTAGTTTAGTTGAACCTCCAAAAGTTAAGAGAAACAAGAAATAAAGGATTGGACCACTGACAATATTAATAAATGCGATCCCTAAATAATGTTTGTCATAAGATTTATAGGTAATGTACGCAAATAGACTAGTAATTAGTAAAAATAGAATGAGCATGTAGTTGTAGTGGAGGTTATCATGGTATACAAAGTAGAATAGCAACTCATTTATCATGATAAATAGCATTGGAGTCAGTAATATCATCACTAGTAATCTCATTACGCTAGTAGCGGTCAATGTTGTCACTCCTCAATTGTTACGAAACTGATCTCGCTGATCTTGATCTCGCTGCATAGCCTCTTTCACATAATCTCTCCTTGGAATTCGGCTGCTTATATCAAGTAATAATACGATGATAATTAATAGTAGTAAAATAATGATAAATTGCATATGAGTACACCTCTCCATTCCTCTTAATATAATTAGGTGTCATAACTATAGACGTAATAATGGTAAATTTGTTTCAAAATAACAAACACACCTAGCTAAGTATAATTGGTTAGTTAGGTGTGTTTGTTATAAGTAGTATGTAGTTAGTTAGTGTCTCTCTAAGCATATTGAACGATAAAGATAATTATTCAATAATTAGCATGTCCTGTTCATCAAACTTCCAATGTTCCGAATAAGCAACTTCCCAATAGAAACCATTAGGGTCAGCGAAATATCCGCTATAACCTCCCCAAAATACTAAACGAGGGGTTTTCACAATCGTTGCACCCGCTGCTTCTGCCTTTTTCATAATGTTATCTACTTCTGCTTGAGACTTAGCATTGTAGGCTAACGTAAGGCCTGAGAAGCCAGTTGCTATTGGTGGCTGCTCTTCATTAATATCTTTAGCTAACTCCTCTAATGAGTACAATGATAACCTAGTACCGCCATTATTGAAAAATACAATGCCAGGATTTTCTTCACTTACTGTAGTCTCGAAGCCCAATCCATCACGATAAAACTCTAAAGATTCTTTTATGTTTCGCACACCAAGTGTAATTAGATTAATTCTGTTCATCATTATCCCTGCCTTTAATTAATAGAGTTTGTAATCCTTGTACGATTCGATATAAATAATACATATCCTATTAAGAAACCTATGCTGTTCAAAAGATAGTCATCTACATCTAGGCTACCTCTACGCAATAATAATTGGGAAAGTTCCATTATTGTTAATCCAATAAGAAAAATTGCTAGAAGAAATATTAGTTTCTTATTAATGAGGATAGGAAGTAATATGCCAAACGGAACAAAAACAATAATGTTTCCGATAATATTGATTAAGAGTGGTTTGCTGAACAATGGATAAAGTTGAAACATTTCAATAATAGTTGTTAAAGGAATTAGATTGTATTGATAGTGTAGTTGTGGAGACCTACCAAACCCAAAGAGCATCCAATAAACAAGTAACAACAAATACATGATTAATAGAATTAAAGGATATTTAGCTTTCATTAAAAACGTCCAGTTCTACTTCAAAGATAGAATCTACAATGATAGGTAAGTTATCTCTAACACTTACAGCGCCAAATACCGATCTAGCATGTACGCCTTTGTCACCGAAAACATCGTACATGAGATCAGAAATACCATTTAGTACTTTATGATGCTCTTCAAAGGATGGTTCTGCATTGACAAACCCTTGAAGTTTTACAACTCTTTTCACTTTGTCTAAACTACCCAATGCGTCCTTCAATACGGCTAATAACTCTATACCAGTATTGCGAGCAAATTGGTAACCTTCTTCCGTTGTATAGTTACTTCCTAATTTGCCTTTAGGATTACCGCTAGGTCCTTTTCCAGATACAAACATTAACCCATTAACCATAACGAAATTCGTATATTTCCCTGCTGGATTACTAGCTTTAGGTAATTCGATATTTAACGACGTTAATCTTTCTTCGATTGAGCTAGTCATTACATTCCCTCATTTACTTGAATGATTGATTGTGCTTGGTTTCTGTTATGTAGAATTTTAATCGTAATACGATAAGCAATTATTCCGATTATTGTACCTATTATAATAGCGAGTAATGAATAGGATAACACAAGAAGACAGAATACAAAACTTGGAAGGAATAATGTTTCAAGTGCAATTTCGAGTTTACTTATCGTTGCAGCCCCAAAAATAATTGCAAATAGAGTATAAGTTGTTACTGATGTGCGCATAACCTTCCATATACCTTTGCAAATAAGTGAAGTACTAACTGCTGAAGTAAATATAAGTACAATAAGAGCTGTAGTAAATCCCGAATTGATATTAGCATGGTCTGCTTTTAGAAGTAAACTTAAACATAGTAAAGTAAGGATACAATGCACTGTAGCGGGTATTAAGCGTAATGCAAAAATTTTCATGATCAATCCTCCAAAATCGCAACGAGTCGTTAGTTCAGTCTGAATTAATTAGTTCAGTCTGAATTAATGTGTAATTATCATGATGTATGTAAAATTTACGCTTTAGACGAGTCGCTGAATACATTCAACTCTATTATCAAATGGATCTCTAAACTCAAAACGTTCATATCCAGGTATCGGAACACACTCAACAATAGTAATACCCTGTTTTATAAGTATATTTTGGATTGCGGTTAAGTCACTAACTTCATAACCGATATGAGCTTTTGTAAGGTTCCGTTCAACACCATCTTCTGAACCAATATGCACCTCGCGGTCACCTACTTGAACCCAAAATCCACCTCTACCTTGTAAGGAAGCGGGCTTCTCTATTTCTGGTAAGTTCAAAACTTCACAATAAAAGAGTCTAGCTGCTTGTTCCATACCTTTAGGAATAGTAATTTGAACATGATGTATTCCAATTATCATCTGTGCATCATCCTTAGCTATGAGATAATGAGTTGTAGCGTTTACAGCATTGTAAATGAGTTTTAAATTCTAGCAACCCAATTAAATTATATCATATTTGTATAATAATGGTTCACAATTACTTTCTTTTTGTAAAGGATGTTCTGAATTTATAAAGCAACCATGTCTTAACCATAGATTCACCCATCTTATGTATTGCTATTTTGTCTTTATATAGGAAATCGTTAAAATTAACAGGTAATTTAAACTTTGGTTGAACAGGAGTTTCCGAGATCCACTCATCGAATGAAATTTTCCCCTTTTCTACTTTGCTGAAATGACGTTCGGGTAATATATAAACAATCCCTTTCGTCCAAGGTTCATTTTTCAAAGTTTCTGAATTAATCGAGAAATAATAGAAACGTTTGTTACATGACATAAAGCATCCATTGCGAAAGCTTCCAATGACATTGTTTCTATTCAGCACTGCAAAAAATACAGGTAAAAATCCATCTTTTGATGAAAAAACAGCCTCGACATACTCTCCATTGAAAAGAGTCTGTTTACGTGGTACAAACTCGGTAATATTTTTATGGTTAGAACCATGCAACAGCATTTGCTTGTTGGTAGTAACATACTGCAGAAAACGATATTTTGGATATGTGCTTGAATAATGAATATTCCCTTCATGTTGATATGCATAATCTAGTATTTTTTCAAAATCTGAGATTTCTTGCTGCGAGAAGGATTGAACTGAATTAGAATGAAATAATAGCTTCAATACACTGTGTAATAGCAGAGAACTCCCTCCTAAATGGATGTTCTAAAGTGGTTAAATATCCAAAAAACGTCGGATAGTTTCATATAACTTTAGTTTTTCGGAATTTCGAATATCGTGTCCAGAATGGATAAATTGAACCTCATCAATATGATTGAATATTGTTCTATAATGCTCCATATGAGAGGGTTCGATTAGTGTGCCTTCTTGTGTCCCTCTAATAATAAGCGCTTCCTTATCAATATAATTAGTGAATTTGAACGATGTAGATTCGGTTCCGATTCCATTAACTGCTTCCCTCGTTATATTTCTTGTTCTTTTAAAAGGAATAATATAATTATTGTAATAATCATCAACCCAGTTATAACCCATATCTTTATGCTCTGGTGGATAATCTTGAAGTATTACTTTATGGATATAATCAGGGTAATTCATGATATAGCCGAGCGCATAAGAAACGCCTCTTGAATAAGCGTAAATGTGGAAATGAGTTAATCCAGCATGCTGAACTACGTTAATGATATCCTCGATATGATCAACAAGGTCATAGCCTACAATTGGAGATTCACTGAGTCCTCTTCCTCTGAACGACAATACAATGCCACGTCTAGGCCATATTTCTTGAAGAAGTTCTTCATATTCTTCAGCAGTCTCAGATAGACCCGGGCATACTAAGAGTGGTACTAACGATAGGTTAGCATCTTCCTTCGAATCTAAGTAATGAATGTTTACCTTTGCTTGAATTATTTTTGAATGAATTTTCAGTGGGTTCACCTACTATATCTATTGGGATAATATTCTATCCCCTTATTTGTCTGCTATGTTCAATGACTTCACCATATAGACTATTAGTTCATCATCGACGATAAATGTGTGACCTGGCGACACATACTCATTGTTGTAAGTAAGACCATTACCATCCAGAATATAACCACGCTTACCATACATTCTTTGTGCATTACCATAGTCTCGATATAAACCGACTCCCAAACCTATTATATTCCCAGTTCGAGATGCAATTCTCTCACACTGATCCATTAAGCTGCTTGCAATCTTATTTCTTCTAAACTCTGGAAATACATTCAGGTCATTTATTTCTGGAATATTGTTATGTAGGAAATACGGGTACTTGGATTCATATAATAGATGACAACAGCCAGCTAGTTGATTATGGAAATAAGCAATTAATGTAATTCTCTTGCCGCTCCCATTCTCTTGTAGACAGTTATGGTAATAATCGCTCTTGCAATACCAAGGAAATTGTATAGAAAAATGTGTATCCATCATTTCTGCTTCTTCTGCCGTTGAAAGTTGCTTAATACTTATATTGTTCACTGTTTCACCTCAAGTATAGATAAATAAAAATATGGTTAATGTCATTAATTGTTATAGTTGAATAATCATTTCTTTGACAAATACAGCAGTTCCAGTTATAGATACATTGATACTTTCATCGGATCTCATTGCAGTAACGATGACTCTGCCATCTCTTCCTATTTCTTGTCCTTGTTCAACGATTAGCATAAAATGATCAACTTCTCTATTCATGTATTTTAGATAGTAAGCTCCCATTACTCCAGAAGCAGTTCCTGTCACAGGATCCTCTATTGTTCCAGAAAAGGGTGATGAAAAATGTCTTGCATGCATAAATGCGTCACTATGTTCAGTCTCTAAACAAAATGGATGTATTGAAGCTCTTGGGTTATCTAATAAGATTTGAGGAAACTCATTACTCGATGGATTCATTCTTTTGAAGGCATCTAATCGCAATATAGGAATTAATAACGTCCATGTACCTGTGCTGCCGTATACAATTGGTATGGATCCATCTATATCATGGTTAGATAATCCTATTGATTGAGCGAGTTTATCAACATCACCATTAAATGGTTGGAAAGTAGCTGGACTTTGATTCATCTCAATAAATAATATACGATTCTGCATTGAAAAATTAATTTCAAGTATACCAACATTAGTCTCAATTCGAATTTGATTTTTATCACCTAACAACCCTCGAGTCTTTAGACAATAAAGTGATGCCATGGTTGCGTGCCCACATAAATTTATTTCATGTCCTGGAGTGAAATACTTCAACTTTACTTCTGCAACTTCGGATTTCAATATAAATACAGTTTCATTAAATCCCACGTTATATGCTATTTTTTGCATCTGATGTTCAGTTAATAATTCCTCACTCAGGACAACTCCTGCTGGATTTCCTTTATTCGGAATAGTAGAAAAAGCATCATAGTGATATACAGTAATGTGTGTTCTCATATTTGATGATCCCTCACGTCTCTATCATTTTATTTCATACATCAATACCTGAACAAATCAACCAACCGTTTTCCTTATGAACTCCCGTAATTAAAGAAATTAGAGACTAATTATATTGTCATAAGCTTACGAAAAAGCTTCAGATTAGTCATCTGCTTGTAGTAGTTTATTTTGTACCAATACAATAAAAAAATGAGCCCGAATAAAATCTATTAGCATCTTGGCAGAAAATTTCTACTTTCCGGACAAGGTCAATACGTTGATCCTCCGTTATTAATTGCTCTTGAACAAGATGTTTTGCTTGATTTCTACCCATTGCTAATCGTAAAGGGAATGGAATCTCATCATAAAACCCAGTAAAATCACTTGTATCGGTAATAACTTTCACATCGTCAATACCAACTGATTTATATAGAGAAAATAACTTCCTTCCAATTAAACGATCTGTACCGTTCGTTTTTGAGTACTGTACATTAGCTCGAATTAACTCCGAAAATTCATGAGCAAAGGGATAGAAGATCATCGTTTCATCATCAACATCGACACAGATAATGGTTCCGTTAGGTTTACAAACTCGTCTCATCTCTTGAATAATATTTTCCGGATGTTGATTATGCATTAGTACTAAGCGTGTATATACAAAATCGAAAGTATTATCTTCATATGGTAGTGCAGTAGCTTCAGCTTGTAATACTGTAACGTTATTCTGATGCTTACATTCTAAGTTTGTTAATATATCTTTGCTACTATCTATTCCTATAAATTCGACCTGTGGTAACATAGGAGCAAATAAATTTAGCATCGCACCAGTTCCGCAACCAACATCAAGAACTTTACTTGAATGAATTAATCCGTGATTAAGAAAAATACTCGTAATCGTTTTCGAGTGATTATCAACATTTTTAGTTAGTCTTTCTATTTCGATTAGTTTTAATTTGTCTTCAAATGTATCAAAAGAATATGTGTTCTTCATAAAACATCCCTCATTCTAGTTTAGTTAAATATAATGTAATATTTAGTGTAAACTTTCGTTAACTACTCTTAATAGCTCCTCTTTGTGGTCTGGATGACATGCTATTAAATAAGGTTCTTCATTCATTCCTATAAATTCATTACCGTCAAAGTCGATAACGATTCCGCCAGGTTCTTTAACCATTAGAATCCCAGAATATAGGTCGTCACCCTCGGAATTATATAAAATAATCCCATCAATATCTCCCTTAGCTAACATACACCATTGCAGTGTTGGAGCCCAAAGTCGCATCATCCTCTTGAATTTCACATCAATATGATGTCTCAACCGAACCGCAACCGCGTCGTTTTGTACTTTATGACCTTGAATCCAACCAATATTCCCTCTGAATATATTAGCGTTTCTATTAACCAACATTGGTAACCCATTACATGTTGCCCCACTGTCCTTCTCAGCTATAAATAATCGATTTGTCATCGGTTCATAGATGACTCCAAGAACGGGCTCAGATCGATAAAGTAGTGTGATTGACGTAGAATATACAGGAAGACTTATTGCAAAGTTGTTTGTTCCGTCTAGCGGATCAATTAACCAAAGCCAATCACTTGGTACTCCTAGATCGCCAATCTCTTCACTGTGAATTTGATGGTTTGGAAATGCTGTTACAATTGCACTGACAATTAATTGTTCAGTCAAATGATCCACTTCTGTTACTACATCTCCGAACTCATCTTTCACCTCTAAGCCTTTATAGTTATCGAATTTACTTTTTGCTATATCACCAGCTTGAATAATGATTGATTCACATAATTTTCTAGCCGCTTTAATAATCTGACCGTTCATTTGGCACCTCACCTATATTTTAATTAATAATTTGAAGTGAATCCCATATCGGAATTTTCAGACAATTGTAACTTTAAATTCCTTAATATGGCAATGCGGTATTGTTGAGTAATTTCTAGAATTTCATCATTCTTTGAGGGTTGATTCATTAATCATCAGTAGAAAACGAGGACAACTTTTAGAAGCGGTCTGCATCTCTAAGTTGTCGTCGAATTTTCTCGATATAAAGTTTGATGTATTATTCAACAAATGTACTTATTTGTGCAATAAGAGTTGTGTCAATGATTCCAACTAAGATAGTTATTTGTTTCTAGTTATCTTATGTTTACTAACATACTTCCGTATGAAGTAATAAGATGTGGCAAAGAGTATAAATAATCCAATTATTTCAAATAAATCATCTAGCCCAAATGGTTGGTCAACACCTAATAATACGTACGGACTAGACCAATATGCTATGTGTAATGTGCCATTTGATTGATTGAGAAAGTCAGCGTCTATAGTTATTTCATTTGATAACTCACTAGATAAATCGCTTGAAAATTCACTTGAAAGATGTTGCGTGTTCAAATAACCTTGTACAACTTGCCAACCAATAATTAACGACATTAACAATACTGAAAAGAGTATCGATTCAATCAATATTCTTTTATTCATTGATTATCATCCATTCTTTATTCTGCTGAACTAACCAAGTATTGTAGTCAGTAATTTCATCTTTTAGATCGTAAACTTTATCCATATCCATGTAATGTCCTATCACAGTAAATGGTATTCTAATTTCAAGTTTGTTTATTTCCATCTTTGAAAAATCAATAAATAAACCTTCTTTTGAAATTTCTAGAAGTGTTTTTGAAATATCACTAGGTATAGGAGTAATCTGTTTTCTTGTAAATTTTTTTAACTTGAACGTCATAACATTTGACAATATCAATTCATAATCTAGTAGCTCACTTACATAAATTTTATTGAACCAACCATCATCATGTGCATAGTATGCAAATCTATGTTTGGGTATAACGTGTAAAGGTTTAGCAAGATGACCAAAGTAGAGTAGCTCAGCAATTTGAAGTGAACTCAAATTATCAAGATCTTCTTCTTTATTGAAATCTACCCAACAAAAATCCCCATATCCGTATACATCATCTTCAATTAACTCATCAATTTCTTGAGTTGTTGTATATTCGAATCTAGAGGCTAGGTTTAACTGAGTATTATCGAACTTATGTTTCAACAGGATGAGATTTTCTGGTCTATGTTCAACAGACGACATAAACTCATAAAATTCTATCCCGTATGAGTAAAAGCAATTATTAGCATACTCGCTACCGTTTACATAGATTAAATCTCGTATATTCTTTTTCTTTTTCATTAGAAAATCCCTCAATAATGATTTTTTCTTAGTGGAAGATTATCCCAGCTCTATTTGCAGCTAGGACGCTACCAAAAAATTGAGAATTCTTATATTATACAATAATAGGTAATTAATGATTTTTAAAAATATTGATAAAGGCTAGCGTAAGCTAGCCTTCAACTAAATAAACGGAGTCATTTGCTGTAACAGTTCCTACTCTTGTTATATCAGCATATAAACCAAATTGTAGATTCATATTTTTATTAATGAGTTTTAATATGTTTACATCCTTTTCTAACGTATCAGGGTCAATCGTAATCATAGCACAGCGTTCACAAGGATACTTAATGGTAAGTTCACTATTACCGATAATTAGTTCACGGCCAATGAGCTCATTTTCCTCAATACCTTCTGCTAGCGTGATATAGAAGTTCGCTCTGAATCTGCGGTGATCAATTTGCTGGCCATAAAGCTCTTGAAGCCTCTCTATGGAACGATCTGTAATAATAAGTATACTCGCATCATCAACGCCAAGTAGGGTATTAGCATTAAGATCAAACTGTTCCATCGCTATCGTTGTTTTGGAATACTGCTGGATTTCTTGGAGTAGCTGCTCATCCCAGTTATAGCACACTCCACTTGGTGATTTAATTGACACAGTCAATTCATCTTCGCCTGGAGATGAGACTAATTGTGCATGATAGCCGATCATTTCTGGTATTTTTCTAGCAGTGATATAACGAGCCCAACCTGTCTTCTCATTGTTTACAAAAGCATACCCTCGATCGCCCAATATACCATACGGTGCTAATTGTACAGTTTCTAATATCTCCCCAGAAAAAGACTTCACAGGATACCTATTTATTTCAATGAGTTTACCTATTTGTGTGGTTTTCATAGTATGTAACTCCTTCATTTATCTCGTGCTGATCGGTAATGACTTGAGAGTCTAACCTAATTGCAAATTACTTCGTAGTTTCCACCCGTCGATATTGAATCCACCTGTCTCTTTCAACACATAATCCACCATATTATTATAACAATGAATCATCTTGTCAGCATTGTCTGCATTTAATGCTTCAATAAACATAATGCTAAATTGTTGGTCTGGAAAAGGATGTTTCAAATACTTTCTCAAATAAGAATCTTCCGTTAAGTATCGACTAATTTGGTAATGTGGAATTTGTTCTAATTGAAGTACAGAACAATACATATCGAATAAATTACATAAAGAATTATAATAAACAAATGAGAAATCAGATCTTTTTTGTTCTAAACAATCCAATAAATTATCGTAAGCGTCCCATAATGAATATTTTTTCATTTCAATCAGTGATGGTGATAAGGTTTCGTAACTTTTGGCTTTCCAATCTAATGCTTCCAGCTTCAATTGCTCAATATTGCCAGTACGATCAAAAAGCACTTTGCCAGTAATAAATTGAACCATTGCCATCGTCCGATGTTCATTAAAATCTTCTTCAAAGTAATACCTTATTTGCTGAGGAGGATTTGCAAAATACTCAATTAACCATCCGTCCATTATACAATTTCCTCTTTCTCTCCACTGTGTCTCTTCAGAAAGTATGATATGAATATCAATATCTGATCGATTAGATGGCTCTCCAGTGATATAACTTCCACATACTAAAGCCCCAACAACATCTTCGTTCTCTTTCCAAGTGGATAAAAATTGCTCTACTGCTAATTCCCATGGTTGTATATCTATCACACCTTTTCATAAAGTTTTATAAGCATCCTTTAAAATAATGAAGGTTTTTATTGATTATTAAGAATAATAGTATCAACTATTTTACGGAGTTGAAGTTGTGTTTCTTGCGAAGCAATAAATTCTTCATTTTGAACCATTAATAATTCCCATCTATCTTTTACAGCATCATATTTTTCTGTTCCGAGTTCATGAGATATTACAACTAGTTCATCAAGGATGTTGGATATGATTTGAATTTCATCTACTTCCTTCTCATCTAATGTGAAATAGTGCCTTTCACCATCATTAAGAATGTGTTCGTTGTGATTATTAAACAAATGATCGAAATATATGGATATATTTTGAAATGAATCAAATAAAGTAAAGTTGGTATTACTCATTGCACTAAGATCCATATGATCTTTTGGATGTAGTGTATTGTATAACATTAAAAATTCACTTTGAATGGTTTCCATATTATTGAATCCAGTTTGCAAATAATTTCGATTGGTTCCAATTGGACCAACATACATTCTACGATCCGATATTGCTTCTTTCAAAGATTCATTAAGTGACGATAGCTTATAATATTTAGATAATCTATTATTTATAGCTACTTCGTATAGCGCATGATCTGTTCTTTTACTTTTATTATATTGGTTAATGTTATAACTCACCGATACCACGAGCAGCACAACAATAATTAAGGTAATGATTTTCAATTTAATGTTCATTATCGTCTCCTTTATGATCGTTCAAGAATTTATTTTAATAATCTATTCCTCTCAATTCATCCAATAACTACAGCAAAAAATATGTAACAGAAAAGCAAGAAAACCGCCGCTGCATGAATATTGACTAATAAACAAAATTACCCCTAGTTATTAAACTTACTTTGAAATAGTCATTTTCATTCTCCAAACGATCGAAGCAGCTACAATACCAATAAAAGTTCCACTAAATGGAGCGACGAACATGATTCCTAGAATATTATGACTGGATGACAAAAGTAATTTCAATAACGTAATTAATATTGCAGTTACAATTACAATAAACCAGTACATATATTTTTGTTTTTGCGATACCTTTATCGTATTCGAACTTAATGGATTACTGCGGTACAAATAATAAGCTAACAGACTTATTAGTAATATCATTCCTAACATAGATGATCCATATTGAAGTAATTTATAAGTCGGCATATTCATAATTAGTTGTTCATTTAATACAGGCATTATATTAACAAAATGACCATGTGCATGAGTAAACTCATCTATAAATATATGAGTTACAAAACCTATTACGATAGACATTATGAGTACAATCCATGATCTCGATGATCTTAAATTCTCTAGCTGAAGAAAATGGTAAAACCGAGTATTAAGATTATAACGAGAAGTGATATGAAGAGGTAATGGCACTTTTATTACATAGTGAACGAGATAAGCTATAATTAAAGATAAAGGAATAGCTTGAAGGAATAATCCTGACAATGAATGACCGATACTTCTGGAAGGCTCAAGCATAACGAAATATTCTAAGTCAGGAGACATACTCCCTAATATCAACCCTGTTGTACTAAAATATTTGGGCTTTATGTACTTCAACGGTACAGCAAACATTGCATGTGAAATAGTAAACGGCATAATAAACTCCTACTCCATACGAATTGTAGTTAATATTTTGCTTACATGAGTAGTTCTTTGACTCCAACATAATTATTTATAGATAATGCTTTCGTTAACAGTTCTTTGCTGTAACCGTTAGTTTTCATTGCATTAATAATACTTTCAACACGATCTGGTCTATCTCTCCTTAAGTTAGACTCAAGTTGGATTTCCAATGGGATAATAGGTATGCTATAATCTCCAAATTCGACTTGCTTGGCAAGGGACCAAATATATTTCCCGCCTTCCCAGATTCCCTCTCCTTTATCAGAATCAGCAATTCCAGCAGAATCGGAGATATGAACAACTTCCACGTTAAATCCATTGATCATCCATTTTCCTTTAGTCCAAGAGAATCCCGAAGGAAATGTCTGAGTGTAGTATGGCTCTTCTATTGATGATAACCATTCGGAGTCGTAATATGAGAGTTCACTTTTGGTAATTATACTATACGGTGATAATAAGAAAGCTAATTTACTTACGTCCTCCTTATTTCTAACATAAATATCTATATCATTTGGAATCATTTTTGCGCCTTGCAAGACAGAACTAACAGAACCTACAATGATCCAGTCACAATTTACACTGGAATGATGATATAATTCGCAAAATGTTTCTAGTGCACTCTCCCAGTTCATAAATACATCCCCAATTTCTGATTTAATGTAGATTTCTAGTCAACATTGTGAAACCATAAATACTTTAAAGCTAAGAAAAGGTAAGATAGTTAATGATTTCTGTGTTTACTAACTGGGCTTGCTCGTGATTAATCGCATGCCCTGTATTTTCTATAATCTTATACGATAATTGATGTGCCTGAAGCCTTTTTATTGACTTCGGATAGTAACTCAATATGTCTTTGTCACCAATTAGAAATAAGGATTTATTTCTGAGTAATTTGATTTGATCATGATCAAATATAGTTACTTTATGCTGCATCATGGATTTATTATTGAAATATTTAAGGAGATAATACCAGTGATTCATTAGCTCACTATTATTTTCGAAAACGGAATGATTAGTTCCACTTAACTTTCTAAGTAGCTTCTTACAACTTTTTTCGGTTGGAAATAGTGCCTCCGGTAAGAAGGCTCTCATCATCTTGCTCATTACTTCAAATTGGCTACCTGCAATACTTCCAGCCATACAAACAATTTTGGTAACTTTAGACGGCCTAATAATTGCATAATAATAGGCTAAGTAAGCCCCATATGACACCCCTGCAATATGTGTTGTTTCTATTAATAATGATTCTAGTACTTCATCTAACCAAGTCGTTTGATTAAATTGCTTATAATACGTTTCATTCGGTTCGCTCTTACCAGAACCGCCAATGGCATCTATTGCAATAACATAGAAATGATCAGATAACTGTTGTATATTATAGATCCACATCATCGCTATGTTGTCGCCTGTACCATGTAGTAGTACTACTGGAGGTTTATCACGAGAACCTGCTGTTACAATATGTGTGCTGCCATACGAAGTCTGAATATCCATTTCTTCGTAAACTACATCCCAATCTACTAACAATCTATCATAAGAATCAAAGATAAGTTGTTGACCTTCACTAGATTTGTATCTTTTCATTAAGAATCACACCCTACTTAGAATGATTGGAAATCGCTATCGTGTTGTATTGACCCTTTTCTAAGATTAATCCGTTTAGCTGTAGACCATATGCACATCCGCCATCAATTCCGATCTTATCTTCTCCAAACCACACATCTGCTGAACCATGAATATCAAATACTTTTGTATGTCCAAATACTACCTTCTTATCAATGGCTGTTGGATGCAGGTAAAACTCATCTTTAATGTACATGAAATCATGATCGGTTTGTTCTTTCCAGTTGACATATTTAGGATTTATACCTGCATGAACATATATATGATGATCGTCTTCATAAAAAAGTGGTAAGTTACTTAGGAAGTCAATATGATGACTATAATTCTCTCTAATGATTGAGATTGCAGAATTTAAGTCGAGTTTCGAGTTCATATTGTTATGATCACAATAACTATTTATTGTATCAATTCCACCATGCTGGATAAATTTAGATTCAATAATGTCATCTTTATTTCTAATTAAATCCACTAATCGTTGATCATGATTACCTCGTAATGCGACAGCACCATATTCTTTGACAAGAAACATCACTTTATCAACTACTTCTTTACTGTTAGGCCCTCTGTCTACATAATCACCAAGTAAAACTAACTTATCCGAAGTTGTTGTTAACTCCAACGAATTAATTAATTGATCAAATTGATCTATACAGCCATGAATGTCGCTGATCATAATAATTCTACTCATAAACTACCTCCATTAGATAAATTAATTTAATTCTATCATAAATTGGAAATTAGTTGTCTCAAAAGTGTAATTCATAGATAGTCAGGTTGAGTAATTCCAGTTTCAAGAATTGAGCTAATGTAATCTTCCTCAATTGCCCATTGTTCTAGCGCACTTAATACTGTTTTTGCAACTCCTATTCCTCTATAGTCTTCTTTCACATAAATTCTTTTCATTTCGACTACATTGTCAATTTTCGTTTCCTTAAAACAACCACACCCTACAGGTATGCCAGCATAATAAGCAACAATTACTCGAAAATCTAAGTTTACGTAATTAAATTCAACAAAATTTTGTTGTGTACCTGGATATCTAACGTGAATGTTCTTTATCAATATCTGATAGTTGCTGTTTTAACTTATTTTGCTCGGTAATATAACTTTTACTACTAAGGATATCACTTGATTTTTTACCAATCTTGTCATAAATCATGACTAATGACAATGAAATAACCGCAAAGTTATAGATTAGAAATCCTGAAATTTCAAATTCATTATAGATAACGGTATTAAGAACGATAAATAGAGCAAATGCCAATAAATACTTCATTTAATTCTCCCTCCTATTTTAAAATAGATGGAATTCTTTATATATCATTATTAATTTCATTCATAATATAATTCATATAATTAATTGTATCATTTCTTCTTTTTATCTTAGATCGGTAAAGTGATTTTGATACGTTTTGTCTTGCATTAATTGATTCAATGATAATGTTGTGAAATTGATTTGGTACAATGTTTAATGCATAATTACCTGCTGCTACTTTAGTAGTTATCTTATGTTCACGAAAAGTATAGTACAACCGAGTTATGCCAAGTACTCCCCATTCAATCTCAGAAACTCTAAGGTAAAGTAAATATGAATATAGAGAGCGCCAACTAGATGATTTCTGTATCCAGTTCTTCCAGTAACCATTTAAGTTATCGTGCATCTTTGCAATTAATAGATCCCAATCTAAAGAAAAGTTTAATTCCTTCGCAGCAGGTCCAATAATATTAATCCCAAAATGTTTCAATTCATACCATGTGACAAGATTCATTTCAAAATAGCCCTGTTCCTGCATTCGACCATCCGAATAGTATGGAAAGGGATCTACTTCTTCTGAAAGCTTCCCTACATCATCCCAAGTAATATAGATTCCGCTTAAATTTGGCTTCTTATATTTTCCCTCAACTTTTTGATGAATTTGGTTGAGTTGATCAATTTCAGTCTTACTTAATCTTTCATCAGATATCGCTATAAAATCAATATCACTCCGTTCTAACGAATAATCACCCATTGAAATAGACCCATAAATATAAAAACCTTTAATTAATTTAGAATTAATCCGTTGAACTTCATCTAAATATAAGTCTATTATTTCATTAATTCTGGGATGTAAGTTAGGACGTATCATCTCGGTTCACATCTTTCATTTAAAAAGTTGCACTTAACTAATTCTCAGATTACAAACAAATATAAGTTCTGGCCCTTCTTCTATTGGACGGAGATCATAATATCCGAATTCTTCTCTAATGTTGAATCCACTTGTAACTAGTAAGTTTCTAAGCTGTTCTTCATAGTAATACTTCATTGCTAATTTCTGAGTATGCTTTTGTGTTGTGCCATCTGGCTCTTCAATGTAATATATGTGCTCGGGGTAAGTAATCTGTTTATCTGTATCTATACTTTTACGTATTTGAGTTCTTGTTACCTTTTTATTAGTATTCTGATCATAAATTACCCAATCTTCATGCTCATCTTGTACCCATGTTTCATCTAGCAATCCGTAAGGACGATATGCGGTTAGTATGAACACTCCATCTTCAGTTAATTGAGTTCGAACGTTCTTTAAAAATCGTGTTATCTGACTTTCTTCAGTAAGTAACTGGAATGATCTAAAAGGAATGATTATTAAAGAGAATTTCTTATTAGAAATGAATTCGGTCATATCTGCTACGAAGGGGTTGACTCTGCTTCTTGTATCCATACTTTCATTCAATAATTTATGTTCTAGTACTTTGATCATATGATCAGAAAGATCAATACCGGTAACATTAAAGCCTTCCCGAGCTAGTGGGATACTTATCCTTCCGGTACCACACGCTACTTCTAATATTTCTTGACCGTATTGATGGGCGTAGTCTATGTAAAATGAGAGATCGTCCTTTACTATATCTCGTTGATCCAAATCGTATAGGTATCCTATATTATTATATTGATTAGTTATCTCCATTCACCTCCTTTATGATTTCTATTACTTCCATTAACTCTTTAATCGTTTGACAGGTTACTTCTGGACGTTCGTAGTAGTAATCTTCTTTCCATATGCCTGTCATTCCCGCCGTAATGGACCCTTTAACATCGTTTTGTGGGTGGTCTCCCACATAGATCGCTTCGCTTGCACATACTTGCAATCGTTGTAACATTCTTTCAAATATTTCAGTTGCTGGTTTCTTTATCTTTTCTTCCTCTGATACTACAATCACGTCAAAATAATCGGTTATACCAAGTCCTCTAATATTTGATCTTTGAAATTGAGAGTATCCATTCGTGATGATACCTAATTTTAAGTTCTTAATTTTTAATTCGTTCAACATTTCTTCCATCCCACTAAAGCCAATACAATGATGTTGAAAGCGTTCGAGATAATCTTCTAATAATTCTTTACTTGTAATATTCAGTTGATATTCATCAATCAGTTGTCGGTACACAACATCTTTCCAAACATAGCCACGCTGATGCAATTCAATAAATCGTTGTCTGAAAATTGAATACTCTATTTTCTGTAATGCTATTAGCGCGTTGTATTGCGCGAATAGAAACTCTTTTAAGGAACTTTCTCGATCTAGCAATGTTCCATCTAAGTCAAAAATTACTGCTTTGATCATTTCTATTACCTCTTATTCATGTCTATTATGTTCCGAGGGAAGACAGACGCCCACCTTAGATAGATCTTATCTTAGGTGGGCGTCTATGTTGAGTACTCTATATTACTGGATGTTTATGGTTTATCTACTTCTTACAACGATGGTTGCTCTAACAATGTTGCATTACAGTACTCAATAAAGAAATTTCACTTTTATTGATTCTTCTCATTCTTAATAATACCTGTGAAAATTTCGGCTCTCCTTGATTCGATAATTATTATCTCATCATCCTTTTTAACATAATCAGTTAATGAAACAACAAATAATATTATAAAAACACCAAGAACTATGCTTTCTATTATGATTAGAAAGAGAAACTTTGAACCGGTGAGAGCTAATGTTAATTGCACGAGTGTAATAATTATCAAGAAAATTATTGAGTATAATGATCTTTCAACATATTTGTTAGTCATAGTTCACCGTCCTAATATGAGATAACTTTATATGTTCTTAGTAAATATAATTTCCAAAGGCTCATCTTCGAGTAATAAGCTACCTGAATCCCGATAACCTAATTTTCTATAAAAATGCTGAGCCCCTTCATTAGCTAAGCTAGAGGTCATAACCAAGTTAAAACCGAGCTTCTTCATTTCATCTTCCCAAAAAAGAACTGCTTTCTTACCAAACCCTTTACTTCGATAGGTTTCATCAATCCAAATCATATTCATAAAAGGTGTATTATCCCAGAAATATGAATGCCGCATCCACCCAACGTTATTAGCTTCTTCATTCTCCAGAATATAAATTTCATTTCCCTTAATTTTGGGTAAGATTAAGCTTTCTAAAATATGTTTATCATGTTCTCTAATATATTCGTAGTGCGAATCAGTTGCAGCAATTATTCTCATTATTATTACTCCTCTATTATGAATTAACTATACTCATCCTGTTCTCTAACCGGACTCTGAATCATTTCAAAAGATAGTTATAATATGCTGAAAATTCTCTTATTATTGAGTAGATATCTCTAATCTCAAAGATTTTGGCATGGGCTGAATATACTTCTTTAATATCCATTTTACTAAATGCTAATTTGGTCCTAGATACATGGAAATATTGAGAGATAACCATCACAGATTCAAATTTTAGTTCATCCATAATCTTGCTTGTATTCTGGGCGGTCATATAAGAGTTGTACCCATTATTATCTTCTATAATGTTGTCTTCTGGTATCCCTTTATCCACTAAGTAAGATTTCATAACTCTTGCCTCATCGAAACCTTCCTTACCAGTACCACCACTTACAATGATAAAAGAATAGTAACCATCTTTATAAAGTTCTATGGACCTATCTAATCTTGCTTTTAACCGTATAGAAGGCTGTCCATTAACTTCTACTTTATTTCCTAATACTACTGCTGCGTCAACATGTTTCAATTCATCATTCAATCCATCTATTACTACGAAAGTAGTGTGAATAATAAACCAGATGAAAAGAATGGTTACTATTATTAATAAACGTTTATTTGTAATAACGTTCAATCTCTCACCTCATTCCCAGTTATTAAGGAGAAATATAAGAAGTAATCAGCGAAAAAGCCAAGAAACCTAAAATAATTAGTGCAAGAACTATAGAAAAACTTTTTACAAAACCATTTAAAAACGCAGGCTCACCCTTTTTACGCGGACCAAGATAAAACTCTCGAATCCATAGAACAACAGTGCTTGCTAAACTTGTTTTCACAGCAAATCTAAGTAATTTTAGTAAGTACTCCCGTATCGAGATTGAGTAAATTGTAGTCACATTAGATTCTATACGTGTTATAGTATCTGGAATAAAAATAATAGCTAGAGCTAGCCCAATTAAAAATCCGTATATTGCTCCCTTTACTAATTTCTTTTCGATATTAAAAACCTCCGAATACTACTCTATTTTCTTTGAACAATTACTTTGACAGTATCCCTTGTTCCACAGAATTATTAATTATCGATTGTGCATATTCCCACAACTCATTTGAGCCATTTGCAATCTCTTTGTTGCGATTGAAAACCTGTTCGCTAGTAATATTGTATTTCAGCCAAGTGTCACCTTGATTATTGTGATTATGGATGAGCGGTTGTAAGCGATCCAGTGATGAAGCGAATTTTGCTTCGTCTGTCTCCTTTTTCTCAAATTCAATCCATAAATCCATTAGTTCTTGCTCTTGTTCAGCTGGTAATATTCCAAATAATCTCTTTGCCGCTTGAACTTCTCGGTCAAACTTATCTACATAACCTGAACTATCATACGCAAAGGTATCACCTTCATCTATCTCTACCAAATCATGTATTAACAGCATTTTTATAACTCTAAGCAAATCAATTTTATTATTTGCATTGTTCTGTAGAATTAACGCCATCATCGCAAGATGCCAAGAATGTTCCGCGTCGTTCTCTAATCTTGAACCATGCATGATTTTAGTCTTTCTCTCAATTGTTTTGAGTTTATCTATTTCTATTAAGAAATTCATTTGTTCTTTCAATAAAGTATCCATTTAGTATCTCCTTATAAGGTTGTTGCCTATTCTTCGAGAATTCTATTCATTCAGCACTATCTCTCTATAGTGCTCTACCACTGGGAACGGACTATAGTAATGGTGCAATAAGGCTTTCCATTGTTGATATTGTTCTGAACCTCTGAATCCTATCTCATGGTGCTCAAGCGTCTCCCATCGAACTAATAAAATATACTTGTTCTCTTGTTCAAGACATTTCTGTAATTGATGTTCGATATAACCTTCCATGTTCGCAATAATTTTCGAGGCTTCCTTAAAAGTTGATTCAAAACTATGATTGAGTTCAGGTTTAATATGTAATATAGCTACTTCTAGTATCATATCTATTTCCCCCTTGTAGTACTTAAATTTTTTTATTTACTTAAATTTGTATCATATCGTCCAATAATTCTAACATCATGGCCTAATGTATCCAATATTGTAATTGCTTTATTTATGAGTAGTTCACTGCAATTATTATTCGATTCTAAAAAGAATCTATATACTCCAATTTTCTTTGTCGTAGGCCTTGATTCTATCCAAGACAGATTTATACTGAGTGCTGAGAATATATTCAAGATTGCAGATAATACCCCTGGTTGATCTTGATCAGGCGTAACAACAAACAGTGTTTTCGCAGCAAACGGATTAATTGGGCATTCATTACTAATAATTACGAAACGAGTTTCATTATCAAGATTATCTTGAATATTGTGATCTATTATTGTGAGGTTTAATAGTTTTGCAAGTGACTTTGAGCCAATTACAGCAACGTCATCCCTATCACTATTTTTTAACGAAAATGCTGCTGCTGCAGAACTATCATACTGTAAGCTCTTAACATTTAAATTTCTCAAGTATGCTCTACATTGAGTTAGAATCGGTGAAATCGACCATACCTCTTTAATATCATTTCTATTAATATCCTTATTCGTGAGTAGATGTAATGAAACTGGTAATATCAATTCCCCCTCAATAAATACATTAGTATAATTGATTATTGAATCAATAGTCATGTTAATTGTACCTTCAATTGTGTTTTCTAAAGGAACAATCGCTTTATCTACTGTACTATCACCAACTGCCTCGATTACATCTGGAATGGTATTAAGTAAAAAGAATTCCACTTCGTCTTCTATAAAATATTGTTTAGCAGCTTCTTCGGAAAATGTACCATTTGGTCCAAGATAAGCAACTTTCATATTCTTAAGGCTCCTTTTTCAATCTTATTCATCTGCCTTACAGCTTAGCTACTAATTGGATAATATGATAGGGATTTCAATAAAATCGGTACCCATAATCTTAACAGTTCCTTTTTCAGCAGACCCGACTTCAACGCCCAAATTAATCTTTCCAGTTGGAGTAATATTTTCCTCAGGTACAATATCAATGACAATAGTCCCTTTTCCTCCACCCGTAGGTTTATAACTTCGATCTCTGCCAATTTCAATCATCTTAAATATGTAAACCTACCCTATTTCAAATGTTTTAATGACATTACTTTAAGTTT